>JAJDEM010000214.1 GCA_029259795.1 Planctomycetota bacterium
TCCGGTCCGTGGCGCCCTTGCTGCGCTCGATGGCCGCGCGGGCCCGGTCGCCGAGCGCGGCCGCGCGCTGCGGATCGGCCAACCAGCGCCGCAAGACGCGCTCGACGCCGTCCGCGTCGCGCACCAGCTCGAGCCCGTCCGCGGCCAGCAGCATCTCGACCTCACCCCGGAAGTTGTGGATCTTCGGCCCGACCACCACGGGGCGCCCCAGGCTGGCCGGCTCCATCATGTTCTGCCCGCCGTGGGGCACGAGGGAGCCGCCGACGAACACGAAGTCCGCCTGGGCGTAGACCCGCTCCAGCTCGCCAACCGTGTCCCAAAGGACGACCTGATCGGGACCGGGCCCCTCGCCATCCGCGAAGCGACTGCGGCGAACCACCTGGACGCCCTCGCGGCGCATCTCGGCCTCGACGGTGTCGGCGCGCGCGGGATGCCGCGGCGCAACCACGAGCCGGTGTGCGGCGCCGCCAGCAACGATCCGCCGATGAATCGCCGCGAGCGCGCGCTCCTCGCCCGGATGCGTGCTGCCTGCAACCACCACCGGCAGGCCGTCGGCAACGCCGACCAACGTCGCAAACGCATCGTTGCGCACGGGGCGGTGCTTGATCGGGATGTTGTCGAACTTCATGTTCCCCGTGACGTACAGCCGCGCGGGATCCACTCCCAAGCGGGTCAGACGCTCGGCGTACTGCGGCATCTGCACGCAGAGCGTCTCGAGACACCCGAGCAGCGCCCGACTGAACTCCGGCAGGCGCTCGAAGCGTGCCGCGGAGCGCTCGCTCATCCGCCCGTTCACGAGCGCGACGGGGATCCCGCGGTTCTGGGTCGCGAAGAGGAAGTTCGGCCAGAACTCACTCTCGACCAAGATGATGAGATCCGGCCGGAGCGAGTCGAGCGCGTCGTTCACCACCCACGAGAAGTCGGGAGGGTAGAACTCGATCCGATGATCGGGATAGCGCGTCTGCGCGACACGGTGGCCTGTGTCGGTTGTCACCGAGATGACGACTTCGGCATCGGGGATCGTGCGCTCGATCTCCTCGATGAGCCGGGCCGCGGCCTTGACCTCACCAACAGAGACGCCATGGACCCAGACGCAGGGACGCTGCGCGCGCCGCGGGCGGCGGCTCTGGAAGCGGCGGGCGAGGTCGTGGAGATAGGCCGCCCAGCGGGAGCGCGCCTTGGCGTCGCGCGCCATGCGAGTCAAGGCGTAGAGAGGCAGGACGGCTAGCAGGCTCGAGTACAGGACATCCATCGTCCACTGCTTGGCACGCAAGGGAACGGAGCGCAGGACCCTAGCCGGCCGTGCCATGGCACTTCTTGTACTTCTTCCCGGATCCACAGGGGCAGGGCGCGTTGCGGCCGACCTTCGGCTCCTCCCGAACGATCGGCTCCGGGCGCGCCTCCGGCGTGGAGCCGATGGGTGCGCCGTCGGTCACCCCTGCCTGCTCGGCAAAGCCGCTCACGCCCGTGGTCAGCTCCGGCAAGGCATTCTCGGAGGCGCCGCGCCAGACATCGCCGAGTTGCTCCTCGGCCTCCGCGGAGAAGCGCACCTTGAGAAACTGCTCGGTGACCTCCTCACGGATGCCGTCGAGCATCTCGTCGAACATCCGGTGGCCCTCGATCTTGTACATGATCTTGGGATCCTGCTGGCCGTAGCCGCGCAGGCCGATGCCGGTCTTGAGACCGTCCATCGCGTGGAGGTGGTCCTTCCAGCGCGTGTCGATCGCGTTGAGCAAGAGGAACCGCTCCAGCGAGCGCATGTCCTCGTCGCCGACCTCGGAGGCGCGTCGCTTCCAGCCCTCGTGGGCGATCCGCGTCATGCGGGCGACGGAGCCGTCCTCGTCCTGGGGGTCGATCTCGGAGGCCGCGCACTCGACACCGAAGTGCCGGCGGAACCAACGGGCGAGCTCGTCGGGATCGCGGTCCGCGACCGGGATCTCGCTCTGGTAGAAGGCCACGGCGTGCTTGGCGATGATGATCTCGATGAACGAGGTGATCACATCGACGAGGTGCTCGTCATCGCCGCCCAGCAGCCGGTCACGGAGGCCGTAGACCTCCTTGCGCTGGATGTCCATCACCTCGTCGTAGTCGAGGAGGTTCTTGCGGATCTCGAAGTTGCGGCTCTCGACCTTCTTCTGCGCACGGGTGATGGCCTTGGTGACCATCGGGTGCGTGATGGCCTCGCCGTCCTTCAGCCCCATCTTGGTGAGGAACTTCGTCACCCACTCGGGCGCAAAGATGCGCATGAGGTCGTCTTGCAGGCTGAGGAAGAACTGGCTGGAGCCGGGATCGCCCTGGCGACCGGAGCGACCGCGCAGCTGGTTGTCGACACGACGCGACTCGTGGCGTTCGGTGCCGATGATGTGCAGGCCGCCCTTCTCCTTGATGCCAGGGCCCAGCACGATGTCGGTACCGCGCCCCGCCATGTTGGTGGCGATGGTGACCGCGCCCGCCTGACCGGCGTTCGCAACGATGTGCGACTCGCGCTCGTGCTGCTTGGCATTGAGGACCACGTGCTCGACGCCGCGGCGCTCGAGCATGGCGTTGAGGCGCTCGGACTTCTCGATGCTCGTCGTGCCGACGAGGATCGGGCGGCCGGTCGCCTGGATGCGGACGATCTCCTCGACGACCGCGCGGAACTTGTCGGGCTCGTTGGCGTAGATCTCGTCGTCGTACTCTTCGCGAATGAGGGGGCGGTTCGTCGGGATCGCCACGACGTCGAGCTTGTAGATCTGCCAGAACTCGCCGGCCTCGGTCATGGCCGTACCGGTCATGCCGCCGAGCTTGTCGTAGAGCTTGAAGTAGTTCTGGTACGTGATCGTCGCGAGCGTCTGGTTCTCCGGACGCGGCTTGAGGTTCTCACACGCCTCGATCGC
>JAJDEM010000215.1 GCA_029259795.1 Planctomycetota bacterium
AGAGCGGGCGCCGCTCCACAAAGGACGCGATCTCCACCTGGCCCGCGAGGACGAGGTCCAGTACCGCGGGATAGTGCTCCGGGAGGCAGCCCCAGCTGCCCTCGGCGCGCGCATCGAACGCCATCAGGTTCGACAGGCGGACCTCGACCTTCTTCGGCGTGTAGCCGACGACGCCGAGGTAGGCACCGTGAACCAGGAGCTCGAAGGCCGAGGTCTGTCCGGCTGGCGAACCCGAGGTCTCGAAGATCTTCCAGCCCGTGGCGGGCAGCCCCGCTTGCTTCGCCCAGCTACGGACGGCCTTCTTCAAGGCGCGGCCATCGTGCGCGGCCGCGTTGAGGGTGAGGTCGGCGCCGTGCGCCGCCATCCGCTCGAGCCGCTCGTCGTCGACATCGATGGCGACGACCGACGCACCGAGCGCGTGCGCGATCTGCACGCCGAAGCCGCCGACGCCGCCGATGCCGATGAACACCGCGACATCGCCCGCCGCCAGGCCACTTCGCAGGATGGACTGGTAGGGCGTCGTCACCGCGTCGGCGACGACGGAGAGATCGGTCAACGCCACGCCGGTGCCTTCCAAGGACGGCACCGGGCAGAGTCCCGCGGCCGGCACGACGACGTGGGTCGCGAAGCCCCCGTCGATGTCGTTGCCCGGGAAGATCTGCTTGGGGCAGATGCTGCCGCGTCCGGCGAGGCACTGCGAGCACACCCCGCACGGCATGACGGCCGGTACGACGACGTCCTGGCCCACCAGGGACTTTGCCCCCACGCCCGCCTCCACCACGGTGCCACTGATCTCGTGGCCCAGGATGAGGGGCAGGGGATGGCGCGTCGGCACGCCGTCGTCCCGAAACCCAAGATCGGTGTGGCAGACGCCGCAGCCGGCCACGCGGACGAGAACCTGACCGTCCCCGAGGCCGTCCACGGAGCGCGCGGCCTCGCGCATCGGGGCCTTCACAGCGGTCATCTCCCAACCCTGGAACTGCACACGGCCTCCTTGATGTATTTCGGTACCTTTTTACCTCTTTAATTCGGAGAGGTCAAGGCCTCGCATCGAAAATGTGTCTCGGAGGCCTAGTACTAGCCCTTGGACTGGCTGAGGATGGTCCGCAGGCTCACGGACCCGAGGGTCGCGATCAGTTGCTGATCGAGTTCTTCGAACACAGGATGCAGCCGGCAGCGGACCACGCGATCGGACGGCTCGGTCACCTGGGCCTGGCCCTCGAGCAGGAGGCAGAGCTCATCCTCTTGGTGCGGGCCCTCGAAGACCTCGACGATCTCCAGCAGGGTGATGTCGCCGGCGTCTCGGGCGAGTCGATGGCCGCCGGTGGCCCCGCGCGTCGCTACGACGAGCTTCGCGCGCACCAGCTGCTGCAGCACCTTCGCGAGGTGGTGCTTGGACGCGTGAAAGCGCGTCGCGATCTCGGCCACGGTGAGGGCCTCCTCCTCCCCCGCCTCGGCGAGCTCGGTCATCGCGTACAGCCCGATCATCGTGCTCTTGTTGAATCTGAGCATGCGGCGGAGTCTACCCTGACGCGGCCCGCCCTCGCGCCGCGCGCCGAGCGCGGCCTCGCACATACGCGCCGAGGGCCAAGCGCGTGGCCGCGTGCTTTGCGCGCCGCCAGCGCCAGCGACCGCGCTCGGTGGGCGGAAGCAGCCAGCGGCATTCTTCTGGATTCATCACGATCGAGACCTTCACGTTCGGCGCAACGCCGATCGGCAGACCGTGCGCCATGCAGCGGCGGTAGGCATGCGCGAAGACCGGCACCAGCGACTCCGTTGCGGGCGGCGGCAGGGTCGCGTAATGCGTACCCGCGAGCGGACGAAACACGCAGACCGTCGGAACGGCGCCCACGCCGGTCAGCCAGTCGATGGCCGCCATGGAGTCCTCGGGCGTATCGAGCCCGGCGATCAGCTCGCCATTCGTCGTGTCGAAGCCCGGCCCCTTGACACAGTGAACGATCGCAGCCTTGTAGCGCGCCAGTCCGGCGCGGCGGTTCTTCCCGGGGCAGATCTCGGCGAAGCGCCTTGGATTCCAGGCTTCGAAGCAGAGCGAGATGTTGTTGACCCCCAACGCGCGCACGGCGTCGTAGTTCGCGAGCCGGCGCAGCGGGGGCAACTGGAGGCCTGTCAGCAGCCCGGTTTCCTGACGGAGCGCCTCCAACACGGGCCCGAAACGCTCGAGGTAGCGCTGCGTGTCGTCGAACCCCCCGTTCAAGTGCACGAAGGTCACGCCGAGCTCGCGCTGGGCCGCGAGCGCCGTCTCGACGACGTCGCGCGCGCTCTTGTCGGTGCGATCGTCTCCGTCGGAGACGTTTGTACCCACGGCGCAGAAGCGGCACGCGTCGTCGTCGGGCGCCTTCCAGTTCGCGCAGAGCATGCCGAAGTAGATGCCGAGGTACGTACCCTGGATCGTGCCGACCGAGCCCATGGGCTTCCCCGACGACGTCAGGAGGTCGTAGAACTTCGGGCGCGGCGGCACGCGGACGCTCGCGACCTCCTTCCCGTCATGCGTGATCCAGTGCGAACCGTCCGCCCGCGGTCCATGCAGTTCGTAGGGACTGCGGCGTGCGAAGGCCTCCGTGACAGGCGCATTGACACGGATCCCGCCACGACCCTGGATGCAAAGCTCGAGGCCACTTCCCAAGCCGGCCCGCACGCGCCGCGTCTGCTCCTCGCCGCCGAGATCGCAGTCACTCGCAAGGCGCAGGCCTCGGCAGAAGAGGTCCAACTTCAGGTAGCCGGGATTCAGCCGCCCGCGCTCGATCAAGGCGGGACCCGTGTGCATGCTGCGCTCCCGAGTGTGCCTCGCCTACGTGTGGTGGTGCAGGCTCTCAACGAGGTAGGGGTCGCCCTCGGGAACGAGGTTGCGTCCGCCCAGCGCCTTGAAGGTGGCCAGCACGACCCATGGCAGTGCGACCATCAACGGCGCGATCTCCCAGAGGCCGAGCACCGGTCCGTCGGCCATGACCGTGGGATTGATCATGACGAAGAGATCCAGCCAGTGGCCGAGGAGGATCAACACACACACCTTGACCAACAGACCGAGGTTTCGCTTCGCAGGACGCGGCAGGAGGATCAGGAACGGGATCAGCCAGTTGACAATCGGGTTCATGACCGAGAGGACATGCCACGCGCCTTGCTCACGGAGCAGGTAGTACGCGGTCTCCTCGGGGATGGCCCCGTACCAGATCAACATGTACTGGCAGAACCAGATGTAGCCCCAGAACGTGGCGAAGCCGAACAGCAGCCGCCCCAGGTCGTGCAGGTGACTCTCGCGCAGGACCGCCAGCTTGCCCATGCGCTTGAGCGCGGCCAGCAGGAGGATGAAGACGGCAAGGCCGCACGTGAACATCCCGGAGAAGGTGTAGATGCCGAAGACCGTGCTGTACCAGTGCGGTTCCAGCGACATGATCCAGTCGAACGACGCCGCGGAGAACGTGAAGCCGAACGCAATCAAGAAGACAGCCGAAAGGAGGACGTTGCGTCGCGTCTCCTCGACCCCGTGGGTGGCATCCTGGCGCTCGGAGTTTCGCCGGATGGCCCGTGTCAGCCCCAGCCAGACGGCGAGGTAGAGCACCGCCCGCACGACGAAGCCGCCCGTGTTCAACCACCACGACTTGGCCTCGAGGATCGGATCGGCAGACAGGTCGACATGGGTCCAGTGGTAGAGCCAGGGCAGGCCCACGAGCGCCACGACCACGGCGAGCGCGCCCACTGGCAAGGAACCTGCCATGGCCTCCGGGACACGCCGGATCGCCACCGCCCAGCCGGCACCCGTCACGTAGCCGAGCGCGACGAACACGATACCGGCCAAGCCGATGCCGAGGGCGTACTGCGACGCGAGGAGCATGGCGGCCCAGGTCCGGTCGGTGCTCACGAGCAAGCCGACGACGACGAGAACGGCACCGACGATCGAGACGCCCTGCAGGGCGCGCGTCACGCGGGGGGGAAGCTCGACGCTCGGCCCCTGGGGCGCGAGTCCGTCCGGCAAGTCGGCCGTGCGCGTCACCGCCTGCGTCTCCACAGGGGCCTCCGCCGTCACGGTGCCTGCTGCAGCGACCGGATGTAGCGGATCACCTTCCATCGATCTTCCCTTCCTACCTGTGAGGCGTAGGACGCCATGTTTGCGCTGCCATGGGTGATGCTCCGAAACATGTGTCCGTCGGACATCGCCTGGAGGTCCTTCTCGAGGAAGGACTTGGGCGGCGGCCCGCCACGCTTCGTGATGATGCCGTCTCCCTTGCCGCTCGGCCCGTGGCACACGACGCAGAAGGTCTGGAACACGTGCGCGCCGCGCTCGAGGATCGGGGTCTTCCCCCGCGCATCGAGCGTCGCCCAGTTCCAGTCCGGCCCCAGGCCGTCCCACGCATCCTTCTGCGCCTGGGGAAGCGTCTTCCACGCATCGGAACCATTGAGGACGACGTCCCCGCCGTCGAGCGGCAGGTGCGTGCGCGCGATCGACCCCAGCGGCGGCCGCATGGGGGTCGTATCAGCCAAGGCTCCCGGCATGGGGTCTTGGGGTCGGTACGCAGGTCCGTCCAACATCGAGTGGCCGCCGAGCATCTCCGGCGTGAACACGAAGTTGCGCTTCTGTGGGTCGGGCTCCCCGAAGAAGCCCACCGTGGCAACGGCCAGGATCAGCAAGACGAGTACGGCCTCGAGTAGCGTCCAACGAGTCATCAGGCGACCCCCCCGACGCGCTCATCGACGGCCTCGACCCCGAAGCCCTCCATCAACATCTGCACGTCCTCGGCTGACGCGTCCGCGCTGTCGAGGCGGACCACGACAACAAAGCGATCGTTCGTCACACGCGGGCCGGGGATCTTGGCCTTCTTCCCCGGATAGAGCCCGCAACGGATGAAGAGCGCGATCACCACTGCCATTCCGGCGAAGAGCACGGTCGCTTCGAAGGCAATGGGGATGAAGGCGGGCAGCGAGTTGTAGGGCTTGCCGCCGACGTTCAACGGCCAGTCAAACGCGGAGGTGTAGTACTGAAAGAGCATCGTCAGACCGAAGCCCACGGCGCCAGCCAGGAAGCAGACCCAGGTGAGCCTTGACGGGCGCAGGCCCATGGCCTCATCCAGGCCATGGACCGCGTAGGGCGTGTACACATCGTGTAGCGACAGCTTCCGCGCGCGCACGGCCTTCACGACGCCAAGGACGTCGTCTTCCGATCGGAACGTGCCTAGAACGAATCGGTGCGTCATTGGACCGGCTCCTTCTCCTTGCGCCCGTACGGCAGGATGCCCTTGACCTCACCCATGGCGATGGCCGGCAGGAAGCGGCAGAACACGAGGAACAGCGTGAAGAAGAGACCGAAGCTGCCCATCAGCGTCAGCAACTCGATCGACGTTGGTGAGTAGTCGGACCACGACGACGTCAGATAGTCGCGATGCAGCGACGTCACAATGATCGTGAAGCGCTCGAACCACATGCCGAGGTTGATGAACAGCGACAGGATGAACACGGTCAGCATGCTGGTGCGGACCTTCTTGAACCACAGCAACTGCGGCGTCACGATGTTGCAGACGACCATGATCCAGTACGCCCAAGCGAACGGACCCAGCGCACGATTGAGAAAGACGAACTCCTCGTAGCGGTTGCCCGAGTACATGGCGATGAAGAACTCGGTGATGTACGCCAAGCCGACGATGCCCCCCATCGCGATGATCAGCTTGCACATCGAGCCAACGTGGCTCTCCGTGATGTAGTCCTCCAGCCGCATCACCTTGCGCGCGACCAACATCAGCGTGAGCACCATGGCGAGGCCGGAGAAGATCGCGCCGGCCACGAAGTACGGCGGGAAGATCGTCGTGTGCCAGCCTGGAATCACGGATGTGGCGAAGTCGAAGCTGACGATGGTGTGGACCGAGAAGACCAGCGGCGTCGCGAGACCCGCCAGCAGCAAGTACACGAGCTCGTAGCGCATCCAGTGCCTGGCCGAGCCGGTCCAACCAAGGCTGAGAACGGCCGAGGTCGCGCGCCGGATCTTCGTCTTGGCTCGATCGCGGAGCGTAGCGAAGTCGGGAATCAGCCCGACGTACCAGAACGTCGCCGAGATCAGGAAGTACGTGCTGATCGCAAACACATCCCACAGCAGCGGCGATCGCCAGTTGACCCAGAGCGAACCCCGCACATTCGGCAGGGGAAACACCCAGTGCGCGAGCCAGGGTCGCCCCATGTGGATCAGGGGGAAGATCCCAGCGCACATCACGGCGATCAGGGTCATCGCCTCCGCAGCGCGATTCACCGAGGTACGCCAGCGCTGACGGAACAGGAAGAGCACGGCGGAGATGAGCGTCCCGGCGTGGCCGATGCCGATCCAGAACACGAAGTTCGTGATGTCGAACGCCCAGCCGACCGTGGGGTTCAAGCCCCATGTACCGATGCCCATGTACATCTGGTAGCCGATGGCCGCGAAGCCCACCAAGAGCATGGTCACCGAGGTTGCGATGCCGACGTACCAGAGCCGGGTGGGCTTGCCCTCGAGCGGGCGGCAGATGTCGTCCGTTACCTGCGCGAGTGACTTGTTTCCCTTGATCAAGGGTTCGCGCAGGGTGGCGTAGTGGCCGTGGTGCCCGTGGGCGGTGCCACTGCCAGCCTCCGACCCGATCGAGACGCCGCTGGGCGGCATGGGGGACACGAGATCAGTCATCGCGGTTGTTCCTCTCCTCCCGCTGGCGGACTCGGGCCATGTAGTGGATGGAGGGCCGCACATCCAGGTCCTCGAGCACGCGGTAGCTGCGGCGTTCCGCGATGGACTGCGACACCCGACTCTTGGCGTCGTTCATGTTGCCGAAGACCATGGCGTCCGCGGGGCACGACTGCGCACACGCCGGCTTGATCTCGCCGTCGAGGAGCGCGCGGTCTTCGTTGCGCGCCTTGATCTTCTTCTCTTGGATGCGCTGGACGCAGAACGTGCACTTCTCCATGACGCCGCGCGTGCGGACGGTCACATCCGGATTGAGCACGAGATTCTCGACTTCGTCGGCGTGTTCGTACTTGAACCAGTTGAAGCGGCGCACCTTGTACGGGCAGTTGTTCGAGCAGTAGCGCGTGCCCACGCAGCGGTTGTAGACCTGCTGGTTGAGGCCTTCGTCGCTGTGCATCGTCGCGAGCACCGGGCAGACCGTCTCGCACGGGGCGTTGTCGCATTGCTGGCAGAGCATCGGCTGGTGGATGACGCTGACATCCTCACCCTCGCCCTCGTAGTAGCGATCGATTCGCAGCCAGTGCATCTCGCGCGTGCGGCGGACTTCGTCACGACCCACCACCGGGATGTTGTTCTCGGCCTGACAGGCGATCACGCAGGCGGAGCAACCGGTGCAGCGCGACAGGTCGATCGCCAACCCCCAGTGGTTGCCGTCGTAGCCATGGTCGTCGTCCCACAGCGGCTGCGCTGCATGCCCAGGCGTGGCGTGGCCGCCCGCTTCCTCGTGCATGTACTCGGCGAGCGTCAGGGAGAGCGCGGCCGGGCGCGGATCCGAGCCGGGCCGGATGTGCTGCGGAACGGTCTGGCTCCCGTAGATCTGTGTCCTGGCGAGGGGCTTCTTCGCGCCCGTTCTGCGCAGCGCGACCGCGAGTCCGGCGTAGCGGATGCGCCCCTCCTCGCGCCCGAGCAGGGAGCTGACGTTCACACCGACGGTGCCGCCCTCGGCGACAGTGGGCTCGGACTCGATCCAGGAAGGACCAATGTCGGCGAAGCGATCGGTTCCCTTGCGCCCGTAACCCAGCGGCACCGCAACCACATCGGGGTGCTGGCCCGGCTGGATCAAGGCGGGCAGCTCGATCGTGCGCCCGCCCGCCTCGAGCGAAACGACGTCGCCATCCTCGATGCCGAGTCGTGCGGCGGTCGCGGGTGCGAGGGCGGCGTAGTTGTCCCACGCAACCTTCGTGATGGGATCGGGCAGCTCATGCAGCCACGGGTTGTGGGCGTGACGACCGTCGAGCATGCCCACGGTCGGGTAGAGCACGACCGCAAGCCGGCCCGCCGTGAGCGGCGCGGCAGCGGGCGACGGCACCAATCCCTCGAGGCGCGGCACGGACAGCGTGGCTTGGGCGCGCGAGCGCAGACGCGGGGACGCAGCATGCCCATCGTGAACGGACTGGTTCCAGTAGCGCTCGAAGGCCGCCGGGCTTGCCCCCCGCGGGGCCACGTGCTTCTGCCAAGCCGCGCGCATGAGATCGCGGTCCGAGGCCGGAGCCTGCTGTCCGGACCAGACCGCAAAGCTGCGCGCCATGCCCCGGGTGTCGCCCAGCGGACGGATCACCGGCTGCGCGACCGTCAAGGTCCCGGCGGTCGGCTCGGAATCGTTCCAGCTCTCCAGCGCGTGGTGATCGGGGCAGACGAAGCCTGCCGCAGCCGAAGTCTCGTCGACGCGCTCGGAGAGGCTGACCAAGAGCCCCACCTTCTTCAGCGCGGCGGCGAGGCTCTTGGCCTCGGGTTGGTCGTAGACGGGATTGCAGCCGGCAACGAACAGAGCGCCGACCTTCCCGGCGTTGATCTCCTCGACCAGCGCGTGGACGGCGCGATCGTCCCCCAGCTTCTGGTTGGAATGGGCCTCGAGATCCAGAGTCGTCTCGGCCTTGCTCGCGCCATAGTTGCCAAGCATGTGATTGATCTGCGCGACCAGCTTCTGATCCGTCAGGTGGTTTGATCCGCAGACCACCAACGACGTTCCGCGCGGTGCCGTCCAGAGCGCGTCGGCAATGCCAGCGAGCGCCTTGCCGAGGGACTTGGTCACCTTCGCGGCCGGGAATCCGAGCGGCCGCCCGGCCTTCTGCGCGACCCGAACGGCCAGGTGTGCCAGGGCGCCACCGAGCTCGGCCGGCGCGAGCACGATGCGCTCGTCGGCGCTCGCGCCCGTGAGCGACATGCGCGACTCCAGCTGGAAGTGACGGGCCGGCGTCCCTTCGCTCAGGTTGCGCGCTCGGGTGTAGTCGCGCGTGAACTCCACCGGCGAAACCCACGTGCCGAGGAAATCGGCGTCGAAGCTGGCGATGACGCTAGCCCGGTCGAAACGCATGTGCGGCAGCACACGCGCGCCAAAGAGTTCGTCGTGGGCGTCGAGGAGCGCGGAGGCCGAGAGCCCATCGACCATGATGTGCTTCCCGTCGGGGAAGGCCGCCACGAACGACTCGATCGCTGCGCGCTGCGTCGGGCCGCTGAGGGTCCCGGTGAGCACACGCACGCCGCCGCCCGCAGTGCGCAAGGTGGCGAGCTTCTCGAGGATTGCCTTGTCGACGGCCTCCCAGGAGGCCGCCGCGCCCGCGGCCACCGGACCGCGCAGGCGCTGACGGTCGTAGAGCGAGAGGACCGTCGCCTGTGCGACGGCGCAGGCCCCGGCCAGGCCGCTCCCGCGGCCATTGAGCGGGTGCTCCGGATTGCCTTCGATCTTGATTGGGCGACCCTCGCGAACCTTCGCGAGAATCCCGCACCCCGCAGAGCAGCCGCCGCAGAGCGTTGCGTACCAAGCGGCGTTCCCTGGGGTGAACTCTGGCGTGCCCTCCATGTACGGGATGGCCTCATGCGTCGGGGCACGGCTGCAACTCGGCAGCGCCGCGGCGGCGAGGGTGAAGCCCGCGACCTTCAGGAAGTCGCGCCGGTTGGCCGAGAGTCGCACGGCATCGCCGGCACCACTCGGCCCGCCCAACTCGCGGACGGCAGACGGCAAGACGTCCTGGGCGTCCGGCTGGCGGTTCTGCGGGTGCGGCGACATGGTGGACTCCAGGCTTCTCGGGAAACGACTCGGGTGTGCGACTTGAGGTGCCCGCTAGTAGTGGCAGGCCGTGCAGTTGAGGGATGGCTTCGCTGGTTTTCCTTTCACGCCATTGGCATGGGCATCGCGATGGCAGTTGACACACCACCCCATCCACAGGGTGCTGGTCTGACGGACCCGGCCCATCGTCTCGATGGGGCCATGGCACTTCTGGCAGTCCACACCGGCATGGATGTGGGCGCTGTGATCGAAGTAGACGTAGTCGGGCAGGCGATGCACCCGAACCCAGCGGATCGGATCGCTCTCCGCGCCAGGGATCGGCTTCATCGTCTTGGGGTCGAAGCCCACATGATCGTAGAGCTTCGCGATCTCCGGCGAGAGCAGCGTGTTCGGATTGAAGACGTCCACCGCAGCTTGCGCTGCCTTGAATTTCTCACGCAGAGCCTTCAGCTTGCTGGGGGGCATCGGCGGCTCGGCCACGGCGGCTGCGGACAGATCGTCCTTGGCCGCCTTCGCTGCAGCCATCAGGTCCTCACGTGCGCCCAGCTTGCGTCCCGTGACCTCAGCCACCGAGCGGTGGCAGTTCATGCACACGTTTGCCGGCGGGATGCCGGCTGCCCGCCCCTTCTCGGCTGCGAAGTGGCAGTACATGCAGGGGATGCCGAGCTCGCCAGCGTGCAGGCGGTGCGAGTACTGAATGGGCTGCTCGGGCGAGTAGCCCTCGTGATTGCCCGGCAGGCGCGAATCGGCAATGCGCGGGTACACCACGACGCCGAGGGCGATGAAGGCGATGGCCAGGATGATGATGCGCAGGCGTTGCGGCATGGGTCTCTCTCGGTCGGATTCCTAGCAGGGGACTTCGGCGTTCTTCCGGGCGTAGAACCACCAGTTCAGGATCAAGCAGCTGAGGTAGTAGGCAGCGAACCCGTAGAGGGCGTACTGCGGCGTGCCGGCAGCGATCTGGGTCGCGAAAATCTTGGGGATGAGAAACGCGCCATACGCGGCAATGGCCGACGTCCAGCCAAGGACGGGTCCGGCCTGCTCCTTCGAGAAGATGATCGGGATCATCCGGAACGTGCTGCCGTTCCCGATGCCCGTCGTCGCGAAGAGGAGGATGAAGAGCAGCAGGAACGGGACGAAGTACTCCTCCGGCGTGTTCGAGGCACTCGCCAAGGCGACGAAGTAGCCGGCCCCGATGGTCGCGCCGATCATGATCACCGTGTCCCACTGGGTGACCCGCGCGCCGCCCCACTTGTCAGCGAGCCAGCCGCCAACGGGACGGATCAAGGCACCGACGCCCGCACCGATCCAGATGTAGGAGGACGACACAGGCGCGTTCACGTTGGCGATCGCGCTCGCCAGCGCCTCGCCGTTTGCGCCGACCCGCACGACACCGAAGACGTCGTCGATGAGCTTCGGAAACGCGTTGGCGTAGCCGATGAAGGACCCAAACGTCATCGTGTAGATCCACGTCATGATCCAGTTGTGCTTGCTCCGGAAGATCGTGAACTGATTGACGAGGTTCGCTTTGGTCTCCCGAGGCGTGAGGTAGCGCATGGCCGAGAGCGTCACGAGCACGGCAACGACCAAGACGACGAAGATCTTCAAGAGGACGGGGAACCCGCCCCACGGCGCGATCAGGAGCACGATGCCCACCGCGGCACCGAGATAGCCAAGCAACGTGAGCCAGAGGTAGGTGCCCACCGCCTTGGGCGTCGAGCCGCACTTGTGCTGCGGCAGGTTGTTCATGCCCACGTAGGCCGCGATGGCGAGAAAGAGCAGGACCGGCACCCAGACCAGAGCCGCGTTCTGCACCCACATCTCGTTGGGCTGTGTTGAGCCGTCGGCCAGCTTCGTCGCCCAGGTGTAGGGATCGCCGCCGATGCCTCCGAAGGCGCCGAACGTGATGATCCACGGGAGGAGGAACTGCATCACGCTGACGCCGGCATTGCCGAGCCCGGCATTGAGACCGAGCGAGAGCCCCTGCATGCGCTTCGGGAAGAAGAAGCTGATGTTCGACATGGAGGACGCGAACGCCCCCCCACCGACGCCGGAGAGCGTGGCGAGAACGACCAGCGTCAGGAACGAGACGTTTCCGTCCTGCAGGGCGAACCCAGCCCCGAGGGCGGGCAGCAAGAGCATGATCGTCGTCATGAATTTGACGTTCCGGCCGCCGCAGATCGCGATCATGAACGAGTTGGGAATGCGCAGGGTGGCGCCCGCAAGTCCGGCCGCCGCCGGGAGCGTGAACATGAGTGCTCGGTAGGCCTTCTCCTCGTAGGGCTGCCCGTCGTTCATGAACGTGAAGTTGAAGAACTCCGGATTCGCGAAGTGAACCTTCTGGATGAACTTCGCGAGCATGCCCCAGTAGAGCCACACAGCGAACCCGCAGAGCAGGTTCGGGATCGAGATCCACAGATTGCGGAAGGCGATCGGCTTGCCGGTCTCCTGCCAGAACTGTTCGTTCTCGACATCCCAGTGCTCGATCTTCTTCATGCCATGTCCGATCCCGCTGCCGCTCTCATGGGCAGTCGTGCGGCACCTGGCGCCCCCTCAGGTACGGACACGGCGGGCTGGCGTAGGCACTCGTCTCTAGTCACGGCGGGGCTCCGCTCCCCGCGCGTCCAACGACGCAGACGGATTCCGGATCTGCCGGCGGTTCCAGTTCCAGCGAACGACCTGCGTCTTGCGCCACAGGTACTGGTTCGGAACCACCAGAACGTGAACGAGACGGGTGAACGGGAAGAACGCGATCAGCACCCAGTTCCCGATGATGTGGATCTTGACGAGCAGCGGAAGTGCTGCGACGTACGTGATGTCGGGGTTGAGCGTGACCAGCGACCAGAGGTAGGGACTGAGGGTCGAGGCAAACCAGGACGAGCCCCATGAGTACGTAACGGCCACGCCGATGCCCGTGGCGATCTGTACCAGCAACATGCCGAGCAGCACCCAGTCGCTGGTGGTCGTCACCGGGCGCAGGCGCGGGGTACGAACCCGCCGTACGACCAAGGCCACCAAGCCGATGATCGCCAGCAGCGCGAAGATCAGCGCGGTGACCTCCAAGATGTAGAGCCGCGCCGGATGGCCGTTCCACCAGAGGATCGAGCGGGGCACAAGGAACGCCACGATGTGTCCGCCGAGTACGACGAGCAGACCGTAGTGGAAGGGCACCATGCCCCAGAAGTGGTCCTTGTTCTCGAGGAACTGTGACGAGAGGCTCGAGTAGCTGAAGGACTGCGATCGATACCGCTGGATCGTGACGACGAGGAACAACAACATCGCGGCATACGGCAGTACGCCGAAGAGCAGGATGTCCAGGTGCGCGAACTGATCGGTTCCGGGCATGGCAGCCTCAATTCTCCGTTGTGACGTCGTTGCTGGGCAGGGCGCCGCAGCCGGGGGGCATGGCGAAGGGCACGCCACCGGGGGCGCCTTCGTAGGGGCCGGATCGAACGCCGATCTCTGTCGCCGGCAGCTCGGGGCGCCCGAAGTCCTGGACAAGAAGTTCGACGCACGCCTCGAGCGCCGGCCGGTACGGGTTCTCCTTGTCGGAGAAGCCCTCGACCATCTTGTCCATTCCCGGGATGGCGAACTTCTGCGCGAACTCCGTCGCGGCTTCGCCCTCGAGGCGCGCGGCGAGCGGCAGGATGTGGGTCAGGTGATCCGGGAGTTCTTGCGACTCCTCGACACCGACGCCCCGCATCAGCTGCCGAACGTGGACAAGGAACGCCCCACGGTTGTAGTCCTCGCCGAAGAGGTGCCAGCCCAACTCGAGCGTGCACGCCGCGTTGATGTCGAAGGTGCGGGTGTATGCCTCCTCGAGTTCTTCGAGCGAGGAGTCGCTTACGTGCCGGGCGAGCTCCGTGAGCTTCTCGGCCAGGGCCACACTCTCGGCCTCCAGCGCGTCCAGCGCAGCATCGAAGGTCTGCGCGAAGTCGTAGTCGGGGTAGACGAACAAGGCCGACAGCCGATCGTAGAGTTCGACGTTCATGTGACTAGCTCCCCCTCTTCGGACCGGCCAGGAAGCCGAAGCCGACGCTGCGCTTGTGTTCCTGCGGGTCCTTCATCATCTCGATCGCTTCCTCGCGATGTGCCGGCGGGATCACGAAGCGATCCTCGAAGGTGCAGAGTGAGGTGAGCTTGTAGACCTCGTCCGCCTCCTCGGGCGTGCAGTCCGCCTCGCGCAACATGCGTTCGACAACCTCGGGGTCGACGTCCCCCACCGTCTCGAGGCGGCGGTGCATGCGGATGGCCATCTGCTTCCGCAAGGCGTAGGTCAGCATGCCCGTGTTGCCACCGCCGAAGAGATTGCTGAGGTAGGCCAGAGGTGCTCGGGCCTGGTCGAACCCATGGAAGAGATCGTCGGAGACGCTCTCGATCTGCCCATCCTGCATCTTCGACATGACCGGCAGCAACGGCGGCACGTAGAAGAGCATCGGCAGCGTGCCGAACTCGATGTGCGGGGGGAGCGCAAGGCCCCAGTCCTTGACGAACTTGTAGACCGGCGAGTTGCGCGCCGACTCGACGACCGAGTCGTGGATGCCGTTCTCCCGCGCGCCACGGATGACCTCGGGGTCGTTCGGGTCGAGGATCATCGCGCGCTGCGCTTCGATCATCTCCTCAGGCGGCAGGGCCGCGACCTCCTCGATTCGCTCGGCGTCGTAGAGCAGCACGCCCAGGTAGCGGATCCGGCCGACGCACGAATGGAAGCACGCGGGTGCCAAGCCCGCCTCGATGCGCGGGAAGCAGAGGATGCACTTCTCGGACTTTCCGGTGCTCCAGTTGAAGTAGGTCTTCTTGTAGGGACAGGCCGCGACGCACGAACGCCAGGCCCGACAGACCTTCTGATCGATGAGGACGATGCCGTCCTCGCCGCGCTTGTACAGCGCACCCGACGGGCACGAGGCCACGCAGGCCGGGTTCAGGCAGTGGTTGCAGATGCGCGGGAAGTAGAAGAAGACAAGGCGCTCGATGCCGAACATCTGCGCACGCTCCTCTTCGGTGAGCACGTCGAGGTTGGGATCGCTCTCGGCGTAGACAGGCGAACCGCTGAGGTCGTCGTCCCAGTTCGGGCCCGCCTCAATGTCGATGTAGTCGCCCGTGATCTTCGAGATCGGGCGGGCGGTCGGCTGATCGTCACCCTCGGGCGCGTTGAAGAGGTCCTCGTACTTGTAGGTCCACGGCTCGTAGTAGTCGTCGAGGCTCGGCAGCGACGGGTTGTGGAAGATGTTGGGCACGATCCGGCCGCGCCCGGTGGACTTCAGCCGCACCTTGCCGTTGACGTTCTCCCAGCCGCCGTAGTACGTCTCCTGGTCTTCCCACTTCGTCGGATAGCCGGTGCCCGGCTTGGTCTCGACGTTGTTCCACCACATGTACTCCGTGCCGGTCCTGTCGGTCCACACGTTCTTGCAGGCGATACTGCAGGTGTGACAGCCGATGCACTTGTCCAGATGGAATACCATCGAAATCTGTGAGCGAACGTCCATGCTGCTACCTGTCCTCGCCGTCTCTGCGCTTGGGAGTGGGACTGCCGGTCATGCGTGTCTTTTGAAACATCCCTTGAATCACCAGATCAGCTCCGGGAGCTTGCGCACGTAGATGTGCGTGTCTCGATTGCAGCCGATGGGCCCCCAGTAGTTGAAGTGGTACGTGAACTGGCCGTAGCCACCGACCATCAGGTTGGGCTTCAAGCGGGTGCGCGTAAGGCTGTTGTGCCCGCCCGCGCGGCGGTTCTTGCGCAGCGGCGAGCGCGGCACGCCGTACGTGCGCTCCGGGGAGTGGTAGATGATGCAGACGCCGCGGGGAATGCGCACGGAGACGCACGCTCGCGTGCAGACGACCCCGTGATCGTTGTGCACCTCGACCCAGTCGTTGTCGTTGATGCCGATCTCCGCCGCATCCTTGTCGTTGATCCAGAACGGCTCGCAGCCACGTGAGAGGGTGGTCATCCGCTCGTTGTCGCCATAGGTCGAGTGGATATGCCACTTGCCGTGCGGCGTCAGGAAGTTCAGCTGCAGGGTGTCCTCGCCCTTCTGACTGACACGCAGGTCGGAGTACGCGACCGGAAGCGGCTTGGGCTTGTACGTCGGCAGATGCTCCCCGAACTGGATGTAGCCGGGATGATCCAGGTAGAGGTGCTGGCGCCCCGTGAGCGTGCGCCACGGGACAAGCGCCTCCTTGTTGTAGGTAAACGGGGAGTAGGTCCGCCCGTCTTCAATCAGCGCCGACCACATCGGGCTGTTGATGAAGCGGCGCGGCTGTGCCTGGATGTCCTCGTACGAGGTCCGCACCCCTCGGTTGCTCTCGGCCAGGTGCGTGAGCGGAAGGCCGACCTTCTCCTCCAAGTTCTTGTAGGAACGGTAGGCGAGCTCGCCGTTGGTCACCGAGGCAAGCTTGAGGATGGCGTCGCAGACGGAGATGTCTTCCTTGAGCGACGGGTACGTCTTGTCGTCCCAATGCTCGACCTTCTGCGTCGCGACCAGCTCATCGTAGAAGTCGTCGACCCGGTAGGACGTACCGTGAGCGCCAATGCCGTTCTCGCGGACCAGCGGGCCGAGCGAGATGTACTGGTTGTAGAGGTTCTTGAAGTCGCGCTTCACGATCTTGAACCCGGGCATGGTCTTGCCCGGGATGGCCTCGATCTCGCCGTCGATCCAGTCCTTCATGGCTGGCTGGGCGATCTCGGCAGGCGAGTCGTGCGCCAGCGGCGTCATCACGATGTCTTCCACGGGCTCCGGGTAGTGCTTGCCGGCGAGCTCCGAGAAGCGCTTGGCGATGGCACGGAAGATCTGCCAGTCGCTCTTCGACTCCCAGCACGGCGGCACGGCCTCCGAGAGAGGGTGGATGAAGCTGTGCATGTCCGTCGAGTTGAGGTCCGCCTTCTCGTAGAAGGTGGCGGCCGGGAGGACGATGTCGGAGTAGAGCGCCGAAGTATCCATCCGGAAGTTGAGGTCGACGACGAGGTCCATCTTCCCTTGCGGCGCCTCGGCGTGCCACGCGACGTCCTTGACATGCTCCTCCGCCTGCGGCGTCGCGATTTCGTTGTGATGCGTGCCGAGGTAGTGCTTGAGGAAGTACTCGTGTCCCTTGCTGGACGACATCAGCGCGTTGCCGCGCCAGATGTACCAAACCCGCGGCCAGTTCTCCTTCGCGTCCGGATCCTGGACAGAGAACTCGAGCTCGCGTGACTTCAACTTCTCGACGATGTACGCGATGACGTCGGCGTCTTCCTTCGCACCCGCCGCGTGAGCCTCCTTGACGAGCTCGATCGGGTTCTTCGGGAACTGCGGATAGAAGGGCAGCCAACCGTTGCGGACGGCCTTCACCTGCAGATCCATCGTGTGCCCCTTGGCGATGGTGTTCTCGGGCTGGCGCTGGGGCACGGTGTGGTAGTCGGTGAACTCCTTCTCGTAGCGCCACTGATCGGTGTGGACGTAGTGCCACGAGGGCGCGTTCTGGAGCCGCGCGGCCGGGAACCAGTCCTTGCCGAGCGCGATGGCGCCCCACGGCTCTGCGGGGGCGAGCTTCTCCTGCCCCACGTAGTGAGCCAGGCCGCCACCGTTGACACCGATGCAGCCGCAGAAGATGAGCGCGTGGATGCCGGCTCGGTACATCAGGTTGGCGTGGTACCAGTGGTTGATCCCTGCGCCGATGATGATGGTGCACTTGCCGTCGGTCTTCTCGGCCGTCACGCCCCACTCGCGGGCGAACTTGATGAGGTCTCGGCGGCTCAAGCCTGTGAAACGCTCCGACCACGCGGGTGTGTACGGCGCATCCTCGTCGTCGTAGTCGGCCGGGTAGCCATCGAGGCCTCTCGGGACGCCGTATTGCGCCATGAGGAGGTCGTAGACGGTGGTGACCTTGACGACGGTTCCATCCGCCGTCTCGATGTTCTTGATGGGCACGCCACGCATGAGGACGGAGGCCTCGGCGAAGTCGTCGAGCTCGACCATCTCCGTACCGTCGTTGTCCTCGAGGAGCGTCAGCGCCGGCGCGATCGGAGTGCCGTCGGCGCCGTCCTCGAGCTTGAGATTCCACTTGCCGGGCTTGCCCCAGCGGAAGCCGGACGAGCCCATGGGCATCTTGGGGCGTCCGTCGGCCTCGTCCCACATGAGGAACTTCCACTCGGGATGCTCTTCGGCGGCGTAGCGCTCCAGGCGGCCTGCGCGCAGCATCTGACCGGGGCGGTACGTCCCGTCGTGGTCGACCAACTCAACGAGCATCGGTCCGTCGCTGAACTCCTTCGCGTAGTTGATGAAGTACGGGACCTGCTGCTCGTGGTGAAACTCCTTGAGAAGCACATGGTTTACGGCCATCCACCAGGCGCCGTCCTGCCCGGCATTGATGGACATCCAGTTGTCTGCGTACTTCGCGACCTGGTTGAAGTCCGGCGAGAAGACGTACATCTTCGATCCGTTGTGACGGGCCTCGGCTGCGAAGTGGCAGTCGGGCGTGCGCGTCATGTTCAGGTTCGAGCCCATGACGGCGAGCATCTTGGCGTGATACCAGTCCGCGCTCTCTTGCACATCGGTCTGCTCGCCCCAGGTCTCGGGCGACGCCGGCGGAAGGTCGCTGTACCAGTCGTAGAAGGAGAGCGAGATCCCGCCCATCAGCTGCAGCATGCGCGCGCCGGCCGCGTAGCTGATCATCGACATCGCCGGGATCGGAGAGAAGCCCGCGATGCGGTCGGGGCCGTGATCCTTGATCGTGCCGAGGTTCGCGGCCGCCATGATGTCGAGAACCGTGTCCCAGTCCGCCCGCCGGAACCCGCCCTTGCCGCGCGCTGTCTGCCAGCGACTGCGGCGATCCGGATCGGAGACCATCCACTGCCAGGCCTCGACCGGGTCGGAATGCTCCGCGCGCGCCTGCTTCCAGGCGTCAAGGAGTGCGCCGCGGATGTACGGGTACTTCACGCGCAACGGGCTGTAGAGATACCAGCTGAAGGAGATGCCGCGCTGGCAGCCGCGCGGCTCGTACGGCGGGATGCCGGCCTCGAGCTTGGGGTAGTCGAGCCCCTGCATCTCCCACGTAACGATGCCGTCTTTGACGTGGATCATCCACGTGCAACCGCCGGTGCAGTTGACGCCGTGCGTCGAGCGGATGACCTTGTCGTGCTGCCAGCGGTTGCGGTAGAACTCCTCCCACCCGCGCGAACGCGCTCCGACCACATCCTTGATCCACGGAAGGCTCTTGTTCCCGGATTGATTCGGCATGGGGACCCGCTCGTTTCTGTGGCTGAAGGTGTGTTCGCCTAGGTGGCTGTGCGTTTGTTGGAGGAAGGCAAGGCCGCGCTACGTACGAGCGGCTTGCGGACGGCGCGGAAGCGTCGGCGCCAGAGACGATCAAGAAGGAGCACCGCTCCCGCAGCCCCCGCCAACCCCAGGAGCGCAAAGATGAGCCCGCGGGAAGCGGTGTCCTCTTCGTGATTCGTGTTTGCGTGCTTGAAGTACGCAACGAGCGGAAGGATCTCGTCCGACTCCATCGGATGGTCGCGGAAGGTCGGGTTCATGGTCTCGGTGGCCGGCGCACTGAGCCAGGTGCCGAGCTTGCGGCGGTTCTCGTAGCGCTCGAAGACCTTGGTGAGGTCCGGGCCGAGGCGGCCGCCGCCAAGCCCACCCACGCCCCCGAGGGTGTGGCAGCCGATGCACGCCGCACCGCCGTTCTTCAGCCCGACCTCGCCGCGAAAGAGGCCTTCGCCACGGACGACGTCGGCGTCGGTGAAGGGGCGATCGCTGAGCTGGATCCCCATGAAGCGGGACTTCTCCTTCTTGGACTCCTCCTCGATCAGGGAGAGCAGCGCCTCCGCGCGCGCCTTGCTCATGCCCGCCACGTTGGGCATCCGCTGGTTGCGCGCCTCCTCGAGGAGTTTCATGGCGTACGGGTCACCGCTGTCGAGCACGGCTCCGGGATCCACGATGAACTTCACCAGCCACGCCCGGTCCTTGCGGGCCGTCACGTTCTTGAGGTCGGGCCCCGTGACCCGCCCGCCGCCGATCGTGTGGCAGCTCGAGCAGGTGCGCTTGAAGTCCGCAGCGGGATCTTCCGCCTGCGCCGTCGTGGCCGAGAAGAGAAGCGCCGCAGCAACGACCGCGAGGGCCACCGGAGTGCGCCGGAACCATCGGATCGTCGCGGGTCGCTGCACGGCTTCTTCCTCCCGTTCTGCCTGGCCTCGCCACCGCTATTGAGAATCGCGTGCCACACGGTTCCCGAGGGGCGCAGAAGCGCGGCGCGGGGAGCCCGCACCGCAGCCGACTCACCGATGGAAGGATCTGCACGCTGTGCGCTCCTCGGCGTACACGATCAAGTGCTGCGGCATTTTCCCAGGCGGCTCTGTGGGATAATCCCCAGGGCTCGGTACGCCCGGCAGGCGGCTCAGGCCAGAGCCAAGACCTCTGCCAGCAGGCGGTCCGCCTCTTGGAGGTAGAACGCGTAGGACGGCTCGGGCTCGCCAACCTCGGTGTGGCTCGCGCAGATGGTGTTGATCTCGGCGGCCGTCAACAGCGCCCTGCCCAGCGGGAACAGGACCTCGTCCTCGATCTTCATGTGCTGGCGCATGCTCGCGACGTAGGCGAGGGACTCGGAACGAAGCCCCTCGACGTCACCGGCATCGACGAGCGCCCGCAGGGCCTCGAGGTGGGCACGCGCCGCATCG
>JAJDEM010000216.1 GCA_029259795.1 Planctomycetota bacterium
TGGTCGGGGCGAGAAGATTCGAACTTCCGACCTCCTGCTCCCGAAGCAGGCGCGCTACCAAGCTGCGCTACGCCCCGACGGCGCATACATGCGAGGGGGGAGTGTAGCCCCCGCAGAGCCAAGGGCGGACGATGTTCACAGCCAGCTCAACAGCCCAGGAAATGGGGGGGCGAGGCGGATAGGTGGTGCGGCGGTGGGGCTGGTCGTGACCAGGGGTCGAGTCGCCTCGTAGAGCTTCGCGGGAGGCTGTTCGGCGACGAGCGGCATCTAGGTGCATCGAGCGGGCGTGAAGGTGGCCAAGTGAGTGGCCAGGCGGATCGGGGAGATGGAGCGTTCCCCCCCGGTCAGTTCGGCAGCCCCCAAAGCACCCAAGCCGCCCAGTAGTAGGGGTGCTTCCACTCCGGGTGCTTGGGATGGTCGCGAACGAACGCCTGGGCCTTCTTGAGCGCGGCTGCCGTGCCGATGCCCTTATACCCGTCCTTCGGGTTCCAGAGCCGGTAGAACTCGACCATGAGTGCCTGCGTTGCTTCGTCGTCCACCTTCCAGAGTGAGCAGATGACACGCGGCGCGCCCGCGAACATGAACGCGCGGGTCAATCCGACGATGCCCTCGGTCTTGTAGATCTTTCCCTTGCCCGTCTCGCAGGCCGACATCACCACGAGGTCGGCGGGGATCTTCATGAGGAAGATTTCCAGGGCCGTAAGGAACCCGTCATTCTCCTGGTCGGCGGTCAGGGCCAGCGCGGACAGCATGGGCCGTTCGGGATCTACCAGGCCATGGCATGCGAAGTGGACCGCACGCCAACGCTCCTGGGCCTTTACGGCATCCTGAAGGCCCGTCTCAGTCGCCCGCTTGTCGAGGAGGGAGACATCGGCGATTGCCTCGACTTCCTTCTTGGTCGCGGGGAGGCGCGACAACTTGGTTACGCCGCCTGCGCGGAGCTTCAGCGCGCTCGCGTCCACCATGGTTAGGTAGTCGGGATCCCCGAAGCCGAGGATTTTCTTGCCGTGCTTGCCGTGTTCGTCCAGCAGCAGCCCGTAGGTCGTGCCGGACGGGACGTTGGTGACCTCGTGGTCCGGGAAGAGTAGTGAAAAGGGCACATAGCCCAGACGCCCCATGGGCGAGACGAGCACCCGCTTCACGTCCTTGCTGAGCGTCAGCGGCTCGATGATGAGTCGGCGCAGGAGCGCGATTGTGCTCGCGGACTCAACGCCGAGATCGCTTGCATCCAGTTCCTCTGCGGCCTCCTCAACATCCTTCGATGCAGGTAGCTTGACCACTCTCGCGCCACCACGACGAACAACGAGCGCGACCGCCTCCTCGCTCGTGAGAGCGTAGTAGATGAGCGCGTCGGTTGGATCCAAGTAGGACTGGATCGTCTTCAGGTCGTCGGGGTCGGAGAGCGTGATTGCAGCGGCCTGCTTGGCTTCGCGCTGAACACGCCTGGATACACGAGCGACCTCGGCCTGCGCCGCCTGCCACGCGGTCTTGGCCGCGCGGATCTTCGCTTTGACTCTGCGGCGGCTGGCCCGCTTGTAGGAGTCGAGCGCTCGCCGCTCTGAGTGACGAGCCAGGGCCAGGCTGTTGCGCAGTTTCACGGGAATGACTGCTGCTTCCATGGCGCTGCGGGAACCGAGATTCTCGCGCAAGGAACCGGCTCGGCCCTGCTCCATCACGAGCGCGAGGCGTGCCGAATCGTCGCTCCGAAGCGTGGCGAGGTAGGCGACATCGAAGAGCGCCGTAAACTGATCACGCGCCCCTGCACCTTCGCCCTCCGCGAGCCCTGTGGAGAGTGCCCCAAGGTACGCAATCCCCTTGAGCGCCCAGTCCGCCGCCTGAGCGGACCTGCCCCGGTGGAGGTGCAGTTTCGCCAACCCCCGCAGGATGTCAGTCTGCGAGTTCGGATTGACCACATCGCCCCGCAGGCCAAGTGCCCGCTCGTAGGAAGCCTGCGCCTTCGCGAAGTCCCCCAGCATCACGTAGGCGTAGCCGATGCTGGCCAGCATCCTGGCCGCCCCGGCCTTGTCCCCCAGCGCCTCCATCGCTGGCAGCACACGCTCGTAGGTCGAGAGTGCCTTTGCGTAGTCACCCAGCTGAAAGTGCCCATTTCCGATGATGCCCAGTGTGGTGGCCGCCCCGGCCTTGTTCCCCAGCGCCTCTTGTGCCGCTAGCGCCCGCTCATGGATCGAGAGCGCCTTGGCGGTTTCCCCGAGGCAGAGGTAGACCTCGCCGATGTTGTCCAGCACCTGGGCAGCCCCGTTCTTGTGCCCCAGCGCCTCCATCGCAGAGAGCACACGCTCAAGGATCGAAAGGGCCTTGGCGTAGTCGCCCAGCCGCATGTGGACATTGCCGATGTTGCCCAGCGACCCGGCCGCCCCGGCCTTGTCCCCCAGCGCCTCGTGTGCCGCGAGCGCCCGTTCACCGATCGAGAGCGCCTTGGCGTAGTTCCCCAGGACGAGGTGAACGACGCCGATGCTGTTCAGCGTGATGGCCGCCCCCCGCTTGTCGCCTAGCGCCTCTTGTGCCGCTAGCGCGCGCTCGTAGGTCGAGAGCGCCTTGGCGTAGTCCCCGAGACTGAGGTGGACGGCGCCGATGTTGGCCAGCGTCCTGGCCGCACCTGTCTTGGCCCCCAGCGCTTCTTGTGCCGCTAGCGCGCGCTCCTGTATCGAGAGAGCCTTGGCGTAGTCCCCGAGGTGTTCGTGGACGACGGCAATGCTGCCCAGCGTCCTGGCCGCCCCGGCCTTGTCCCCCAGCGCCTCCATTGCTGAGAGCGCACGCTCGCAGGTCGAGAGTGCCTTGGCGTAGTCCCCGAGGCGTTCGTGGACGTTGCCGATGTTGCCCAGCACTGTGGCAGCACCCGCCTTGTCGCCGAGCGCTTCTTTCTGCCTGAGCGCCCGCTCCCATGTCGAGAGCGCCTTCGCGTAGTTGCCGAGGCGGTAGTGGAGGAGGCCGATGTTGGTCAGCGTCCTGGCCGCCCCGGCCTTGTCCCCCAGCGCCTCTTGTGCCGCTAGCGCCTTCTCGTAGATCGAAAGCGCCTTGGTGGTTTCCTCAAGGCGGAGGTGGACGTCGCCGATGTAGCCCAGCATTCTGGCAGCACCGACCTTGTCGCCGAGCGCTTCCATCTGCCTGAGTGCCCGCTCCCATGTCGAGATCGCCTTGGCGTCGTCGCCGAGGCGGGAGTGGCTGACGCCGATGTTACCAAGTGTCTCGGCTGCTCTGGCCTTGTCCCCCAGCGCCTCCATCGCTGAGAGCGCCCGCTCCCATGTCGAGATCGCCTTGGCGTCGTTGCCGAGGCGGGAGTGGCTGACGCCGATGTTGCCAAGTGTCTCGGCTGCTCTGGCCTTGTCCCCCAGCGCCTCCATCGCTGAGAGCGCACGCTCGTAGGTCGAGAGTGCCTTGGCGGTCTCCCCGAGGCTGAGGTGGATCTGGCCGATGTAGCCGAGGACGGTCGCGGCCCCAGCCTTGTTGCCGAGCGCTTCCATCTTCCTGAGCGCCCGCTCCCACGTTGAGAGCGCCTTCGCGTAGTTCCCCAGGCTGTTGTACACAAGTCCTATGTTGAAGAGGGTGGCCGCAGCCCCGGCCTTGTCGCCGAGTGCTTCCTTCTGCCTGAGCGCGCGCTCGTAGGTCGCAAGCGCCTTCTCGTAGTCCCCCAGGCTCCAGTAGACAGTGCCGATACTCCCGAGGGCCTTGGCTGCCCCGGCCTTGTGGGCTCGACGTTCCTCGACGGCGAGATGCGCCTGCCACAACTCCAGTGTGCTGGCCCAATCGGAGCGACGGGACGCGCTCGACCCGGCCGCGTAATACAGGGCTGCCGCCCGTGCCAGCCATCCCAGCGCGCGCGCCGCATCGGCCCCAGCCCGCAACACGGCGACACTCTCGTCGAGGCGGCGAACCATACCGAGCGCCATCCCGCGAGAGTGAGCCAACCGGATTCGAACCACCGATCCAACATCCTCGGTCAGCGAGGCAGTCCCCCTCACGACCTTCAGTGGCTTCCCCGCCTGCAATGCAGCGTTCATCTTGGCCAAGAGCTTCCGCTCAACCGTGTCCGGCTTTCTCTTCCGCCAAGCTTTGACGTAAGCAGGCAGTCCCTCGACATCAACACGCGGCGCAGCTTTCGCGAACGCTCTCGCCGCATCGTGTTCGCCCCGGTAGCAGAGTTCGTCGGCCACGAGCCAGGGATCGGGCTCGTCCTTCTTGGCGAGGGCCTTGAGCGCCTTGGCGTCCTTGGCCTTCACGGCCTTGAGGACGGCGTCGGCTACCTGCTCGGCAGTGAGGGACTTCGGAGAGGCCTTCTTAGGGTCGTCCTCAGCGGCAGCCGGGCCAAGGAGGGACAGCAGGCAGACGATGGTCACTACGAGTACGCGCACATGGTCCCTCATCAGGGCGGGGAATCGCCGCGTGCATTTCACGCGAATGGCGGTGGGGGGGCAAGTGGCGGCTCTTGAACCGGCGTGCCCTACCTCACCTCCGGCACGAACCGCTGCCGCCACAACTCCGGCACCAGCATCTCGGCGGCCTCGCGTTCGGGGAGGCGGACCGGGGCTCTTGGTGCAACCCGTGCATCTGCTGGCACCTGACGGGGTGAAGGTGGCCAGGTGAGTAGCCAGGTGAGATGGCCGTGGGGGGGCGAACCAGAGGACCCGCCGGGTACACTGCCTCGCAGTCCCAATGGATGCGGCGCGCATGCTGAACTCCACGCGCACGTGGCGCGGCACCGGGGCCTCAGTCAGTTCGGAGCACCGGCCCATGGGCAGTCAGCGTTCGATCCCTACTCAGTTGGCCATTGGCCTGGCTCTTGTCCTCGCTGCATGCGCTGCCGTGGGCTGTACGCAGTACGCAACGCCAACCGAGCGGCTCCCCAGAGGGGACGACGCCGTGGGGGATTGGCGTGGATCCCCCCGCGACCCGGCCTTGGGGCCGCCGCAGGTTGGTCCCCGAACGGGAGATTGAGTTGTCCCATCCCCGCCGTCACCTGACGCCCGGCGTGGGCGGCTGATGCGCCCGGTCCTGACCGGCACCGCGCTGCGCACGACGGACCTCGATGGGGTGCTGGGGGCCGTGGCGCCGGGGCGGGATACGGAGCCAGTCCCAATCGTACGACGTCCGGGGTCTACGCGGAGTGGTCTCGGTAGGTGGACTTGAGCGCGAGGCGGACTACGCCTGCGACGAGGTCGGTGTATTGCGAACTTGAGGTGAGATCGCGCCGATGCAGTTGGGTGTGCCGACTGGCCGTGTCGAGACTGAACCCGAATCGAGCAGCGAGCGCTCGGCAACCAAGGCCAGCACATGCGTTGAGGACGCCCACCTCCAGCACCTGCCAGCCGTCGATGCGCCTTCGCCCCGGCCCAAATGGGGGGGCGTCAGATGCGGCCCGTGTGGCTGCCACGGCCTCGGTCAGTGCTCGGGGCGCGGCGATGGCGAGGGATGGCGCGAGGCCGTCTGCGTTGGCGGCCTTGGCCCGCATCCACCTGGCAACGCGAGGGCTGGGCGCATGCAGAAGCTCATCTGCTTCGTCGCTGACAACCAACGGCTGCGACAAACGGAGTTCTACCAACTCGGACTCCGCCAGTCTGAGTCTTGGCCCGACGACCTGCTCGTAGAGTCGGGCGAGTGACTCCGCCGGACCGCCGTACACCTGGAGGAAACGATCGATGTGGGCATGGGTAAGCCAGCGCGGGAAGTCGCGCGAGGCGTAGTGTTGCGCGCTTCCCCAGGCCCAGCGGGAGGCCTGGTCCGTCAGGCCCGCCTTGACGGGGTTGTGGTCGACGTAGCGAATAAGGGTGCAGAGGTAGCTGTTGCTAGTCACCGGTCTCGAGCGGAAGCGGCCCCGGAAGAGTGGGCCATCGCGCCTATTGCGCCGGTTGAACCAACGGACGAAGCCATTCGAAACACGCTGGATTCCCTTCGAGAGCGTCCCCTCGCCCGATCTGACGATGAGGTGAAAGTGGGTGCCTAAGAGGCAGTAGGCCTCAAGCTCGAGCAGTTCCTTGCGATAGGCACGCGCCAGTTGAGCCAAGAGCTGGCGACAGTCCTGGGGGTGTCCGAAGACAACCCGCTTTCCCATGCCTCTGTTCATTACATGGTGCCGGACTCCAGGACCATCGCCTCTCGAACGTCGTGCCACGGGTTGTTCCTCCCAGAGGACCCTCGTGCCAAGACGGCGAGTGGATACTGAAATCGTACGAATTGGACTGGCTCCGTATCCCCGGTCGCCACGGAGGCGGACTGCCCTCTCGGCTATGATCGTGGCCATGGCGACATGCCGCAAGTGCCGTCGGAAGTTCAGCCTCCGATTGAATCGGAAGGGGGTGCCGACCGAGAAGGACTATCCTCACTGTGGATACGCGGTTGTGTATCCCTGCTGGAGTTGCGGCTGCCGGTTCAGCCCCTTCAAGCAGCAGACGCGCGAATGCCGATGCGGCTGGTTCGCCTGCCCCAAGTGCGACTCCTGCTACAAGCGCTGTCCTCGCAAGTGAACCTAGCCGAACTGGTAGCCGACTTCGCCCGAGGTGTGGAGGCCGCAGACTCGCGCCACCCCCGAGCCGTGAACGTCCGCTCGAAGCAGCCATATCAGATCGGCCTGGGACCTCACACGGAGGCCCGGACCGTGGCGCTCGTACTCGAAGAGATGCGCGTTGCTCACGGGAGCCGCTACGAATCCTGCGTGTCCGAGGTGCCGTACGTTGGGGCACCCAGGAAGAAGTGCGACCTCTGCTGGGGCGAGGCTCCGGACTACGAGTGGGCTATCGAGATCAAGATGATCCGGATGCTGGGCGACAACGGCAAGCCGAACGACAACCTGCCGACGCACATCCTGTCCCCGTATCCGGGCCATCGCAGCGCGCTCACCGACTGCGAGAAGCTGCTGGCCTCTGGCCTCGGCAAACGCAAGGCCGTGCTCATGTACGGCTACGACTATCCGGACTGGCCCCTGGAGCCGCTCGTCGAGGCATTTGAGAAGTTGGCGCGGGATCGCGTGTCGCTGGCGGAGCGGGTTCAGGAGCCGTTCCAGGGCCTCGTCCATCCGGTACACCAGCAGGGTGCGGTGTTGGCGTGGGAAGTCCGGTAGCTTGGGCGCTCGTGAGTCAGCAATGGACCAGTTCAACAAACCCGCGCGGCCAATGCAGGCCGCACTGCCAGAACAGCTACCGTGCGGTCGGCCCCACTAGAGATGCGACGAAGCGTGCATCTTGGGAGATGTGCGTAGCCGCCGGGTGTCACACGCCCGGCAAGAAGAACCGCTTCAACTGCCAATGCGGGCACACCAAAGTCTGGAGGTCACAGTGAGCGAGGGGGGGAACTTCAAGCCGGGCGACTGGGTACGACTGATCAGCATTCCAGAGTCGGTTCGTCCGACGCTCGCAACGCTAGAGGATCCGGACTCCACCTACTCGGTACTGCACCGCATGTTGGTGTCCACGTGGCCTCGCATGATCCATGAAGTAGATGAGAGTGGCCTGCTCGAACTTATGTCGTACAGATCGCGGCGCGGAGAAGGTCGCATCTATCACTATGTCCTTGTTGAGCCCGAGTGCGTGGTGCTCACGAAGCCACGGGACGAGAGAACCGGCCACGGCGAGTAGGGCACAGCACGTCGGCAACGAACTGCATCCAACGGCGCACAAGGTGGCCAGGCCAGTGGCCACGTAGATTCACTATCGGCTGGAGGACCCTTCACTCTGGCGCTCGGCAAGCCGCTGCGGCTGCTCCTGGGCACTGGTCGGTCGGAGTAGGGCGCGCAAGGCCGTGGGGGCGCGTGGGGAATGTCCCCTTGCACGGGCACGGGGCATCGCGTGAAATGCAGGGGTTCCGTCCCCAGAGGGAGGCTGCACAACCATGAGTAGGTTCACTCTCTCTGTACTCGGCGTACTGACGGCATCCGCTCTTTTGACTCTGACGACAGGCTCGGTCACGGCCGAAGATGCCCCCGCACCCAAGAGGGCCGCTGCTCCGAGGCCGCCCCCGAAGAACCTCAAGGAGGCGTTGGCCAATCTGTTCGCCTACGAGATCAAAGGGCGCGGCGTCACGGACCTTGGCCGCAACAGTGCAATGGCCTTCGTTGCTCGCACTGAGAAGAAGTTTCACATCGACAAAGCGTTCAAGGAGTTGTCGAAACTCGTCAGCGCCCTCTCCGAGCAGCAGGCTCTATTGCTGGCTCGCAAGGTGGACCTTGTTTGGCTAGAGGCCCTGGACGGGCGCAGGCGCAAGGCCAAGGATGTAGCCCTTCGCCGCTGCCGGCTCCAGGATCTCATTGACCGAACCGTCTCTACCGAGGAGATGGTTCGGCGGCTCAAGGATCTCAAGAGTGCGGATGAAGCGGCCTACCGGAAGTACCGAAAGGCCATCGTCGATATGGACCTCGTGTTGATTCCGGCGGGCGTGGAGTTCTGGCGAGGATACGAATCCGTCGCGGTGGCGAAGGAGGATCTGAGGGCTGGACGCAAGGAGTTCGGAACGGGACGAGCAACTCTTTTCGACCTCGGGTCCAACTTAGAGAATCGCTGGCCTTTCCTGGCGGAGGGAGCAGGTTTCGCTACGCGATCGGAGTCCCATCTGGTGGGCGCGTTTGAACTGGGGACGATTCCGGTCGGTCCCACTAGCACTCCGCTCTTCGTAGGACGCAGAACAGGACACGCCACGGACTACGTAGACCTCGTTGAGGCCGTCGAGAGGATCGCACCCCGCTATGGGTTTCGGGTGGACGTGGACATCACGCTCATTGACGAGGACACGTGGGAGCACGCGATGCGGGGGAGCCACAACAGGCGCCACAACGTCATTGGCACCCGGGACCATGCCCCTCCAAGATTTTACAATGGCGCGATAGTGCGAGGCGGCGACCTTACGACGCTGATCAAGACAAGAGCGCAACACCTGAAGACGTTCCCTCTGGACATCTCGCCGTATGGCCTAATCGCAGGAACCGGAAACGCTCACGAGTACACCCTGCGTCACGACTCGCGCATGGTGACTACGGGCAAGGCTCCACGCTCCGCTGGGCTGAAGCGCATGCGCCGCCTGGTCAGGGTTGTCCGCAAGACCCACGGGGTGATTGGACACGGCGTTAACGCCAAATATGACGGCGCATGGCGCCCGGTCGCATGGCAGGCCAGCATCTCCTATCGCGTGGAGCATGCCTTGGGATACCAGCAGTGTTCGGCGGCGATCAGAAACCGTCGTGCGGAAGACAGAATCCGTCGCTTGGAAGACACCAAGGCGGAGTACCTGAGACCAGCCGGGCTCGTATGGACAAGCCGGGTCCTCCTTCGCTGGCCGCCATCCCGCGAGCGGTAGCAGACATCCCGACCCGGCTGCGGGAACGGCAACGAACGGCATCCAACGGCGCACAAGGTGGCCAGGTGAGTGCCCCGGTGAAATCACCACCGGCTAGAGAGCCCTGATCGCTGGCGCTCGGAAAGCCGCTGCGGCTGCTCCCGAAGCAGGCGCGCTACCAAGCTGCGCTACGCCCCGAATGGCGGATGGTGATGGTACCCGCTCGATGGGCCCGCAAGTACTTCTGACGGTGGGTCGTGAGGGGCGTCCGCGGGAGGGCCAGAGATCCCCATTTGGGCACGTCGCCGGGTCGTGCGGCGTGGGCAGTCGCCTGTATCTTGGCCGCACCCAATGGACGACCCCTGGACAAGAGCCCGCGACTACCTCGATCGCCGCACGGCGATTGCCATGCTTGCGACCATCGATCCCAACGGCGTCCCCGAGATCGCCATCCTCATCGCGCCTCGCATGACCGACGACGAGCGGGCCGCCGGCGGCGAAGAGCAGGACGTCTCGGGCAACACCTTCCGCAACCTGCGGCAGAACCCGCGCGCCACCCTCGTCGTGCTCGACCCCGTGATGGACCCGCGTGCCCGCGATGGTGTCCGCCTGCAGGTGGAGTTCCTCGGCGCCCAGGAAGACGGCGCCGAGCTCAAGGAGCTCAGCCAGTGGCTCGAGAGCTTCGCGCCCGGCCGGCAGGTCGTGCGGCGCTTGGTCTTCAAGATCCTGAGTGCCGAAAACTACCGCCCGCGTCCGCCGGGCCCGGTGCTGCTGCAGTAGCGCGCTAGGTGGTCGGCGCCTCGACGGTGACGCGCCGCTCGAGGCACTTGCGCAGGCGGATCTCGTTGCCGCTGCGGTTCCAAGACACCTCGTCCATGTAGTGGCGGATCAGCGTGATGCCGCGGCCGTGGAGTGCCGTCGTCGTGGCGGGGGGGCGCTTCGTCTGGTGCTCGTGGTCGAAGCCCTTGCCCTCGTCGCGAATGCGGTAGATCGCGCAGCTCGACTCGTACTGCGCCGAGATGTGGATCTGGCGCGAAGCGAGCTCAGGGTTGTCGAGGCGCGTCTTCACGAGGGTCGCGATGCCGCCCGGCTCCAGCAGCACCGCGGTTTTCTCCTCGAACGTGATCTCGAGGTTGCCGTGCTCATACGCGTTGGCGAGCGCCTCGTAGAGCGCGAGCTTCACCTCGGTGACCGGGACGTCGTAGCCCGGGTAGCCGTTCTGCAGTTCGCGGCCGAGGTAGGCGACGACCTTCGAGAGGATCCCCGACTCGCTGGAGAAGCTCAGGTCCGTCGAGCGTCGCTCGACGAGGTCGATCACGTCGCTCATGCTCGCCTCCTCCTCGATCGCCTTATAGATGCGGTCGAGGACGAACTGGATCTCCAGCCGGTCGAACGGCTTGTGGATGAGGTTGACCGCCCCCAGGGAGAGGGCCCGGTCGGTGGTCTCCGAATCCGTGCGGCTCGAGATGATGACCACCGGCACCCGCGGGTCGTTGTCGCGGATCTTGGAGAGCGCCGAGAGCCCGTCGAGGCGGGGCATGTGCAGATCGAGGAAGATCAGGTCGGGCAGGCAGCGCACCGCGGCCTCGACGCTCTCTTCGCCGTCGACGGCCTCGACGACCTCGAACCCCCGCTGCTCGGCCAGTCGCCGCAGGACCAGCCGGGTCTCGGCGCTGTCCTCCGTGACCAGGGCGAGCGGTCGGCTGCGGCGCTGGGTGTCGATGGGCTTGCCCTCCGCGTCTTGCGACGCCCCTCATACAAGCGGCGGGCCCTGAGGTGAAGCCATAAGGCATTAGGTCTCTGTAGGGATGTGTGAGGTGAGCCGGGCCGCCGTCCCCCGTAGACTCTGCGCTGCGGGGCCCGGAGCGGCCCGGGGGGCAGGCTTTGAGCGACGACCAGGTCCGTGTGGGATGCCCTGCTTGCGGCCAGCGCTTCAAGATGCCGCTGGACGCCGTGGCCCCCGGTGGGCCCGGCAAGCAGGCCCGCTGCCGGGGCTGTGGCGAGGACTTCGTCGTGCGGCGCGAGGGCAGCCAGCTCGTCGCCGCGCTCGCGCCGGCTCCGGCGGAGACTCCGCCGAAGACGAAGGCTTCATCCAAGGCAAAGGCCGCACCCCGGAAGAAGCCCGCCGCGCAGGCCAAGTCCTCGCCGAAGGCAGACAAACCCGGCCCGTCCAAGCGCCGCGCGGGCGGCCCGCCTGCGCCGCGACCTGCGGGCCTCCGCAAGGCGCCCGCCGCCCGGCCCGCGCCTGATGGCGGACCCTTTGGCATTGGCGATCGCGTCGGTCGCTACGAGATCGAGGCCGTCATCGCCCGCGGCGGCATGGGCGGGATCTACAAGGCCTACGACCCTGCCGGCAACCGGCACGTCGCACTGAAGGTCCTCGTCTCCACGGCGACCGAGCTGGACAAGCTCCGCTTCCAGCGCGAGATCCAGGTGCAGGGCAACGTTCAGCACCCGCACATCATGCCGATCTTCGACTCGGGCGTGATCGGCACCGTGCGCTACTACACGATGGAGCTGCTGAAGGACCCGCTCGACCTCGTCGAGCTCGCGACACAGCTCCACGATGGGCGCGCGGCGAAGGACCCGAAGCTGCGCCCGCTTGCGACGATCGAGGGCTTGGTCCGGCGGGTCATCCTGCCGATCTGCAGCGCACTCCATCACGCAAACGTGAACGAGGGCGTCCTGCACCGGGATCTCAAGCCCGGCAACGTGTTGCTCGACCGCCATGGGCTGCGGGTATTCGTCATCGACTACGGCGTGTCGTCGATGCTCGAGAAGAAGAACGCCAGGTTGGCGCACCTCGATCGGGATCTCCCGGTGCCGCTCACGGGCAAGGGCGTCTCCATCACCGGCACGCTGGTCTTCATGCCGCCCGAGCAGGCGCGTGGCGAGGCCGATCGGCGCGGCGACGTCTGGGCCGTGGGCGCGATTCTGCACTACCTGGTGACGGATGACGCGCCGCTGAAGGGCGCGGTGCGCCCCACGGTGCCGGCCGCGCAGCGCATCGCGGGGCTGCAGATGCTGGCCGAGCAGTCCAAGGCGGAGGGGAACTTCTCCGAGGCGCGCGAGTACGAAGAGACCATCGAGTCGATTCGCAGCGGCACCGAGCGCACGATCGATGATCTGCGCCGCGACGTCATGGCGGGGCACTACCAGCCGCGGCCGCCCGGCATCGCGACCGAGCTCGAAGCCATCATCGACAAGGCCCTGCGGCCCAACCCGGAGGAGCGCTATCGCCACGCGATGGAGCTGCACGACGATCTGCGCGCCTGGCTCGACGGCCGTCCCGTCAGCGCGTTGGTGAAGAGCACCGGTGCCGCGGGCGGCGCGCTCTACCGCACGCGCCTTGGCATCAAGCGCCACAAGGCCCTCGCCGCTGTCCTGGTGCTGGTCCTTGCGGGCATCATCGGCGTCGTGGCGTTCTGGCCCGAGGAGCAGCGGGTGGATCTACCCGGCGTCGCCCGGGAGCGCATGACCGAAGCCCGCACGGCGGAGGCGGCCGGCGACCGCGCCGGGGCGCGTCGCAAGGCCCACGAGGCGCTTCGGTTGGATCCGAATCGGAACGATGCGTTCGAGCTCTTCGGTCGCCTGGATGCGGCCGATCGACTGGATCGGGCGGTTGCACGCGCCCGCACCCTGCGCCGCGAGGCCGCGGATGCCTTCGTCGCGGGCAAGCCGGCGGTGGGGCGGATGAAGCGCGCCGCACTCGAGGAGGTTCTCGTCAGCCGGGTTCTGCCGGTCGTGGAGTCGCCCGAGGGCGAGAAGTACGCCGCGGAGATGCAGGCGTTCCTGCACTTCGCCCGCGGCGAGCAGGCCTTGGCCGTGACCGGAGCCCCGCCCGGCTGCCACTACGCCCTCTACCGCGTGACCCCCGGGGGCGGACCCGTGCTCTGGGACGATGCCGAGGCCCTGACGGCCGGGGCCGAGGGGCTGGCGAGTGAAGCGATCGTTCATCCCGGTGCGTGGGTCCTGCGTATCCGCCGGGCGGACGGCGAGCTGCTGCTGCCCTTCGTGGCGCGGGAGGGGGGCGACGGCGTCACGCTGACGTGCCCGCTCGACCCCAAGCGCATCGGTGCACGCAGCATCTACGTTGGCGCGGGCGCTTCGCCGGGCCCCGTCCGCGAGCAGCCGGTCCCGGCCCTGCTCTGGGATCGCGTCGAGGTGACCGGTGAGGAGTACGCGGCATTCCTGGCAACCCTCAAGCCCGAGGAGCAGCGCCGCCGCGTGCCGCGCGTGGCCGGAGGGCTCGGGGCGCTCGGCGAGCCGCTCTGGGATCGCGTGGGCGAGGCGTTCCAGCCGCCGAGCAGCGCTGGCCGCCGACCGGTCGAGGGCATCTCGCTCTACGACGCCAAGGCGTACGCGGCGTATGCGGGCAAGCGACTGCCGACTGCCGCCGAGTGGGCCTGGGCTGCGACGGGTCCCGACCAGCGTTCGTGCGCGGCGGGCTCGCTGCGGGATCTCGTGCGCGGCGGCGTGCACATCGATCGACCGCTCGCCGGTGTCGCCGACGCGCGCTCCTCGAAGGCCGACCGCAGCCCGTTCGGCCTCTACGACATGGCCGGCAACGTTGCGGAGTTCACCTCCACCTTGGGCGTGCTGCGCGGGGCGTCTGGCTGGTTCGTGATGGGGGGCTCGTACCTGACGCCGCCCTCGCGCGCCTTGGTCCACGACGCGCAGCTGGTGCCCGGGTGGCTGGCGCTCCAAGGCGTGGGCTTGCGCTGCGTCCGGGACGTGCCGTAGCGAGCCCGCGACCGATCCGACCCGGGCGCGCGAGGGCGCGCCCGGATCCTGGCCAGGGCGGGCTAGAGGATGCTCAGCACCTCGTCGATGGCGTTGCAGGACGCGCGGTAGTTGATGTCGTTGCTGATCCGGGCGAAGGAGCGAATCCAGTTCAGGTCGCCCACGATCCCCAGGCCGGCGCACGCCAGGGCTCGGGTGAGCTCTTGCTCCTTCGTGTTGCGGAGCATGTCCACCAACGGCTGGATGGCGCGCTCGTCGCCCACCTTGGCCAGCGCGATGACCACCTGCCCCTTCGCACTCTGACTGCGCGCGCGGCGCAGCTCGTCGAGGAGGATCGGCACGGCCCCGCTGTCCGTCAGCAGCCCAAGGGCTGTTGCCGTTGCGCGGCGCAGCTTCTCGGAACGCCGCGCGACCAGAGCCTCGCGGATCGGCGTCAGGACCTGCTTGGTTGCCACGCCGATGTGCCCGAGGGCAATCGCCGCGTAGCCGCGCAGCTCGTCGTCTTCCTTCTTGTCGGCGACGAGCGCCACGAGGTCCTTGCTGCTGCGCTGATCCCGCGCAATCCCAAGCGCCACGGCGTACGCGCCCCGGGCGCGCTTCGGCATGTTGGCCGTGCGCAGACCCGCTCGCAGCGCTTGACGCGCGTTGGACTGGAACTCGCCGTAGATCTCCGTGCGCGGGGTGTCGCCGATCGCCCGGCACGCGAGGCCCAGCGAGAGCGCGGCGTAGGTGCGAGCGGCGTAACGACCGTCTTCGACCTGCTTGAGCAGGAACTTGCCCACGCGCGCGTCTCCGAGGACCCCTGTGTGTTCGGAGCGGACGTCGGCTTGCACCAGGTAGGCGAGCGAGATCAGCGCAAAGTTCAGCGCGGTCTGATCGGTCAAGCGCCGACGGTTGATGCTGTCCACGATGTCACCAGCGATCTCGGCGCGCCGTTCCGGGGAGGCCCGCTTGCCCAGCGTGCCGAGCGAGATGGCCGCGGAGCGACGGACGTTCAGGCCCGCGCTGCGGGCCGTGAGGACGCGCTGCAAGGCACGCGTGTCCTGCTCGGGATCGCCGATGCGGCCGAGCGCCAGGGCGGCGTAGGAGGCCACGAGATCCTGCACGTCGAGCTTGCCGAGCCGCCGCTTGGTCACGGCGGTCCGTAGGAGCTCTCGCTGGTCAGCCATGATGGCTGCCGAGGGCTGCATCGAGACGGCCAGCAGCAGCGCGACCGAGATGTCCGGCGTGCTGTACTTGGTCTCCAGCAAGCGGAACAGGTGGGCGGTCGTCGCTGCGGCACCGCCGCCACTGTCACTGCCGGCAGGCTGGTCGCCGAGGAGTCCGATGCCCAGTGCCGCGAAGGCGCGCTTGCGGGCCAGCTGCTTGTCGTCCTCGAGAACCGAGAACAGGAAGGCGCGGGCCTGGTCGAGCGTCTTGGCCGAGAACTGGTCCTCGCGGCGCTCGCGGCGCAGCAGGCCAAGCGAGAGGCAGCACGACTCGGCGGTGACGCCGTTCTTGCTGGCAACCCCGCGCTGGATCAGCTCGATGTGGCGCGGATCATCCGTGACCTTGCTGAGTCCGATGTAGGCGGCCGACTCGACGTCCTGGTGTTGGGCGTTCTTCGGGTCGATGGCCCAGAGCAACGCCGGGACGATGTCCAGCTTGACCTTGGCGCGCGTCGCGTGACGGACGCCGCTGTGGGCGCCGGCCTCGGGCAGGCTCGTTCCGAACGGACCGTTGTTCGACCCCTGCATCGCGTAGATGTGATGCTTGAGATCCTCGAGCGAGGTTTTGTTGGTCTCGTACCAGAACACCCAACTGTCGGGTGTGATGGTGGCCTTCGCACCGCGGCGTCGACCGCTCGGGCTGGTGAACGGTGTGGGGTCCCCGGTGGTGGGACCGTCGCCCGGTCCGCCCATGGGCGGTGCCGGACGCGTGGGGGTGGTCGGCGGTCCGGTGACGGGCGGGCCGCTCTGCGGCGGCGGCGGGGGCGGTACCGGGTCACTGGGCTCGCGCAGGTTGGGGGGCACGGCGCCGCCCGGACCGACGTAGATGCCGCCGTGGGCACGCGCGTCCGTGGCGATGCCGGGGATGGCGAGCGCAGCGAAGAGTGCGGTAGCGATGATGCGACGCATGGGGTGGTCCTCTCGTTCCTTGCCGGCTGCGGGACACCGGTCCGACGTTGGATCCGCACCCGCGTCTACGCACGACGGGTGCCGCTTCCCCAGAGCGCTCCCCAGGCAGCACGCCGGGGTCACGCTGTGGGTTCAGGTGTGCTGCGCGCGATAGGAACAACGTGCGCAAGGGCGTCGCACGCGAGACGCTTTGCGCCAGCATCTGTTGGCGGCGTCGCTACGGGTTCGTAGCGCGGGAGCGAACGGGAACGCCTGCGGGCTCGGCCTACCGCGGGAGAGGAGCGTGGTGTGAGCCGGCGGACCCTGCGGGCTGGCGTTGAAGCAAAAAAAGAAGCGGGCCGACTCCGAAGAGCCGGCCCGCTTGGGATCGATAGAACGCGTTGGCGCTAGATCAGCGAGAGAACCTCGTTCACCGCGTCCGTGGAGGCGCGGTAGTTGACGTCCAGGCTGATGCGCGAGAGCGAGGGCAGCCACTCGAGGTCGCCGATGACGCCGAGGCCGGCGCAGGCGAGAGCACGGGTGAGGTCCTGCTCCTTCTTGTCCTTCAGAAGGTTGACGAGGGGCTCGACCGCGCGGGCATCGCCAATCTTGGCGAGCGCGAGGACGACCTGACCCTTGACGTTCTGGCTCTTGGCGCGACGGAGCTCCTCGAGCAGAAGCGGTACGGCCTCCTTGTCCTTCAGAAGGCCAAGCGCCGTCGCGGTCTGCTGGCGAAGCTCTTCCGAGCGACGCTCCTTGAGCGCCTCACGGATCGGAATCAGGACGTCGTTGGTGCCGTGGCCGATGAGGCCGAGCGCCAGCGCCGCGTAGCCGCGGAGTTCCTGGTCTTCCTTCGAGTCCTTGACGAGGGCGACGAGGCTCTTCACCGAGCGGTTGTCCTTGATGATGCCGAGCGACGTGGCGAACGCGGCGCGTCCACGCTTGTCGAGCTTCTTCGTCAAGAGGCCGTTGCGGAGGATGTCGAGCGACTTCGAGCGGAACTCGCCGTACGCCGGCACCGTGGTCTCTTCCGTGATGGCGCGGCCGATCAAGCCCAGGGCCAACGCGCCGAACGGGCGCTGGATGTACTTGCCGTCGTCGGCCATCTTCAGAAGGAACTCACCAACCTTGGTCGAACCGATGACGTCGGTCTTGTCGGCCTGCACATCCGCGATGATCAAGTCAGCAAGGCTGATGATCGCGAAGTTCTGTGTGCTGGCGTCCTTGACCTTCTTCATGCTGTCGAGCAGCGTGCGGGCGACCGCGACACGGTCATCACCGCTCACGAGACGGCCGAGCTGACCCAGGCCGATGGCGCAAGAACGCTGGATGTTCTTGTCCTTGTTGCGGCGGTTGAGCATGGCGTTCTGCAAGACACGGATGTCGTTGGCGTTGCCGATACGACCGAGCGTCAGTGCAACGTAGCCCTGGTGGAGCTTCTGCACGTCGTTGCGGTAGAGACGACCCTTGTTCAGGCACGTGCGAAGAATCTCGCGCTGGTCCTTGTTGAACGAGGTCGGGGGCAGCATGCCAACACCCATCAAGACGCCAACCAGGAGGTCGGGGTGCTTGTAGTCGCCGCTGTTCTCCATGAGGGTGAACATGCGCTCGGTGGTGGCCGCGTGGCCGGAGTACGAACCCGAGCCCGAGGGCTGGTCGCCGAGCATGCCAATCGCCATGGCGGCGAAGGAGCGCGTGCGGGCCTGGTACTTGTCGTCCTCGAAGACGCCGAACAGGAAGTCACGGACCTTGTCGAGGTCGACAGCCGGGAACTGGTTGTCGGTCTTGGCGCGACGGAGCATGCCAAGCGCGATGGCGGCCGACTCCTGCGTGATCAGGTCGTGCTTGAGCTTGTGATCGAGGCCCTTCTTGATGAGCTCGATCTGCTCAGCGTCCTTGGCCATCTTCGCCAGGGCGATGTAGGTCGCGGACTCGGTGTCCTGGTGATCGGAGTTCTTCTTGTCCATGGCCCAGAGGAGGGCGGGGATGATGTCGGACTCGACGCGGGCGCGGATGTCCTGCGTGGCGTCCGAGCGGTTCGACAAGTTCTTGCCACCGATCTGGAAGAGCGGGTTCTCGGAGGAGACGCGCGAGTAGAGCGCCTTCTTGAGGTTCTCGATGTCGGCCTTGTTGTTGTGGTACCAGAACACCCAGTTCTCGAAACCGAGCGAGCCGCGGGCGCCCTTGCGCTCGCCACCCATGCCAGGCGTCGTCGGGGTCGGCGTCGTCGGCGTGGGGGTCGTGGGCGTCATCGGCGTCGGTGTCGTACCACCCGAGGGCGGCGTCGTCGGCGGCGGCGTCGTGGGCGGACCCGACGGCGGCGGCGGCGGCGGCGGCGTGGGATCGCTGGGCTCGCGCTGGTTGGGCGGCACGGCGCCACCAGGGCCACGGTACTGTCCGCCGTGGGCGTAGAGATCGTCAGCGACGATCAGCAACGCCACGGAGACACACAAGGCTGCGATAAGGAATCGCTTCATCTCGATGCTCCTAGGTCTGCTCGCGCCGGCGGGCCTGCGATCCGGAGCCACAGAGGCTCCAGCGCTCGCAGGCGCTCCCGACGCGGACGGTGTTCAGGCGTGATTCAAGCACAACGGGTGCCTTGAGAACAACGCAGAAGCACAATCTCGCGCCTGACCGGACAAAATAACGTAAGTGTCTTCATGGTATATAGTTACAAGTGTCATTTGTGGGACGCAGGCTCGGGTCGCGGGCTCCGGTCCGCCCCCCGGGGCGCTACCTCCGGGTAGCAGCCGGGTACCCGTGTGACATCCCGAGACGATCGGCGGCCGGCTCCGGGCCCCCCGGAGGGATGGCCGCATGGTGAGACTGAGCAGGCCGAAGGCTCCGGGGGCGTCGCTCGGCGGTAGCTTGGGCGACCCGCCGAGGCCCCGGAAGCACCCATGTACGCAGCCCCCCAGACCCCCGACGGCCGGATCGTGGCCGTTCGGCCCGCCGCCAACGGCGACCTCTCGATCGACATCGCCTTCCCCGTGGACGCGGCCCTGCGCAGCCTGATCGAGGGCCGCGAGGCCGAGGTCATCTTCGCCGCCCGCAGCCGGCTCGCCCGGCTGGGGATCGACATCCTCCCCGCCAGCCCCCTGGCCTGGGACGGGGACGAGCTGGGGCTGAGCGCGACGGTGCATGCCACGGTCAAGAGCTACGGCGTGGCGCCCATTCTCGCCACGGCCTTGCTCCCGGGCGTGCGTGCCGGCCGCCTGGTCTTCTGCCCGACGGATCGGCGCTTGGACTCCGAGGCGATCGATCGCGCCCTGCTGGCCAACGAACTCCAGCTCCCTGCGGCGTACTCCATCGATGCGGACGGCCGCTTCCGGATCCGTCCCGACGGCTGGATCTACGAGCTCGCCGAGACCCTTACCCCCGCGATGCTCAAGAGCATCGTCACGCGCACGGATGGGAAGGACCTGCTCAACCGGATCCAGCTGCGCAAGGCAGTCGACCGGATCGTGCTCGAGCCCGACGATGGCGTCATCACCTCCTGTGCGATGTTCCTCCACCGCCACTACGTCGTGCTCGAGAGTGAAGACAGCTCGCTCGGCCGGCACCTCGAGGCGGTGTGCTTGGACCCGGTCCGTACGCGCGGAACCAACATCTTCCTGGAGTTCGCCAACCACGGCGAGCGTCGCATCGTGAACCCGGCCGTCTCCGCCGCGCTCTACCACGCGGTCCCGTTCGAGCAGGAGCCGCGCCGTTGGTACGGGGGCGCGGACCTCAAGCCCGCCGCACCGACTCCTGCCGCGGAGCCCATCGCGGACTACGAGCGCGTCGTCGCCGTGTTCGATCGACTGGAGGCCTCGACCGAGGAGGAGCGCTACTCCCATCGCATGGTGGCGTTTGCCGCTGACTTGCCTGCCCTGATGGCTGGGGAGAACCCTGAGCTCGTCTGGCGGCGTCCTTCCGACGGTGACGTGCCGCTCATCGGCAAGGACCTCACGCCGCGCGCGGTGCAGGAGGCCGTCGATGGCGCGGATGGGCGCATCTACGGCACGTGCGTCCTGAACGGCGTCGAGCCCCAGCAAGGCGGGACCGTCCTGCTCGGCTACTTCCCGAATCTCGTGGAGCATACGCAGATCTGCTCCGCCGCGTTGGCCGGCAAGATCAAGCGGATCATCTTCCGCCGGGCTTCCTACGAACACGGCTGCTTCCTCTCGGCGCGCGACCACGGCAGGCTCGCCGACTACGAGGCCTTGGGGCTCGAGGTCTTCTGGTGCAACGACGAGCGGCGTCACGTGGCCGCACACGTGTTCCGGGGCTTGCGCGGGTTCTTCATGGAGCCGCACATCGTGCCGCGCTTCAAGTCGTCGTTGATCTTCGCGGCCTACGGCTCGGCGAAGGCGATCTCCGACGAGGAGGTCGACAAGATCCAGCGCCTCGTCCACAACCTGCGCGACTTCTTTGGCGCCGACATCGCGTTCATGACCGGTGGCGGCCCCGGCTCGATGCAGCAGACGACCGACATCGCGCAGTCGCTCGGAAGCCTCGTCGGCGCGAGCTTCATCGAGACGGTCGATCAGGAGACCAACCAGACGGCTGAGTTCTACCAGACCTTCCAAGGCCGCAGCCGGCAGGCGCGGCAGCGCTGGTTCGAGGTGGCGAGCTTCCACCTCTTCTTCATGGGCGGCGTGGGTACGCTCGAGGAAGTGGGCCTCACGCTGACCGACATGAAGCTCGGCGTGATCGACCTCTCGCCGCTCGTGTTCTTCGGTCGCCACGAGGGGGGCCGCTACTGGCTGAACCTGCAGGCGCAGTTCGAGACGATGGTCGCGGCCGGGCGCGCGCCGGAATGGCTGCGAGATCACGTCCTCGTGACCGACGATCCCGACAGCGTCTCGGCCTTTTACAAGCGCACCTTGGAACTCGGCTAGCGATCTCGCTACGGTGGAGCGTCCATGGGAGGACGCGGGTGCGAGCGTGGCGCGGGGTGGCCGTCGGTCTGGCTTGGCTCTTGGGCCTCGCTGCGTGCGGCGGCGGAGGCGCTGAGGCCGTCCGCCCTCCGGCGCCCGTCGAGTTCGCCACGTTCCAGGAGGCGGACGTCGTGTTCGGCCAGCACGTGTTCGCGTTCAATGACCCCAACCAGGGCGAAGCGCGACCCGGTCCTGGCACGCTGGCGTGTCCGGGGATCCCCGCCGTCGGACCGCTGTTCGTGCCCGACATCGACAACCATCGCGTCCTCGGCTTTGCGCAGGCGCCGATCCTGAACAACCTCGAAGCCAACTTCGTCCTGGGCCAGCCGGGCTTCGCCTTCGCGAGTCCGGGTGTGGGCGCAACAGCGATGCGTGGACCGAGTGCGGCGTGCGTCGGGGTGGGGCGTCTGTTCGTCGCAGACACGGGCAATCACCGCGTTCTGATCTATGCGGGCGTTCCCAACGCCCGGGGTGCGGGGGCGGCGATCGCACTGGGGCAGACGAACCTGTTCAGCGCCACGCCCGGTGACGGCGCGCGCGGCTTGTACGGGCCGACCGGGCTCGCGGTCGCGGCCGGGCGGGTCATCGTCACCGACCGGCTCAATCATCGTGTGTTGATCTGGAACCAGGTGCCCACGCAAAGCAGCACGCCGGCCGACCTGGTCCTCGGGCAGGCCGACTTCGAGAGCGTCCGCTTCAACCGCGGTGCGAGCGTCGGGCCGGACACGTTGTTTGACCCCTACGGCGTGTGGAGTGACGGGGAGCGGTTGGTCGAGGCCGAACGCGGCAATCACCGCGTGCTGATCTGGAGCCACTTCCCCGAGGTGAATGGGCAGCCGGCGGATCTCGTGCTGGGCCAGCCGGACGGCTTCTCGCGCGAAGCCCGGGCGGGCCGCAGCGGCCTCGAGCGTCCCTGCAGCGTTTGCAGCGCCGGCCCGACGCTCTTCGTGGCGGACGCTGGCAACCACCGCGTCCTCCAGTGGACGTCGTTTCCGGTGGTCAGTGCCGCGCCGGCGGATCGCGTGCTCGGCCAGGCCGACTTCGACCATCGCGCGCCCAACGATGCCGATCAGGACGGCGTGGAAGACACCGATTCGTCCGCCCGCACCCTCAAGGGAAAGAATGGCGTCTTGACGGTGGGCATCACCTCCGGGACCCTGTTCGTGGGCGACGCGGGCAATCATCGCCTGCTCGTCTTCCGCGGCCCGTAGCCCCGCTCCGGGGTCCGGCCCGTCCCCCGGGAGTCTTCATGCGTCGTAACACCCTGCGGTCCGTTTTCGCGTCCCTGGCAGCCTTGGCACTCGTTGCGTGCGGCGGCGGTGGAGGCGGCGGTGGCGGAGGCGCCGTGAGTGTCGTGTTCACGACGTTCCAGCCGGCGGCGACCGTGATTGGGCAGCCGGACTTCACGAGTGCTGCGGCGAATCAGGGTGGTGCCGTAGCAGCGAACACGCTCTTTCTCCCGGGCGCGCCGTGCCAGGTCGGTGCGCGGCTCTACATCCCGGACGGCAACAATCGGGTGCTGGGCTACAACGCCGTGCCGTCCGCGGCCGATGCGGCGGCTGACTTCGTGATCGGGCAGGCCGACTTCGCGACCGCGACGGCGAACACCGGCGGACGCAGTGGTGCCAGGCTCAGCAGCCCCTGGGCCGTCTGTGCGTCGGGCGGCAACTTCTTCGTCAGCGATCAGGCCAATCACCGCGTATTGATCTTCAACACCGTTCCCACCACGACCGGTGCGACGGCCAATGTCGCGGTCGGGCAGGTGGACCTCACGACCGGGGCTGCAGCAGGCGGTCAGGCGGGGCTCACTTTCCCCGCGGGGATCCACGCCGTGGGCACGAAGCTCATCGTGTGTGACCTTTCTAACCACCGGGTGATGATCTGGAACACCATCCCGACGACGAACGGCGCCAACGCCGACCTCGTGCTGGGCCAGGCAGACTTCGCCGGCGTGTCCGCGAACCGCGGGCTTGTCAACCCCGCCGCGAACTCGCTGAACAACCCGTTTGGGGTCTGGTCGGATGGGACGCGACTCGCGGTCGCCGACGGGTTCAACCACCGCGTCCTGATCTGGAACACCTTCCCGACGACGAACGGCCAGGCGGCCGACCTCGTGCTGGGGCAGCCGAACTTCACGACGTTGGCGCCCGCCGCGACCTCGACCGGCATGAACGTGCCGACGGATGTGACGTCGGACGGCACGCGCCTCATCGTCGGCGACTGCGAAAACAACCGGATCTTGATCTTCGACGCCTTCCCCGTCGCCAGCGTGACCGCCGCCACCACCGTGATCGGGCAGGGGGACTTCACCCACGCGACCCGCAATGACGACGACCAGAACAATGCCGCCGATGCGGGCCCTACCGCCCGGACGATGAACACGACAAGCGGCTTCGCACTTGTGAAGCTGATCGGCCAGCGGCTGTACTCGGGCGATCTCCGGAACAACCGCTGCCTGATCTACCAGGCCCAGTAGGCACTTGGTCACCGAGGCGGCGAGCGGCCGGCGCCGTTCGCCGTACCCTCGGACCATGCGGATCCTGCTCTCGCTCGGCCTTGCGCTGACAGTCTGTGCCTGCGGCTCCGGTGGCGGCGGCTCGGGGGCGTCTGGCCCCATCGTTCCGTTCCTGCCCGCGACGTTCACGCCAGCGACGGTCGTGCTTGGGCAGGGCTCGTTCACGGGTGCCGTGCCGAACGCGGGGGGTCTTGATGGGGGCACCCTCAGCGGGCCGACGGCCGCCATCGAGGCGGGAGGCTCCGTGTGGGTGGCCGATGCGCTCAACCATCGGGTGCTGCGCTACGCGGGCCTCCCCAGTGTGAACGGCGCGGGCGCGAGCTCGGCGCTCGGCCAGCCGGATCTGTTCTCGGGTAGCGCCGCTACCAGCGCCACGACGATGAACCAGCCTGTGGGACTCGTCGCGGCCGGCGGCCGGCTCTACGTCTCGGACTTTGGCAATCACCGCGTGCTGATCTTCTCGGGCCTGCCGGCGAACACGGGCGTCGCGGCAAGTGCTGCGCTGGGTCAAGGGGATCTATCGAGCAACATCGCCGGCTCGAACCAGGCGCGGCTGACGAACCCCGTGGGGATCGACGCCGGCGGCGGGCGGTTTGTTCTCGCCGACGCGGGCAATCACCGCGTGATGGTGTGGAACAGCTTGCCCACCGTGAACGGCCAGCCGGCTGACCTCGTGCTTGGGCAGGCTGCGTTCGGCGACAGCACCGTGAACGCCGGTGGCGCTGCGAGTGCCAGCTCGTTGAGCAACCCGTTTGGCGTCTGGACGGATGGCGTGCGCCTCGTGGTGGCCGACAAGGGCAACAATCGCATCCTCGTCTGGACGACGTTTCCGACGACCAACGGTCAGGCGGCCGATCTGGTGCTCGGCCAGCCGAGCTTCAGCGCGGTGGCTCCGGGCGGCGGAGCCTCTGGTGCGCGCCAGCCCAGCGGTGTGACCTCCAATGGAGTCCAGCTGGTCGTGGCCGATGGCGACAACCATCGCGTGCTCGTCTGGAACACGTTCCCGACGGCGAGCGCGCAGGGCGCGGACGTCGTGCTGGGTCAGTCGACCTTCCTCAACACGGCGCCGAACGACGACGATCAGGACCTCTTCCAGGATGCGACGCCCTCGGCGCGCACGCTGAACGGCGGCGGGGGCTTCCTCTTCGCGGGCCTGGCGGGGAAGCGGCTCTGGGTGGGCGACTTCCGCAACAACCGCGTTCTGCGGCTGGATGCGCCCTAGGAGCCGGCCGCC
>JAJDEM010000217.1 GCA_029259795.1 Planctomycetota bacterium
TGGCGCCGGGGTCCTGCTTCCTTGATTGGTTCTCGTCCATCGTTCTCCCTTTCTCCTGCCCTGAAGGCAGGCACTGGGAGAGGAGCCAATCAACAGCCCTTTCAGCTCATAGGGTGGACAGACTTATGTCGAGGAGCACACTGGACCACTTCGGGGGCACGATGCGACTCACGGACGAACGCGGAACCTACGCGTTCATGACCACCACCGCCGAGGTGACTGAATATCTCTCCGAGCGGAGCGGACTGAAACTCCATCCACGGATTCCTCATCGCCGTGATCTTCGTCCAAGCCTTAGCACGGAGTACGCCAAGCGAGTATCTCGCCCCCGGATAGACGATGAATGGCGCATAGCGGGAGAAGAAGACACCCTCAACGCTCAGATCAAAGGTCGCGACTCCTCCGAGTTCCTGCGACCCGAACCGGAACCGCTCTAGACCGGCATCGCGCATCGCAGCAATCCGCGCATATGGCGACGACACGAACGGGAGATTGCAGATCTGCTCCAAGGACTGAACCCCAAGCTCCTGCGCGAGGCGCACACTCGCGCGGCCGCTCGTATCTAGGGCCAGGCTCAAGCTGATACGGAGCGCTGGCGCATCCCCGAACACAGCCTCTTCAGCCGACTCGTACCTCGCTGCGTCAATCTTGTTAGCCCAGGCAACAAGTTCCTGGAACGGCGAGTCATCGATGGGCAGCTCGCGCTCGAACGCAGACCAAAGCAAGCTAGCGCATGAATCCGCGGCCGGGTCGTACAGTCGGTTGCTGGCCGTGTGGTCAGCACCCACGTCATCGGCGTGGCGGGCGTCGATAAACGCGGATAAATGGTGATCAGCCCAAAACTCCGCGGCCGGGTGGTATAGAAAATCGACAACGGCCGAGGCCCGAGGAAGGTCCCTATGTAACCACCACGGTCGAACATCGTAGCCCACGGGGTGCAGTTTCGGCGTCCGGCCGGTCTTCCTCAGAACCCGCAGAAGCAGGGCAGCGGAGGCAGCGCCGTCGAAACAAGGCGCGTGGAAGTACAGGTGCTTGAGTTGCGGAAGCTCCATTCGTTACACAACACTAACATGCAGGTGTGACGGCGACTTCCAGACTGCGGAAGCACCTAGAGCTGCGTCTAAGCGCATCATTGGGCCAACGCCTCCAGCGCCCGCTTCGTCTCCACAACCACGACCTTCTTCCGCCACATGCTGATGTGGTCGGTGTTGTCGAGCGGCTTCGCGCCCTTGCCAGCGAGCTTCGCAGCTTCCTCGATCACCTCATCCGTCAGCTTCTTGCCGAGGATCGCGTCCACCGCGGTCTCACACACGACCGGCTTCGGCCCCACCGCATTCAGGATGATGCTGGCGGCCTTGACCTCATCCCCGTCCATCTCCACACGAGCGGCAACCGCCGCCACGGGGAAGTCGAACGAACCGCGGCGACGCACCTTGCGGTACACGCTCTTCGCGCTCCCCTGATCCGGGATATCAATCCGCGTCAGCACCTCGTCGGGCTGCTTCGTCAGGTAGTCGATCCCGTCTTCACCGAACATCTCCAGCGCGGGGATCGTCCGCTCACCCCGCGTGCTGATCAGCGTGAACGTCGCGCCCAGCGCAATCATCACCGGCACTGTGTCTGAGCTGTTCACGGCCCAGCAGATGTCGCTCGAGGGGGCGACCCAGCAGGTCTCGCCGTCGCACTTCATGCAGAAGTCGATGGCGCGGCGCCATTCCCAGGTCTGGTTGTAGTAGTTGCAGCGGGTGTCGAGGCAGACGTTGCCGCCGATGGTGCCCATGTTGCGGAGCTGGGGCGTGGAGATGCTCTGGACTGCGGTCCAGAGGGCGGGGAGCTTGGCTTTAAGGGCCGCGTTGTCCTCGAGGTCGCTGAGCGTCTCGTTGGAGCCGATGCTGACGGCGCCGTTGAGCTGCACGCCGCGGAGCTCTTCGACGTGGCGCAGAGAGACGAGCGTCTTGGGCGTCTGGTGGCGACGCTTCATGTTGGGGTAGAGGTCGGTGCCGCCCGCGACGATCGACGCCTGGGGGCCCTCTCCGGCCAGGATCTCGGCTACTTCGGCCGCGGTCTTGGGCGCGGTGTAGCGGAACGTGGGTAGACGCATCATGACGTCACCTCCTTCTGCTTCTTGGCGGGGCGCGGGGCTGTGCCGTCGCCGCCTTCTTCGAGCGTCTTGATGCGGACGGTGTCGGTGATCTTGAGGTCGGGGTACTTGGTCGGGCCGTAGCGCTTGGTCTTGGAGTTCATCGCCTTGAGCACCTTGTCGGGGGTGACGGGGATCTCGTCGACGCGGACACCGACGGCGTCGAAGACGGCGTTGGCTACGCCGGGCATGATCGGAAGGAGCGGGCCCTGGCCCACCTCCTTCGCACCGAAGGGTCCGTTCGGGTCGGGGTCACGGATGATGAAGGTGTCGATCGGCGGCATCTCGTGCGTGGTCGGGCTCTTGTACTCGAGCATCGACGGGATCTTGTGGACGCCGAACCGGTTGGGCCGGTAGGTCATCTCCTCCATGATCGCTTCGCCGAGGCCCATGTAGACCCCGCCCTCGACCTGGCCGATGACGAGGATCTCGTTGATCGACTGACCGATGTCATGCGCCACCCAGATCTTCTCGACGTCGACGTCGCCCGTCTCCTGGTCGACGTCGACCTGGATGACTGCGGCGGAGTAGGAGTAGGCCGGCGAAGGGCCGACGCCCGCGCCGCGGTACTTGCCGGGGGTGACCGGCGGTGTGTAGCTGCCGGCGACTGCGATGGTGCCGAACTTGGCCTCGGCGATCTGCACGCCCTTGGCGAAGGGGATCCAGTTCTCGGGATCCTGCACATCGAAGATCTTGTTGTCGGCGAAGCGCAGGCGCACGCTCGGGATCTCGAGCTTCTTCGAGACGGCCTTCGCAACGATCTCGCGCGCGCGCTCCGCGCCCTGGAAGGCCGCGTTGCCCATCATCATGGTCACGCGCGAGGAGTAGCTCCCGAGGTCGACCGGGGTCGTGTGGGTGTCGGCCACCGTGAGGCGGATGTCGGTCAAGCCAACACCGAGCACCTCGGCGACGCACATGGCGAGCACGGTGTCGGAGCCCTGGCCGATCTCGGTCTCGCCGCAGAAGACGGCAACGCCCCCCCCACGGTCGAGCTGGACGGTGACGCCGGAGTGCGGCATGGCGTTCCAGTAGATGGGCAGGCCGGCGCCTGAGATGTAGGACGAGCAGGCGAGGCCGACGCCCTTGCCGGGCGGGAGCTTGCCCCACTTGTCCTTCCAGCCGGAGGCCTCGACGACGGCGTCGATGCAGGCGCCAAGGCCCATCGAGCCGACCTTGAGCCAGTTGGCGGTGATGCCGCCGGCGGGATGCAGGTGGTTCTTGCGGATGTCGGCGGGGTCGATCCCGAGAGCCACGGCGGCCTTGTCGAGCTGGACCTCGAGCGCAAATCTGGGCTGCGGCGTGCCGTGGCCACGCTTGGGACCGCAGGGCGGCTTGTTGGTGAAGCAACGCACACCGTCGAAGCGGTACTTGGGGATCTTGTAGGTGACGGTCTGGAGCGCGCCCGTGTAGTAGGTGCTCGCGACGCCGTAGGAGCCGTAGCCCCCCCCGTCGAGCAGGCTCTGGAAGTGCATGCCCGTCATCGCGCCGTCCTTCTTGAAGCCGGTCTTGATGTTCATCAGCGTGGGGTGCCTGCCGCGGTGGCAGTAGAAGACCTCTTCGCGGGTGAGCGCGACCTTCACCGGGCGGCCGGTGAGCAGGGCCAGCTTGGCGACGCACATCTCGTGGTTGAACGGGTCGCTCTTGCCGCCGAAGCCGCCGCCGTTGGGCGTGGCGATGACGCGCACACGCGAGGGCGGCATCTCGAGCACCTTGCTCATGGCCTTGTGCAGGTAGTGCGGCGTCTGGGTGGAGGACATGATCGTGAGCCGGCCGTCGGCCTCGCGGAAGGCGAGGCTCGCGTGCTGCTCCATCGGGAGGTGCGTGTTGCCCTCGAAGAACATGGTGTCTTCGAGGACGAGGTCGGCCTCTGCGAGCCCCTGCTCGACGTCGCCGAACTCCATCGACACGCGCTTGTGCACGTTGCCGTCATCGCCGTAGTCGTGGAGCGGCTCTTCTCGGTTCTGAAGGGCCTTGGTGGGATCGAAGACGGGATCGAGCTTCTCGTACTCGACGTCGATCAGCTGCATGGCCTCGTAGGCGGTCGCCTCGTCGATCGCTGCGACGGCGGCGACGGGATCACCGACGAAGCGCACCTTGTCGAAGCAGAGCGAGTGCTCGTCCTGGCTCACGGGGAGGATGCCGAAGGGAATCGGCATGCATTCGCCGGTGATGACCTTCACGACGCCCGGCAAGGCCTCGGCCTTGGAGGTGTCGATCGAGAGGATCTTCGCGTAGGCGACGTGGCTTCTGAGCAGCTTGCAGTGGAGCATGCGCGGCATGGAGAGGTCGTCGGCGAACTGGGTCTGGCCCATGGCCTTGGCCATGCCGTCGACCTTGAGCGGGCTCTTGCCGATGAGGTTGTAGCCCTCGGCGAGCTGGTCGCGGAGGCCCTGCTGCTCGGGGGTGAGGTCCTTGCCGTTCTCGGACGTAGGGCTGCTGTCAGACATCGGAACCCCCGTTCGCTGCGGTGCCGTCGCGCAAACGCTGCGCGGCGAGCTCAACGGCCTCGAGGATCTTGAGGTAGCCCGTGCAGCGGCAGATGTTGCCGCCGAGCTCCTCGACGATCGCCTCGCGGCTCGGGTTCGTGTCGCGCGCGAGCAAGGCGCTGGCGTTCATGAGGAAGCCCGGCGAGCAGTAGCCGCACTGCGACGCGCCGAGCTCGCCGTAGGCGGTCTGGAGCGCGTGAGGCACGTCCGGCTGGGCGAGCCCCTCGATGGTGCGGATGTCGACGCCGTCGCTCTCGAGGCCGAGCACGAGGCAGCTGAGCTTGGGCTCGCCGTCGATGAGCACGGTGCAGGCACCGCACTCCCCCAGCTCGCAGCCGTGCTTGGTGCCGGTGAGGAGCATGTCCTCGCGCAGCACCTCCAGCAGCGTCTTGCGCGGGTCGAAGGCCACCTCGTGGTTTTCGCCGTTGACGCTGAGGACCCTGTGGACCTTGGATAGCGCCGGAGCGCCTTCGGTCGCGTGACTCATCGCGACTCCTCCTTGGGGGTGTGGGGTGAAGCACGCAGACCGTCGACGAACACGTCCGCGAAGCCGCGAACGAGATCGGCGGACGACCAGCGCCCCTCGGGGTTGAACCAGACCACGCTCCAGTTGAGTGCGCCCAAGAGCGCGAGCGTGGTGAGCTTGACGTCGATCGAACGGAAGGTGCCGGCGCGGATGCCGCGGCGGATGAGCGTGCGGATCAGGCCCTCGTACTCATCGCGCTTGGCGACGATCTCGCGCAGCTTCTCTTCCGGCAGCGCGTGGAACTCCACGTGGGCTGCGCTGCCGCCGAGCTCGTCCAGGGTCAGGTCGAGGTGGGCGTGGATGAGGGCGCGCAGCAGGACGTCGGCCGGCTCCTTCTGCTTGAGGATCTCGCGCCCGCTTGAGAGCAGGCGCGTGAGCGAGATGTCCTGGCAGGCGTAGAGCAGCGCCTCCTTGTTGTCGAAGTAGTAGTAGAGCGCGCCCGGGGCCATGCCGAGGCCTGCGGCGATCTCGCGCATGCCGGCCCCGTGGAAGCCCTTCTCGCGAAAGACGACGGCCGCGCGACGCAGGATCTCCGCGCGCTTGTCCTTCGCCTTGGGGGACGGGGGCTGGGGGTCGATTTGAACCACGGTTCAAATCCTAGTCGGGTGGGGTGGTCGAGGGCACGGGGAATCGGGGAGCGGAGTCCGGGGAGCCGGGCGGGCGCCGGTGATTGGACGGGCCTCCGGGCGGGCACACAGCCGCGCAGCGCGGCTTGGCCCGCCTCTGCGGGGAAGCCCGTACCCGGGTGGAGGGGCGTACCGAGGGCGGCGGCCGAGCTCGGTCTGGCGCTAGTTCCCGAACTTGAACGCGTCGAGGAAGGTGCGGAAGGCGGCGTCGCCCTTGGCCTCTTCCTCGGAGGGGACGACGCAGCGCACGCGGTAGCACTTCGTGTTGCGCTTGAACACGGCGATGAAGATCGTGCGGTCCACGCCGTCGAGCATCGCCTTGGCCTTGACGCGCACACCCTCGGTGCCGCTGACCTCGAGGCCCGTGGTGCTGGCCTCGCCGCCCTTGTCGGACTCGTAGAAGGTCACCAGGCGGTCGGCGTCGGCCGCGGCCGACTGCTCGTACGGGAAGGCGTAGATACTGAAGGCCGGGTCGTCGCCGCTCAAGCCCACGAACTTCACGAGGTGGTTCGCGCGCTGGGGCTGGATCACGGTGTAGCCCTTGGGGAAGCGGCAGGTGAAGTCCGCACCCTCGTGGCGGTAGCTGCCCTCGCCCTTCGCGCTCGTGGCGGACTTCTGCGTGAGCGCCAGCTCGTCGCGCATCTTCGCGAGCCCCTTGCGCAAGCGCGACCAGTGCGTCTGACGCGACTGCGCGTAGAGCAGGAACTCGTGGCCGTCGCCAAGGTAGTAGGTCGCCTGCACCTTCATGGGCGTGCTGGGTGCGGGCGGCGGCGGGACCCCGTCCTTGCCCTTCTTTGCCTGCTTGCCCTTGCGGGCGAACGAACCGTCGACGATGACGCGGCCGATCGGGTTGACCGCGCTGGCATCGATCTTCCGCATGCCGTCCATGCGCAAGCGCGAAGCGGTCTTGCTCCACTCCTTGCGCACGCCGGCCATGAGGTTGTCGAGACCGCGCGAGGAGCGCGGGCGGGAGTAGAGCACGACCTGACCGTCGGTCTTCGGGTCGTTGAAGGTCGCGAGGCGCTGCCAGTTGCTGACCGCGCCCGCCTTGTCGGCGACCATGGTCCAGCCGGCAGGGCCGCTCGCGCGGATGCCCAGGCGCTTGCTCTGGAAGGTCGGGCCGCTCGGGGCGGCCTTCTTCTTCTTGCCGTCCTCGGGCTCGGCCGCGAGGTGGCCGGTACTGAGGCCGACGCTCAGCAGGAACACGGCGATCAGGGCGATGGGAAGAGGCAGGATTCGAATCCTCGCCATGGCAGGCCTCCGCTCGGAGCGATCCCGAGTCGTCCCGCGAAGGTACCGGCAGGGCCCGCCTTCGCCCAGCCCACGCCTCGCCTGGGCCTCGGGCGGTGGCGACTGCGTTGCCAATCGGCCCGTGATTCGACTCGACCCGTTGCCCGCGCCGGTAGGCTCCGGGGGTGCTGCCTGACCTCACTGTCCTCATCGCATTGCTCGTAGGCATCGGAAGCCTCGCAGGGGCCCCGGCCTCGCCCGGGCGTGCCCTCCTCGGCAGCGGGCTGTGCTTCCTGGTGGGCTGTGCCCTCAGCCGCATGGCCGCCGCGCGCGGCCTGCGCGCGGTGGACGCCGGCGACCTGCTCGGCGCCGAAGCCAGCGGCCGCTGGACCACCCTCTGGCCCTTCGCGGCATGGATCGGTGCGCTCTGGGGCTTCGACTGGGGCCCGTGGGTCCACGCGATGGTCCCGAAGACCCTCTGGATCACGCGCTACCTCGTGCTGCTCGCGCCTGTCGTCGTCATGTTCGCGGTGGCCTGGGCGGCCCGCGCGGAGGTCGAGGCGGAGCTGCTCTTCAAGCGCGGCGGCGTCCCGCCGGCCCGGCGCGCCCGCGCGGCGATCATGGCGGGCCTTCGGCGCAACGGCATCGTGCTGCTGCCGCTGTTCATCATCATCGGCGTGACGGATGGCATCTGGCTCGCGGGCGAGCTCGGGGTCGAGTCGCTGCGCATCGCCTCGCTCTGGACGGAGGCCATGCCCCTGCTCCAGATCGGGTTCATGCTCGCGCTGATCCTGCTCACGCTGCCGTTCTTGCCGCGCATCATCGCGCGCATGATCAAGGCCGAGCCGCTCGCACCGGGGGCGCTGCGCGAGCGCCTGGTCGCCGCAGCGGCGACCGTCGACCTCGGCTACCGCGACATCATGATCTGGCGCACGGGCGGCCGGGTGCTGAACGCCATGGTCGTCGGCTTCACGAAGCGCAGTCGCTTGATCTTCATCACCGACGGCCTGCTCGATGCGCTGACCGAAGACGAGGTCATGGCCGTGTTCTTCCACGAAGCCGGCCACGCCAAGAAGCAGCACCTCCCGCTGTTCATGGTGGCGTTCTTCGCGCTCTCGCTGCTCTTCTACGGCCTGCGCATCCCCATGCAGACCCTGGGCATCCCGGTGGCCATGCAGGTGATCCTGCACCTGGGCGTGCTCTGGTTTGGGTTGCTCGGCTGGGTCTCCCGGCGCTTCGAGCGCGAGTCCGACATCTACGGGGCCGAGCACGCCACCGCACTCAGTCCCGACGAAGCCGACGACCTGACGGTCCCGGGCATCTCGATGCCCATCGCCCGCGGCGCTGCGCTCATGGTGATGGCGCTCCAGCGCATCCAGAAGGTGGCGGGCTACTCCGGCAGCCACCGCCACGGGAGCGTGGGCAGCCGCATGGCCTTCGTCAGCCACTACGCCATCAGCCCGGAAGTTCGCGACGCCCACCGCACCAGCATGCGCAAGCTCAAGACCGCCATCCTCGGCGCGCTCGTGTTCGCGATCGCGCTGACCATCTGGCGCATGCCGGAGGAGCTCGCCCACGCCCAGGCACAGGTCGATCTGAGCACCGCACAGCAGACCTACGACAAGGCCACGAAGATCGCGCACCAGCGCGGCGGCGTACCGGAGGAGAAGAAGGCAGAGCTGGCCAGGCTCTGGCGCGAGAGCTACGACGGCTTCGTCGCCTCGCTCGAGCGGGTCGGGGAGCGCGACGATCCGATCTCGCAGCTGATCCGCATCCAGTCCACGTTTGCCGCCGGCGACATCGCCATCCACGGCCTGCGCGATGCGGCGCTCGCCAAGCCGCACTTCGAAGCGGTGCTCAAGCTCATCGAGTCGTTCGGCCTCAGCGGCCCCGAGATGGCGATCGTGCGCTTCGAGTGCCACATCGATCTCGGACGCATCGCCGCCTGGGACTACCGGGACCTGCCGGTTGGCGACGAACGACGCGACCGCACCGCGATGAACAACCACCTCAAGGCCGCGCGCAAGCTACGCGACTTCGAGATGGGTGGCCTGCCTGCCGACCGCTCGTTCAAGGACGATCGCTTCCTCGCCGAGCGCGCCCGCTTGCTGCAAGCGACGATCGATGTGGCGATCGGTGAGGCGGAGGTTGCGCGCCCGGTGCTC
>JAJDEM010000218.1 GCA_029259795.1 Planctomycetota bacterium
CGTCAAGCTGGCCGAGGCGCTTACGAATGCACGTGCCACAGCCGTTGACCCGGAATTCCGCGCACTCAGCGCGCTCGGCGTGCTGCTGGACGCGAAAGGCAAGCCGGTCAAGGGCGGTGTAATCGTCGGGCGCTACTCCGAGTCGGCGAAGATCAAGGCCGCACAAGACCGCCTGAACAACCTCCGGCAGGCCCTCGACCATCTGGAGAAAGCCAACGCGAAGAACGAGGTGCGGCGCGTCAGCCGCGAGGTCCGCGTCGCCGAGGCCCAGCTCAACGAGCTGCGCGCCAAGGTCGCCGCCCTGGCAAAGGCTCGGGCGGAGGAGAGTGCTCGCGTGGCGGAGAGCGCGCTGAAAGCACGCCAGGCGGGCGCGGTGTGGTTGGCCGGTCGGGGTCGCCCCGGGCAACCGGGCAAGAATGGCCGGGGCGGCGCCGGTGGGCGCGGGGGTCGGGGCGGCACCGCCGGTGGCCCTGATGGTGCCGGCGGCGGTTCTGCGCTGCAGGCGCTGCACAAAGAAGTCCGCGCGCTGCGCGGCGACGTGAAGGAACTCACGGCCCTCGTCCGGCAGCTGCTCGCCCGCGAGCGTCGCTAGGCGGTCGCGCTCTCCGCCTCCACCGCGTCTTCCGCGTGCCGCTCGTCGGGCGGCATGCGGTAGACGACGCGCGTCTTCGTGAGCAGGTCGCTGAGCGTCCGCCCGCTGGCAACGTAGAACGAGATCAAGCCCGCGAGAATCGCTCCGAGTCCGAGGAGCACCAGAGGTAGATCGAGGAAGGCCATGCCCGGAAGCGCGGGCAGTCCGACGGCCCAGATGGCCATGGCCGGGAAACGGATCAATCCGCGCAGCCAGAGGGCCTTGCGCGAGGCCTCGCTCCCATCCGCCGCACGCACCTCCAGATTGAGGAACCACTTCCCGAGCGTGACCCCGTGCAGCACCTCGGCAACGACGGTGAAGCCGAGAAACACCACGGCGAAGATCACCGTCTCGAGGCCACCATTCAAGGACTCGCCGCCCACGCGGCTGAGCAAGAACGCGATGGCTCCAAGCGCGACGAGCGCCGCGATGAAGTCAAACGCAATGGCGACGGCGCGCGCAACGATGGGTGCGGGATGCACGGCGTTCGGTCGGCAGGCCTGCAGGAGGTCGATCACCTCGCTCATCGAGGACGGGCGCTTCTTTGGCGACTTGGCGCACATCTTCGCGAGCACCCGCTCCAGCGAAGGCGGGAGATCGGGACGCTCGGCCGTCAGCGAGGGCAGGGGCGTATTGATCTGGTCGTGGATGACATCGCCCAAGCTCGGCCCGGGGTAGGGAGGGCGCCCGACGAGCAAGGCCCACGCGGTGAGGCCGAGGCAGTAGACGTCCGTACGCGCGTCGACATCCTTGCTGCGGCACTGCTCGGGACTCATGTAGATCGGGGTGCCGATGACGGTGTCGTCTTGGCTGATCTGCACGTCGGCATCCACGGACTTCGACAACCCGAAGTCGGTGACCTTCACGGTGCCATCGCCGCGCACGAGGATGTTGGTCGGTTTCACGTCGCGATGGACGATGCCCGCTTCGTGCGCTGCGGCCAAGCCCGCCGCCGCCTGGACAAGCAGGTCGATGCACGTCGTGAGCCCCGGGCGCCCCTCGCTCTCGACGAGCTCGGAGAGATCCTTGCCCCTGACGTACTCCATCGCGAAGAAGCGATGGCTGCCGTCGCCGCCGACGTAGTAGACGTGCGTCAGGTTCGGATGGCTGACGCGGGCCGCCGCGCGCGCCTCACGGAAGAAGCGGTCGACCCGCACCGTCATGCCGCTCACGGCAGGCCGCAGCACCTTGACGGCGACCGTGCGATCCAGGCCCTCGTCGTGGGCGCGGTACACCGTGCCCATGGCTCCCTCGCCGACCGGCTCGGCGAGGCGATAATGCGCCAGCATCGATCCGGGGGGCAGCAGGCGCGAGGCGGTCTTCGTCATGGGCTGCGCATCCTACCGGTCCACGGGCGGGCAGGTACAGTGCAGGTCCATGGATCCGAAACTCATCGCCCGCTACGAGAGTTCCAGTGGTGCTGCGGCCTACCGCCGCAAGTACGAACGCTCCTGGACGCGCCGACTCTCCAATCGGCGCGAGCTGAGCATCGTCGCCAAGGCCCTGCAGCGGGCCGAAGCCCACGGGCGCATCCTCGACTGTCCCTGCGGCGCGGGCCGCCTTACCCCCACGCTGCTACGCTTTGCCGACGAGGTGATCTGCGCCGACCTCAGCCAAGCCATGGTCGATGAGGCCCGCGATGCGCTCGGGCCTCTCGCCGCTGACGGGGCGATCTCGTTCCTGCAAGCGCCGGCCAGCGACCTGCCACTGGAGAACGGCGCCGTGGACACCGCCGTCTGCCACCGACTCATCCACCACATGGCTGCCGCCGAGGAGCGCGCCGCCGTCCTGGGGGAGCTGGCGCGGGTCGCGGCCCGGCGCCTTGTGATCTCGTTCTCCGATGACAGCACCTGGAAGTCCAAGCGTCAGCGACGTCGCGGGGTGCACCGCCGCCGCTCGGCGCTGCTGCCGGAGACGCTCTACGAGGAGGCGGCGGTCTTCGGCCTCACCCCCATCGGCACGCCCTTGCGCCTGAACGGCATCCACTCGCTCGTGGCGGTCGCCGTGTTCGACGCAAGCGCGACGGCGTGAAGCCCGCGCCATGGCCGAGCGTTGGTGGCTGGATGACGATCACCGCACCGCGCTGAGTGCACGCACGGCGTTCGACGTGGCGGCATGGATGCAGTCGGGCGACGGGCGCACGCTGCTCTCCAGTGATCGCCAGTCGGCTGCTGTGCGCTGGGACGGCGAGCCGCCGTTGCTCGTGAAGTGGCGCGCGCCCATCCCCGGACGCAAGGGCAAGACCCTGCTCCGTCCGTCGCGCGAGCGCGCCGAGGCGCGTATCATGCGTGCCGCAGCCGAACACGGGATCCCGTGCCCCGCGCCGTGGGCCGTTGGCGAGCGGCGCCGGCTGGGCGTGCTTGTCGGCGCCGTCATGATTCGCGCCTACGACCCTGACGCATCTACGGCTGCCGAGGCCGCGCGTGAGGAACCGGGCGTGTTGTTCGATGTGGCCTACGCCCTGGGACGCTGGCACAAGGCCGGGTTCGTGCATGGCGACTGCTACCCGAAGAACATCCTCGTCGGCGGCGAGGCGCGCGAACCCCGGCCCATCGGCTGCCCCAAGGCAACGCTCGGGCAGCGCCTGGCTCCCCTGAGCGCGCCCGACGGCGTCCTGAAGGACCTCGCGCAGTACGCCGTGGGCTGCGCCGCCCTGCACTCGCTGGGCGACCCGTTCGCCTTCCTGACGGCGTGGGGTGAGGTGCATGGGCACGCCGACTACGATGCCCTGGTCGCGCGGATCACGCCATTCTACGAGAAGATCCTCGAGCGCAAGGCCGAGCGCGTACGCTCCCGGCCGGAGCGCGAGCCGGAAGGGCCGCCGCAGCCCACGCCCCTCCCGACGGGCGGCGACGTGCGTGCGCGCATGCTGCCGATCGACGCGCTCTAGCCTGGCCCTCAGTCGATCGCGACGATCCACCAGCGCCCGTCGCGCTCCGCCATCCGATAGGTGTGACCGCCGTAGACCGGCAGCGTGTGCAGCGAAACCGAGCCGTCCGCATGCGTGACCTCGCGGGACGTCATGAGGATCTGGAACAGCAGATCGTCGCAGTCGCCCGGCGTGCGGTGCTTGCTCATGCCGACGAAGACAGCGATCCAGTCCTTCTGGATCTGCTCCGGCGGGGTGCCTTCGGCGTAGCGGCCTGCCGCCAGGGCCTGCTTCACGAGGCTCGGCCAGTGAAACGCAGCCTTGAGGAGGTCCTCTCGCGGGAGGTGGTAGCCGCGGCCGAACTTGATGAACGCCTGACGCGCAGACTGGGGCTTGCCTTCGATGGCGTCGTACCAATCCGCGCGCTGGCCGATCGAAGCACTGGCGACGATGCTCGTCTTGGGCATCTGCCCGAGCAACGCCACGAAGTCACGCGAGCGTGCGTCGAGATACAGGTCGTAGCGACGACCGTTGCGCAGCGTGCAGCTCGCCTGCAGGGTGTGGCGCCGCACGCCGTCCAGCTCGAAGGGCACGGTCCCCCGCACCTCGATGTGGACATCGGCCGCACGGAACGCAAAGGCACCCGAGCCGGCCTTGGGGGTGGTCGCCGAGCGCGGGTCCCAGCCCGGCAGGACGTAGTGCGCCGGCGTGCGCGGGACGCTGCGGAGGAACAGCAGCACGGGCATGAGCCCCGTGCTCGCGTCCTCGGCCGCATCCAACAAAGTCACGTTCTCCCGCTCGGCGCCCGTGACCGTTCGGATGCCGCCCGCGACGCGCTCATAGGTCGCTCGAAACGTGCCTGAGGGCCGCCGGTCAAGGCGCTCGCCCCGCAGCAAGGTCAGATCGCGGTCGAGCACGCCGGTGGTCTGCCCCTCGACCGTGCTGGCGCCCGTGCGCAGCACCTGGGACTCGTGCACGGACCAGACGGCCCGGCACGCATGGCAGGCGGGATCGGCCCGCAGGCGCGCCGTGCCGACGCGGTTCGCGCCCAGGCGCACCTCCGCCCGCACATCGAACCCGCGACGGGGTCGCGGCAGCCGGGCGCGCACCGCGCGGGTGCGAGCGACCGCGTGCTCGACCGGCGTCATCAGATCGCTCGCGACGCTCTCTTGCAGGCCCACGGAGCCCGAGCCCTTCGGAACGAACTGAAACGGCAGCCCGATGAACGTGACCCCGAGGAGGTTGCGGGTCTTGGCGTCGAGCGCGAGGCGCAGCGTCTGCGTACCGCGCGTGTAGCTCACGATCCACGCGGGTCGCGCCCCACCGCCAACACGCCACGGTGCGACCCGGTGGACCTCGAGTCGCGCGGGCGCGATGTAGGGATCCCCTGGCGAGGGGTTTGGGTCGAGGTCAGGAACTTCGTACACGCCGGGGCCCGGCGGCAGCAGCCGCAGTAGCAAGATGGCGCCGCTCAGGGTGCTCAGAGCACCCGCTCCGTCGATGTCCAGACGGTTCTCGTAGTCGGCGGTCTGATGCTCGATGCGGTAACCACCGCCCTCCCGAACGCTGAGCTCGGCGCTCAAGAACCCGCGGCTGCCGCGGCGCATGTACGTCCCGCTGCGCGTGCGCAGCCGCGCGTCGAGCTCAGCCGTTGCCAGCACGCGATCGGCGCTCGGCTTCAGGGGCTGGATGGCGTCGCGGACCTGCCACGTGCCCTGGGCGCTCGCCAGAGCGCTGAGCCGCACGCGGCCGTATGGCGCCCCATCACGAAGCACATAGCCCTCGAAGTCGAACGTACCGGTGCTGCCCGGCTCCGGGAGGTTCCGGCGCAGTGTGCGTGTGCGTGTAGCCGGTGTGGCCTCTTCGCCACGCGCGTCGGTGAGCAAGGACCCTGCGCCTACCGCGCTGGTGGCCAGCAGCAGGACGACTGCAAAGAAACGCTGCATCAACCCCCCCATGTCATTTGCCCGCCGCGGGCTTGGGCTGGCCCGGTTGCTCGACGACATGCCACACCCCGTCGACGGGCGCCACGACGAACTGCGTATTGCGCATCATCGGTCCAAACGTGACACGCACGCGGCCGCCCGTGAGCTTCACCTGCTTGATCTGCGCCTGGCCGCTCTTGATGAGCTGCTGCAACATCGCGGCGGGCCGCTTCGTCAGATGCTTGGCGTAGCCGGCAAGCACGTTCTTGCGCCAGCGCTCCACGTCGACCGACGTCGAGCGCTTCTCCGGCGGCGCATTGGCCAGCTCCTGCGCATGCAGGCTCGGCCAGTGCAGCACGTCATCGAGAACGGCCATGTCCCCGGTCGAGAGCGCGAACATCCCGCGCATGCCCGCGGTCACGGCGTCGGGCGCGGGCATGACCCACATGTCCCCAGGCAGGATCTCCAACGTCGTCTTGCCCTCGACGATCCGCACGGCGACCACATCGCGCGTGGTCGGCTTGAACAGGATGGTCAGCTCCTTGCCGCCCTTGCGAGCGTGAACGACCCAGAGCTTCTGGCCCTGGATCTCCTGCTCGCCGAGGACTTCGATCGCCACGGGCTGCAGCGCCGGCTTGCCCTGCATGCCGGCTTCGACCTCGAAGATCGTCGTGGCGTAGGCGGCCTTCGCCGGGAGGGCAAGTCGACAGAAGAGCAGCGTGGCGGCCATCGTGTTGAGCGCGGAGGCCTTGTGGGCGAACGTCTTCGTGGCAGCCTCCGGCGTCCCCTCTGCCTCGGACGCGGGCCGGACGACCTCGAAGCCCGCCGCCGTCCGCGTCCAGGTCAACGCGCCCTTGGCCGGGCTGGTCGACGAGGAGGTACCCGCCAGAAGCTCGAGCTGTCGGGTGAGGCGGGCGGTCGATCGTTCAACCGTGGGCACGGCGCGTCCCTTGATGACGAAGCGATCCTCGGTCACCCACTGGCCCTCGTGGCCGGCGGCAAGGCCCGCCCGCAGGGTTGCGTAGCCCATCGTCTTGCCGTTCAAGCGCAAGACACCTGTGAAGGCGAAGGACTCCGCGGCCGTCGGTCCAGCAAGTGCCTTGACCGCCGTCGCGTAGGCCTGGGCAGGGTTGGGGGCCGCCTCCTCGGCCGCTGCCGGCGCGTGCCGGAGCGCAAGGCCAAGGAGCAGAACCAGGAGGCAGAGGCGCAGGGTCTGTACGCGCATGAGAAGGGTCTCCGTGGCCGAGCGGGGGGCCGAGTCTACCCGTGGCCCAGGCGGGGCGCGGAGCGGCGCCGCAAGGTTCCGCGCAAGCTAGTCACTTGGCATCCCGCCGGATCCCTGTAGGGTTCGCGCCCAAGCCGATCGTCCAACGACACCCTCCAAGAGCACCAACCATGGCAGAGTCCAAGAAGCCGACGGGCAAGCAACTCGTCATCGTCGAGTCCCCTGCCAAGGGGAAGACGATCGGCAAGTTCCTCGGCGACGACTTCGAAGTGCTCGCCTCGATCGGCCACATTCGCGACCTGCCTTCCTCCCGCTCCCAGCTCACGGACAAGCAGCGCGAGAACAAGCACAGCAGCCTGGGCGTCGACATCGACGACGATTTCCGCCCCATGTATGTGGTCCCCCCGGGGAAGAAGGACCAGATCAAGACGCTCAAGGCCGCCATGAAGGACGCCCCCGTCCTCTGGCTCGCCACCGATGAAGACCGCGAAGGAGAGGCCATCTCCTGGCACCTCCTCGAGGTACTGAAGCCCAAGGTTCCGGTGAAGCGACTCGTCTTCCACGAGATCACCAAGAGCGCCATCGCCGCCGCGCTCGAGGAGCCGCGCGAGATCGATCGCAACCTCGTCAACGCCCAGGAGTGCCGCCGCATCCTGGACCGGCTCTTCGGCTACGAGGTCTCGCCCGTTCTCTGGCGCAAGATCCGCCCCCGCCTCTCCGCCGGCCGTGTGCAGAGCGTCGCGCTGCGACTGCTGGTCGAGCGCGAGATGGAGCGCATGGCCTTCGAGTCGAGCGAGTACTGGGACGTCGATGGCGTCTTCGGGCAGAGCGACAACCCGTTCGAGGCCGTGCTCACGACCCTCGGCAACGATCGGGTCGCGGCCAGCCGGGACTTCGATGGCACCACGGGCCGGTTCTCGGGCAAGGACGGCATCACCGTCCTCGACGAGGCCGCCGCGCGGGCGCTGGTTGCACGGCTCGCCGGCCAGCGGGCCACGGTCTCCTCCGTCGAGGAAAAGCCGTTCACCCAGAAGCCCGCGGCGCCGTTCACAACGAGCACGCTCCAGCAGGAGGCGGGCCGCAAGCTGCGCTGGTCGGCGCGGCGCGCCATGGGCGTGGCGCAGAAGCTCTACGAGAACGGTTGCATCACCTACATGCGTACCGACTCGACGGCGCTCTCGGCCGAGGCCGTGACCGCCGCGCGCAACGTCATCGGCACGCGCTACGGCGCCGAGTTCCTGCCGGACAAGCCGCGCAGCTACAAGACCAACGTCAAGAACGCCCAGGAGGCCCACGAGGCCATCCGGCCCGCGGGCTCGAAGTTCCGCACGATCGACGACGTCACGAAGACCCAGGGCGCGGACGCCGGCAAGCTCTACGAGCTGATCTGGAAGCGCACCGTGGCCTCCCAGATGCCTGATGCAAGGGGCATGCGGGTCATCGTGCGGCTCGCCGTCGAGGACGCCTCGTTCCGGGCCTCCGGCAAGACCATCCTCTTCCCCGGCTTCCGGCGGGCCTACGTCGAGGGATCGGACGATCCGCAGGCGGATCTCGCCGAGCAGGAGCGCATCCTCCCGACGATGGCCGAAGGCGACAGCGTGGAGGTCCGCGCGCTCGACCCGAAGGGCCACACGACCCAGCCGCCCGCGCGCTACACGGAAGCGAGCATCGTCAAGGCGCTCGACAAGCGTGGCATCGGCCGTCCGAGCACCTGGGCGAGCATCATCCAGGTGTTGCTCGATCGCGAGTACGCCTTCCGGCGCAGTGGCCGGACCCTGGTGCCGAGCTTCGCTGCGTTCGCCGTCGTGCGCATGCTCAAGGAGCACTTCGGCCACCTCCTCGACTATGGCTTCACGGCCTCGATGGAGGACGACCTCGATGCCATCTCACGCGGCGAGGTGGATCGGGCCGACTACCTGCGCTCGTTCTACGCAGGCAACGGCAAGGCGGGACTCAAGCAGCTTGTCGAGCGCGGCATGGAAGAGGTCGACCCTCGCGTCGTCTGCGGCTTCGCCCTGGGCGAGACCGGCGGGAAGTCGATCGAGATCCGCGTCGGCAAGTACGGCCTCTTCGTGACCGACGGGGAGCGCAACGCAAGCCTGCCCGAAGACACCGTCCCCGACGAGTTGACGGCGGAGCACGCCCTCGATCTCATCGAGATCAACGCGCGCGGCCCCGTCCCGCTCGGCAACGACCCCGAGCTCGATCTGCCGGTCTACGTGAAGACCGGCCGCTTCGGCCCGTACGTCCAGCGCGGCGACATGGAGGAGGGCAGCAAGGAAAAGCCCAAGATGGTCAGCCTCCTCGAGGGCATGAAGCCCGAAGAGATCGACCTCGCCACGGCGCTCAAGCTCCTCGAGCTGCCCCGTGATCTCGGCGAGTACGTCGCCAAGGTCACCCAGAAGACCGACGAAGGCACGCAGGAGGTCGAGCAGCGCGAGCACGTCCACGCCCACCTCGGCCGCTACGGCCCCTACGTCAAGTGGGGCACGGAGTCCCGCTCGATCCCGGCGGAGACCAGCATCCTGGCGATCGACCTGGCCGGCGCCATCGAGTTGCTCAAGGCACCCAAGCGCCGGCGCGGCCAGAAGGCGCCCGCGGCACCCCTGAAGGAGCTGGGCGCGCACCCCGAGACGGGCGCCCCCCTCAAGGTCCTCGAGGGCCGCTGGGGCCCCTACGTCACGGACGGCACGATCAACGCCAGCCTGCCCAAGTCGATCGAGCTGGCCGAGCTCTCCATCGACGAGGCTGTCGAGCTCCTGGTGCGCCGCGCCGAGCGGATCAAGGCTGGCGGCGGTCGCAAGAAGAAGCCCGCCAAGAAGAAGGCGAAGAAGAAGGCCTCCAAGAAGAAGGCGAAGAAGAAGGCGAAGAAGAAGGCGAAGAAGAAGGCCGCCAAGAAGAAGGCCTCCAAGAAGAAGGCCGAGTAGCGCCCCGCCGTCCTTCCCATTTCTCCCTTCAGGGCGGCCCAGACGCTACCTTGTGCCCCACCACGTTCCTGCGGAGCAGCACGGTCATGAAGATCGAGACCATCCCCCAAGAGGGCTACGAGAAGGTCGTCAAGTGCGAAGACCCCGAGAGCGGCCTGCGCGCCGTCATCGCGGTGCACAGCACGGCGCTGGGCCCGGCACTTGGCGGCTTGCGCATGTGGCCGTACGGCTCCTGGGATGACGCGATCTTCGACGTCCTGCGCCTCTCCAAGGGCATGACCTACAAGTCCGCCGTTGCAGACACGGGCCTGGGCGGCGGCAAGAGCGTCATCATCGGCAACTCGAAGACCGAGAAGAGCGAGGCGCTCTTCCGTGCGATGGGCCGCTTCATCGACTCGCTCGGCGGCACGTACATCACCGCCGAAGACGTCGGCACCTGTGTCGAGGACATGGTCCACGTCCGCAAGGAGACCAAGTTCTGCACCGGTCTCCCGCTCGAGCTCGGCTCCAGCGGCGATCCGTCCCCGTGGACGGCCCTCGGGACGTTCCTCGGCATCAAGGCCTGCCTTGAAGAGGTGTACGGCAGCGCCGACTTCGCCGACCGCACGGTTGCGATCCAGGGCTGCGGTCACGTCGGCGCCTTCCTTGCCGACCTGCTGCACGAGCAGGGCGCCAAGATGATCTTCGCGGACATCACGCCGGAGCGCGCCCAGGAGCTCGCGGATCGAACCGGAGGCATCGTCGGCGATCCGGCCACGATCCTCGAGGCGGAGTGCGATGTGCTCGCACCGTGCGCGCTCGGTGCGGTCGTCAACGACGAGACCTTGCCGAACTTCCGCAGCAAGATCATTGCAGGTGCCGCCAACAACGTCCTGCTCCGCGAAGAGCACGGTCAGCGCCTCAAGGAGGCCGGCATTCTCTACGCCCCCGATTACGTCATCAACGCCGGCGGCATCATCAACGTATCGATCGAGGTCGAAGGCGACTACGACGAAGCGCGCTCACGCGCCAAGGTCGAGAACATCTACAACGCGCTCCAGCAGATCTTCAAGATCTCGCGCACCGAAGACATCCCGACTAGCGAGGCGGCAAACCGCCTCGCGCAGGAACGCCTCAACCAGCCCGCACGTTCGTAGCGGCCACGCGGCTGTCAGGTCGGCTAGCCGTCCCCGTGGACCTCGGGGTCGTATTCGCGTGGGCAGTCCGGCAGTCCCGCGAGCAGGTAGCTGCCGTAGTACTTCGTGACGATGCGCGGATCGAGGATCGTCACGAGCCCCTGGTCTCCGCTGTGGCGAATCAAGCGCCCGAAGCCCTGCTTGAGCCGTAGTGCCGCCGTGGGCATCGACAGATCGCGGAACGGGTTGCCCCCCGCCTCCGTGACCCGCTTGCTGCGCGCGACCTGCAGCGGGTGGCTCGGGACCTCGAAGGGCAGCCGCGTGATGACGACGTGCCGGAGGGCATCGCCCGGCACATCCACACCCTGCCAGAACGAAGCGACGCCAAACAAGACGGCGTCTCCCGCGCGGAACGCCTCGAGCATCGCCGGGCGTTCGAGGCCGTCGCCCTGAACGAGCACCAACAGCCCATCGGCCTCGAGTTCGGTCCGGAGCGCCTCGGCCGTGCGCCGCATGGAGGCGTTGGAAGTGAAGAGCACGAACGCACCACCCTTCGTGCGGCGGACCGCATCCCACACGGCGGTCGGCAGCTCGGCGTCGTAGGCGCGGCCATCGCGCGCCGGATCCGGGAGATCGTGGCGCAGGATCAGACGTGCCTGCCGGGTGTAGTCGAACGGGCTGCCGATCGTGGCCTCGTCCGCGTCCTCCAGTCCGAGTCGGCGGCGCATGAAGTCAAACGACGGCGGCTTGCCCGCGGAGAGCGTGGCGCTCGTGAGAATGACGGCGTGGTGCGGCTCCCAGAGGACCTCCCCCAGCAACAACCCGACATCAACGGGGGCGCTGTGCAGCGCGAGCGTGCCTCGCGAGCTCATCTCGCCCCAGCGGACCTGGCCCTCCAACTCGTTGCGGGCGAGGGAGCCCAGTCCGTCCGCCAGGGCGCGGAGATTCCGAGCCCGGGCGCCGATCTCGAGCTTGGCCTCTCCCTCGTCGTCGCGCGCACTCTGGATGAGCAGGCTCGCAAGCTCCGAGAGCCGCGGTGACAGCTCGTCGGGCAAGTGGGCTCCGTCGGGCACGGGCGTGGTGCGGCCATCGCCTGCTGCCGCGCCACCCAGGAGATCACGCGTGTGGTCGAAGAACGCTCGTGCGGCAGCCCGCGCCTTCTCCACCCCGTCACGCAAGCGCCGATCGGGATGCGCCGCGAGCAATCCCTTGCCGCGCCTCGGGCTCCACAGACGCCCGAGCTGGTAGAGCACGCCACGCGACGAGACCCGCACGCCTAGATGCTCGGCGGCCGTGTCTTCGAGATCGTGCGCCTCGTCGATGATCACGGCATCGAGTTCGGGCAGGAACCCGCCGCCATGACGCCGCATCGCGAGGTCGGCCATGAGCACGTGATGGTTGAGCACGAGGAGCGAAGCCTCGTGGGCCCGCTGGCGAGAGTGCTGGTAGTGGCAGCCCTTGTAGTGCGGGCACTGGCGGCCAAGGCAGTTGCCCTGCTCCGCATTGACCTGCTCCCACACAGAACCCAGGGCTTGGAACGGCAGGTCCTGGCGGCTGCCCTCCTGGGTCTCGTAGGCCCATTGGCGAATGGCCTCGAGCTGATCGCGCTCCTCGTCCTCAAAGAGTGCGCCCTGGCCGTTGGCGGCGCGGCTCAGCCGCCGCAGGCAGATGTAGTTGCCACGCCCCTTCACGAGGGCGAAGTCCACGGGAAACGGCAACGCCTCGGCGAGGAGCGGCAGGTCGCGGCGGACCAGCTGCTCCTGCAGGGCGATGGTGCTGGTCACCACGGCCACCCGCTTACCCTGCGCGATGGCCCACTGGAGGGCGGGTACCAGGTAGGCGAACGTCTTGCCAACGCCGGTCCCTGCCTCGAGGAGGGCATGGCGCCCTTCCGCCAGCGATCCCGCCACCCGCCGGGCCATGTCGAGTTGCTGAGGCCGCTCCTCGTAGCCCTGGCCGCCGGGATCGCGCGCCGTGAAGGCCGAGGCGATAGGCCCTGCGGCTGCAAGCAGCGCCGCCGCCGCCGCGGCAGGGTCGGCGGCCGGCGGGCGGGGGTGGGGCTCAGACACGGCCCGTGTTCTACCCGCGCAACCAATCCGCGTCTCGGGCTGGTTGTTGGGCTCCGGGGGGCCGAAGTAAGGGCCGGGCAGCACGATCCTTGTCGCCGTGGGCGCCCAACGGCTATCCTCTGGGACTGACCCTTGGGAGGGTCAAGAGGATCCACGCCCTATGGCTCGTACGCTCCACGTCTGCGCCCTCATCTTGGTCGCCGCCACGCTCGCAGCCCTGACCTCCGCGTGCGCTTCGCGCTCGAGCGAGCGAGAGGCCTCACGGTTCATCGCTTCGGAAGACAACATCGCCCAGCGGATCGACCGCGGCGACTGGATGGTCACCCAGGGTTCCACCGTCTTCAAGGTCATGGCGCAGGCCCAAGCCAACCGGCCGCCGCAGCACATCGGCTTCCTCGAGAAGCGTGAGTACCGCCAGCGTCGGGGCGGCCCCGAGTTCACGATGTACTCCGTGACCACGCGCAACCGCGATGAGCAGGTCGGCCACATCGATCAGCTGGGACGCGCCTACCGCTACGAGCCGCGTCGCAACGGCAGCTTCGACAAGGTGCTCGTGCCCTCGAACACCCTGGAGTTCAACGTCCAGGCGATCCTCGGCTCGACGAAGCGCGTCACCTTCTCCCAGACCAACGAGCGCCGTCTGGCGTTCGAGGCGCTGGACGCCGATGGCGATGGCCTGCTGCAGCCGGCCGAGACTAGCTCGTTCGGCGCGCGCATCACCGAAGCCGACACGAACCGCGACGGCGTGGTCGACTTCGCGGAGTTCAACGCCCTCGACGTGCTATAGCGCGGCACTGCCGCGGATTGCCCTGCGGTCAGGCAGGGCTCGACAACCAGGGGATGCGGAGAGGGGTCTCGCGCACGGGTTGGCGTTCGATTCGTCGTTGGCGCCCTTGGGGGTGTGTCGAGGCGCTCTGCGCAGCGCCGTCAGGCAGGGCTCGACAACCGGGGGACGCGGACAGGGGTCTCGCGCACGGGTTGGCCCTACCGCGGGAGGGCGTGCCTAGGCGGACGTCTCGTCGGCGGAGGCAGGCTCGGTGGGCGCGTCGTCGTTGGCGTCGCGGGGCGCGGGACGCGGCGACGCGTGGTCGGTGCGCTGCGCGTCCGCCCAGAGGAGCTCGAGGTCGTAGTGCGCGCGTGTCTCCGGCTCGAAGACATGCAGCACGACGTCCACAAAGTCGATGCAGACCCAGCTGCCGGCATCAAGGCCCGCACGCGAGAGCGGCAGGACGCGATCCTCCCGCTTGAGTTGCGTGATCACGTGCTCGGCAATTGCGCGCGTCTGGCGCGCACTGCGTCCGGTGCAGATCACCAGGTGATCCATGTACTCGACCAGCCCGCGGACGTCGAGCGAGACCACATCCTCGGCCTTGCGCTCATGGCATAGCGCGACCACGCGCTGCAGGAGGGCATCGCCGTCGATCGTCCGGTCATCTTCTGCCTTGCGGGTGGCCATGGCGTGATCCTAGCCCCCAGGCCGCCAACGGGCGCGAATGGCCCGGGCCCGGGCTCTAGTCCCCCCGCCCCAGGAACTCGCGCAGGAGCGGGGGCAGGTAGTGATCGGGCAGCAGGAGCTCGTACTGGGCAATGGTCTCCTCAGCCGCCGCCCGGCGCTTTGGATCGCTACCCGCCGCCTCTGTCTGCTCCAGGGCCTCGATCGAGACCCGGAGCAAGGCGGCCAGGGATTCCCCGCGCTCCTCCTCGATGAGCAACTCTGCGAGAACAGGGCCCCGCAGCCTCTCGAGCTCCAGGGCGATCGCCAACGCCTCCTCGTAGGCCGCCCGGTCCCCCTCCTGAAGGGCACGGGCCGCGACCTCCGGTGCGAGCAAGGCCGCCCGGACGATGTGATTGCGCCCGAGCCGGGCCAGGCCCTCGCTCTCCTCGAACGCCACCTGGAGGTGCCGGACGGCCGCCAGGCGCCAGTTGCCGACTTCGGCCTCCAGCAGCGACTCGAGGTCGGGCTGCACACGGGTGAGACCGACGAGCAAGGAGGCGGCCCGATTGTGGAGCGCCGCGGAACGCGGGTGCCGTGCGATCGCGTGAGCCAGCAAGGCGCGGGCTTCGCGCCACCACAGGAAGCGCGCCTCGGCCTCGATGGCCAGCGGCAGCATCTCGTCGACGAACAGGTTGGCCAGGAAGATCGTCGCAGCCTCGTTGGCCGGATCGAGATCCAGCACGGCTTGGTAGTACGCCGCCGCATCCTCGGCACGGCCCTCGCGGCGCAGCGCTTCGGCCCGGAAGAACAACCCGTCGATCACGACAACCCGCATGCCCCCCATCGAGCGTCCGACAGCGGCAAGCGTGTTGTCGCCCGTGCGCTCGGGCGGTTCGCGCAGGACGGCCGCCCCCAGCAAGCACAGGAAGGCGACGAGCAGGAGAAGCCAGCGCGCGCGACTCATCCGCTGGCCTCGCGCGCGAGTCGCGCTGGCGCCGGTACGCAAGCGAGCACGGCAAGGAGCAGCGTGTAGGCGAGTGCGGGCAGGGCCATGCCGAGCGCCCCAAGCGGCGGCGCACGCTGCGCGGTGGCTTCGACGAGCAAGTCAAGCAGCGGGGCATCGGGCGTCAGGAACGCAAAGACGTCCAGCACCCGCGGCACGACCGCCTCGAAGCCCGTCGGCTCGAGTCGCGCCGCCAGGCTGCTCATGCCCTCCTTCACCGAGCCGAGCAGCAGCAGGCAGAACGCACCGGCGGCTGCGGTCTGCCCGGTCGTCGCTCGGGAGAGCAGCACGGCGACCGGAGCGACGGCGCCAGCGCAAAGGCCAAGCAGCAGTCCGATCCACGCGAGGGTCGGCACCGGCGAGCGCGCAGGTCCCAAGCGTCGCGCCCCCACGATCCGCAGTCGCACACCCGGCGTCAGCGATGCGAGGTTGACGGCCTGCGCGCCCTCAGGCGGCCGAAAGCGCAAGGGCCCCCGCACCGAGGCAGCGAAGCTGCCGCTCGCCTCGGCGGTGGTCCAAAGAACATCCACGCGGTCGATGCGGCCCTCGCCACTGAGCAGCGGACGGACATCGATCTCAAGCTCGCGATGCTCGGCCGCGCCATCCGGCAGGAGGACGACGACGGGGTCGGCGCCGCCGAGCAGCCGGGCGCCGGGAACCGTCACGGGGCTCCACCCGCGCAGGGCCAGATCGGGCCGTGTGAGCGCTGCGACGGTGCCCACGAGCGCGCCGCCAAGCGCGCCGACGCTGGTAGCCAGCAGCCAGCCGGCCAGCACGACGGACAAGCGGCGCTTCCAACCCGGCGGAGCGAGCGTCGCGAGCCAGGCCTCGCGTCCCGCCACGCGGTCGTCCGGTAGCACGGTGCCCGCGCCGATGGCGAAGCCCGAGACCACCAGGACCAGGACGAAGAGCGCGGCAACCAGCAGCAGACTCGCGGACGGGCCGTCGCGCCCCATGAGCGCCGCCAGCCCGAGCCCCAGCAGAAAGAGGGTGAGTGCGACGCGAGCCGCTCGGCTCCGCGCACTCGTTCGGAGATGACGACCCGTCAGCGCCCAGAGCTCAGCCATCCAGGCCCTCCGCCTGCGCGGTGCTACGCATCAGCGGGAGCAGGGACGGCGAGTCGTCGCCCGCAAGGAGCGTGTCCAGGGGACCTGCGGCGCCCACGCGCCCACGAACCAACACAAGCGCCTCATCGCAGGCCACCTCGGCCGTCACGCGATCATGCGTTGAGAGCAGGGTGGCACCGCCGCGGCGACGATGAACGTCGAGTAGGGCGAGCATCTCGTCGGTGCCGAGCGGGTCCAGGCCCGAGGTCGGTTCGTCGAGCACCAGGAGGTCCGGCTGGTGGACCCAGGCTGCCGCCATCGCCAGCCGCCGGGCCATCCCGCGCGAGTACGTCGCGAGGCGCTGGCGCCGCGCCTCAGGGCGCAAGCCGACCAGCTCCAACGCCTCCTCGACGCGCTGGCGCCGCTCGGCACGTCCGCGCACGCCCTGCAGCCGCGCAAACAGGTCCACCGTCTCGCGCCCCGTCAGCGCGCCGAAGCGGCGCGCCTCCTCGGGGACGTAGCCCGTCCGCGCCCGTGCTGAGCGTCGACCGGCGGGCCCGCCGAACGTCTCGATCCGGCCACCGGTCGGCCGCAGGGTGCCAAGGGTCAACTTGATGGTGGTGCTCTTGCCGCTGCCGTTGGGGCCCAGGAGGCCCAGGCAGGACCCGGTGGCCAGCTGCAGATCGATCCCGCGCACGGCGGCGACGGCGTCCTTGCCGCGGCCGTAGGTCTTGACGAGGCCCGTCGCGGAGACCACGAGCGGGGCGGAGGATGCAGGGGACGTCACCCGAGAGATTCTAGCCTGTGGGCGCTGGCGCAGACGCCTGCGATGTGACCCCCCGCAAGGTCTGCGCGAGGAGAAGAGGTGCCCCCCTCACCCCCGCCCATCCCAACCGCAGGTCCTTCCCTCGCAGCGTCTCCCCTCGCAGGCCCTGCCCTCGCAGGCCCTGTCCTCGCAGGCCTCGTCCTCGCAACGCTGCTGATCTGCCTCGGGCTGGCCTGCCGGGGCTCCGGTTGGCTGCCCCGCCGGGGCGCGCCCTCGGTCCCGGCAGGCGCCGATGGCCCTAGGGGCGTTGCTGCCGCAGGGGCTCAGCCCGTCCCGATCCGGCCGGTCGTCATCGACCGGGAGCGCGATCCCGCTTGGAAGCTCACCCTGCTGCCAGGGATCGGCCCGGTCACAGCCCGCCGCATCGTGCGCGCGCGCAAGCTCCGCCGACGCGAGCCGGCGGTGGGCCAGGCGGGGGAGCGTAGCGAATGGCCGCCTCCCGCTACGATGCCACCATGCACAACCCGTCCCCCCGCACTGACGACGATCGCGGCAGCAGCGGTCCGGCCGCAGGCCAAGACGACTTCCCCTACGGGGCCGCCACCGACGCGCTGATCGCGTGCGCCCTGGCGGAGGATCACGCAGCCGAGGATGTGACGGCGGCCGTGCTGCCGCCGAGAGACCACGACGTCACGGCCGAGGTGCGCGTCAAGGCCGCGGGGGTTCTCTGCGGTCTCCCGCTCGTGGCGCTCGTCTTCGCCCAGTTGCCTGCCGCGGTGCACTGCGAGGCCTTCGCGGACGACGGCGACTCGGTCGGCGCGGGGTTCGTGGCGGCACGTCTGCATGGCTCCGCGCGGGCCATCCTCCGCGCCGAGCGCACCATCCTGAACCTGCTCCAGCGCCTCAGCGGCATCGCCACGACCACGGCGGCCTTCGTCGAGGCGGCCATGGCCACGCACGCGGGCGAGTCGATCTACGACACACGCAAGACCACCCCAGGCTGGCGCGCGCTCGAGAAGTACGCCGTCCGCTGCGGCGGCGGGCGCAACCACCGCATGCACTTGGCCGATGCCGCCATGATCAAGGAGAACCACCTCGTCGCGGCCTACGGTGCGACGGGCCCGGAAGCCACGAGCAAGGGCCTCCGCGCCCTCCTCGAGGCGCTGCCGGCCGACGTAACGGTCTACATCGAGGTCGAAAGCGCCGAGGAACTGGACGCCGTCTTGACGACCGCGTCCCCGGAAGAGGCCGGGCGCCTCGTGATCATGCTCGACGACTTCGAGCTCGGAGCCATCCGCGCGGCGGGCAAGCGGGTCGCCGCCCTCCCGGCGCCGCGCCCTGCGCTGGAAGTGACCGGTGGGGTCACGCTCGCAACCGTGGCGTCGATTGCGGCGACCGGCGTCGGTCGCATCTCCTCCGGCGCACTCACCCACAGCGCCCGCGCGCTGGACATCTCGCTCAAGATCCTGCGAACGAGCTAGGTCGCTACACGACGCGCGCCGCTACGCGCGCGCTACTCGCGCCACCAGGAGAGGCCGACGTCGCGACTGAGAATGGCCGCGAGAACCTGGAAGTCGTCGCGGGCCTCGCGAATGTCGACATCATCGATCTCGAGCACGGCCTTCCAGAAACGCGGGCGCAGGACGAAGAGCAGGCCCCGCTGAAGCGTGCACTCGACCACCCAGCGGCGCTTGGTGCTCTGATTGGCCAATTCCTGGCTCGTCAGCAGGCGCTCCATGTCGCGCAGGCCGCTCGGCTCGAGCCGAAGGAACACGAACGGGAACTCGCCGGTCTCCGCGCGCCCGACCGACGTGCCTTCAACGCGGAATGTGGGCACCGACTCGAGCGCCTGCACGAGCGGGTACACGACGGGATGGAAGCCGCGCGCGTCGGCTTCCCTCCGCTGCGCGAGCGCGGCCACGGCAGCACCTTCGCCCTGGACGTGATCGCACAAGCCGCACTGCTCGACCTCGTAACCGTCGAGGGTCACGCTGGCGAGCTGATGGCTTCCGCACTCGTCGCAGACCCTGCTCATCGGTCGCCGCGCAAACGGTCCAGCGGCCAGACCCCGTCATAGACCCAG
>JAJDEM010000219.1 GCA_029259795.1 Planctomycetota bacterium
GTCCATGGTGGGCTCAGCACCGAATCCGCCCTTCGGCTTCGACCTCGGGCGCGAGTGAAGCCCGAGAGCAGGGTGTTGCATCGAACGAAGCGGGCGGTCGCCCGCCGAGCCGCGCCCTACGTGAATCTGTCGCCAGGCGGCGCACGCTTCACGCAACATCCGGGCTGGTGCCTTGGCGCCTGGACCCGGGTCTCGGGTCTCGGGTCTCGGGTCGCGCGACGCGCCTAGGTCCGCGCGACGCGCCTAGGTCCACGCGGCGCGCCTAGGTCCGCGCGGCGCGCCTAGGTCCTCGTGCGCGAGGCCGCTTCCGGTGCGCTTTCGCCCGCCGCCGCGGCAACCGCCGCGGCGAGCTGGCCTTCCGCTGTGGGCATGCCAAGCGAGGCGCATGTCTGGGCTTCGAGCTGCGCGAGGATGTCGGGGTTCGCGCGCAGGAAGTCCATCGACTTGTCGCGACCTTGCCCGAGGCGGGTGCCGTCGAACGAGAACCACGCGCCGCTCTTCTCGGCGATGCCGCCATCGACCGCAAGGTCGAGCAGATCGCCGACGCGATCGATGCCCATGCCGAAGCGGATGTCGAACTCGGCGAGGCGGAACGGGGGAGCGATCTTGTTCTTGACGACCTTCACGCGGGTGCGGTTGGCGACAACGACATCGCCAGGGCCCTTGATGGAGCCGATGCGGCGCATGTCGAGGCGAACCGATGCGTAGAACTTCAGCGCGTTGCCACCGCTGGTGGTCTCGGGGCTGCCGAACATGACGCCGATCTTCATGCGGATCTGGTTCGTGAAGATGACGCAGGTGTTGGACTGGTGGATGGCACCACTGAGCTTGCGCAGCGCCTGGCTCATGAGGCGGGCCTGGAGACCCACGTGGCGGTCGCCCATTTCGCCCTCGATCTCGGCCTTGGGCACGAGCGCCGCAACCGAGTCGATCACGACGATGTCGACCGCGTTGCTGCGGATGAGCGTCTCGGCGATCTCAAGGGCCTGCTCGCCGTTGTCGGGCTGGGAGACCAGGAGCTCGTCGAGGTTCACGCCGAGCGCCTTGGCGTAGCTGGAATCGAATGCGTGCTCGGCATCGATGAAGGCGCAGACCCCGCCCGTCTTCTGGGCGTTGGCAACGAGATGCGAGCAGAGGGTGGTCTTGCCGGAGGACTCCGGACCGTAGATCTCGGTGATGCGTCCACGGGGAATGCCGTAGCCGCCGAGCGCGAGGTCAAGCGAGACGCTGCCTGTCGAGATGCCGTCGATGGCCACGGCGTTGCCGGCCCCGAGGGTCATGATGGAGCCCTTGCCGTAGGCGCGCTCGATGGTGCTCAGCGCTGTCGTCAGCGCCTGCTTGCGGGCCTTTTCTTCGCGGGTGAGTGACGCGGTCGCCTTCTTGGCACTGCTGCTCTTGGCACTGCTGCCTTTGCCGGCACTGCTTTTGGCGACGCTGCCTTTGGCGACGCTGCTCGCTTTGGTCACTGCGCCACCCGTCTTCTTCTTGTTTTCGACGACCATCTGTTCTCCCTCTCGTTCCTGCATGCTGTCGGGTCACACGTGCTGTGGGTGGCCCTTGGTCCGAGTCGACGGGTCCGATCCGATGCGTGCATCAACCCAGATCGACTGTTGTTAGGTCGATGTAATGGTACGGGCCCTGACTCGGATCCGAGAGGATAAGTTTCACCTCCGACAACGATTCGCTGCTGAGGTCCAGTTCTTCGCCCGCAGCCACGGCGGTCCGCACCCGCTCGGTGGGGCGGCGATGGATTCGGGCGAGGGTGACGTGGGGATGGAAGGCGCGCTTCTCGGGACGGTAGCCGACCTCGCGCAGGGCCCGGCCGATGGCGCGCTGCAGATCCCGCAGGCACGTGCCCCCGTCCGGCTCCTGGACACCGGCCCAGAGCACCCGGGGCCGCTCGAGGGACGGGAAGGCGCCGAGGCCCCTGTAGTCCACTTCGATGGGGGGGACGCCCTCGACAGCGGTTTCGAGTGCCTCGCCGAGGAGCGCAATGTCCTCCTGCGGCGTGTTGCCGAGATAGTGGAGCGTCAGGTGGAGGTCCTTCGCGGCGTGGACCTTGATCGCCGGGTCATCGCCCTGGAGGGCCATGGCCTGACGGTGGAGGTCGCGCCGGCTCGTGGGCCCGCAGCGAATGCCGATGAAGGTGCGGAGAAGATGTTTCACGCGGCCAACCTACCGCGAGGGTCCCTCGCGCCTCCCCTTACGGCGTCACGCCGGGAGCGGTACCCTGCGCGGCATGAGCCCCGACGATCTACGCCAGAAGTGGTTCGCGTTCTTCCAGGAGCGCGGCCACGTACAGAAGCCGAGTGATTCCCTCGTTCCCGAGAACGACCCGACCCTGCTGTTCACCGGCGCGGGCATGAATCAGTTCAAGGCCGAGTTTGTCGGCAAGGGTGATCTGAGCCACCGCCGCGTCTCGACCATCCAGAAGTGCTTCCGGCAGGGGGACCTCGAGAACGTCGGTCGGACCCCGCGGCACCTGACCTTCTTCGAGATGATGGGCCACTTCTCCTTCGGGGACTACTTCAAGCAGGAAGCCATCGCCTGGGCGTGGGAGTTCCTGACCGAGGTCGTGAAGCTGCCCAAGGACAAGCTCTGGGTCACGGTCTACGAGGACGATGACGAGGCCGCGGCGGCCTGGGAAGCTGTGGGCGTCGCGCCCGAGCGCATCGCGCGCTTCGACGCCGCGGAGAACTTCTGGCCGCCGGACGCTCCGACCAAGGGGCCCAATGGCATCTGCGGTCCGTGCACCGAGGTCTTCTACAACTACGGCCCCGAGTTCGCCGCGGGCGATGGAAGCGCGAAGCAGTACGACTCCGGGCAGTTCGTCGAGATCTGGAACTCGGTCTTCACCCAGTTCGATCGTCAGCCGGACGGCACCCTCGTGCCCCTGCCGCAGAAGAACATCGATTGCGGGGCGGGCTTCGAGCGCGTGCTCTCGGCGCTGCATGGCGAGGTCTCGCCGTTCGGGACCCCGCTGTTTCGGCCCATCGTCGACGCGGTCGCGGCGCTCTGCGGCAAGCCCTACGTCTGGCGC
>JAJDEM010000220.1 GCA_029259795.1 Planctomycetota bacterium
AGACCACGAGGACGCGCTGCGGCGCCTCGCCGTGAGCCTCGAGGCCCAACCCCCTGGCACGCCGCCGCGGGTCTTGGTGGTGGATGGGTTCGACGACTTCTCGCAGGTCGAGGAGCGCATTCTCGACGCCCTTGCGCAGGCCGTCGTTGGCGCTGGCGGCCGTGTGCTCGTGACGCTGCCGTGGGACCCGGAGCGGACCGCTCTCTTCGCCACCTCGCGCGGCGCGCGTCAGCGCTTGCTGAAGGCCGGCTACGAGGAGTCGACGCTCACGGGGTTTCCGCGCTCGGCCACGCCTGCGCTGGCTCACCTTGCAGCGAACCTGTTCGGTGGCGCGGGCCGTCCGCTCGACGGCGCCGATGCCGTCCAGTCCGTCGTGGCCGGCGATGCGGAGGATGAGGCCGAGAGCATCGCGCGCGCGGTCCGTGGCCTGCGGGGCCCGGACGGCTTCGTCCCCGGGGTCCGCGGCTGGCGCGATGTCGGGGTCGTCGTCCGGTCGCTGCCTGCGCACGCGCCGCGTCTCGAGAGTGCGTTCGCGCGGCTCGGCGTGCCGTTGCGCGTGGTCGGCGCCGGGGAGGCTCTCGCCAGCGAGCCGGTCATCCGCGCGCTGCGCGGGCCGCTGGCCGTCCTCGCGGGCGAGACCGGGGCCGGTACGTTCGATGCCGGCAGCCTGCTCGCCTGGCTGCGTTGGCGCACGCTCGTTGGCGGCGACCTTGCCGCCACGGCCGCGCTCGATCGCTGGGACATGGGTTTTCGCCAGCACGGGTTCCCTGAGGACCTCCCCACGCTGCTGCGAAAGGTGCCCGCCGAGCTCCGTGAGGCGCTGGAGACCCTGCAGGCCCTGGCGCGGCAGCTCGCCGAGGCGGGCACCGCGGCGGAGCGCTACAGCCGAGTCGAGCAGGCGCTTCAGGCGGCGGCGCCGCTGCCGGCGGCTGCGGGGTTCGACGACCGGGGCCGGCCCCGTGACGGGGTCGGCGACCAGCGGCTCGCGCGGGCGGTCGCGGCGCTTGCTCGCGTTGGAAGCCTGGTGGGGGCCTTGCGCTCGGCCGGCGAGCGGACGGGTGTCGGCGCGGCGGCCGACGCCGCCGAGGCCGTGCAGCAGGTCCGCGAGGCCATCGAGGTCACGTCGTTTCGTCCGGTCGATCGCCGCCTCGATGCCGTCACGCTCATGGACGCCGAGGAGGCGCGCTTCTGGGAGCTTCCCGTCATCGTCGTCGGTGGGCTCGAGGAGGGCGCGTTCCCGCTGCGGCCGCGCGAGGATGTCCTGCTGCGCGATGCCGATCGCCGTGCGCTGCGTGTGAGAGACGGCGTGCTGCGCCTGCCGCTCGCGATCGACCGCGAGGCGCGGGAGCGACGGCTGTTCTACGGTGCCGTTACGCGTGCCTCGGTCCGCTTGGTGCTCGCGCGGCGTGCCTACGACGACAAGGGCAACGCCAAGGAACGCTCGGCGTACCTGCGGGAACTCGAGTCGATCCTTACCCCGACCGTCCTCGCGGAGGCGCATACGCCGGGACGCGTCGTACGGCCGCCTGCGGAGTGCTACACGGTGCAGGATCTCCGCCTCCTGGCCGCGGGGCGACTTGGCCCCTGGTACGCCGTCGATGAGACCGACAGCGACGCCGTGGCGGAGCATGCCGCGCTGCGTGACCTCGCGCCCGCCGTTCAGTCGCTCACCGGCACGCCGGCTCCGGGGCGCGTCAAGCGGGCCCGGCGGCGTGCATCCGACCCCCTGGGCTACGACGCCGCGTCGTTGGCGTCCGCCCGGGAGGCGTTCTCGGCAGCCGTAGAGTCGACCTCGGTCTCGAGTCTCAACCACGGCGTGCTCTGCCCGTACCGCTTCTTCCTCGCGAAGGTCGCCCGCGTGCCGCAGGACGACTTCCGCCTGGACGGGCCCGTCTTCGACAACCGGGACCGCGGCACCGCGCTGCACTACGCCCTCGAGCTCGCGCTCAAGCATCCGGCCCGGACGCCAGCCGAGCTTGCGCAGGCGGGCATCGACAAGGTTGGCGCGCAGGGCATCCAGGAGCTGCTCCTGCGCGAGGAACTGGAGCGCTCGGTCGTGCTGCTCCGCGAGCGTGAACAGCTCACGGCCGGTCCCCTCAAGCCGTGGAAGTCCGGCCTCGAGTTCAACTTCAAGAACGCCAAGGCGGTGGAGATCGGTCCGAAGGACTGCCGCTTCCGGCTCGGGGGTGAGGTGGATCGCATCGACCGCACGAGCGAGGAGGGGGGCCTCGCCGCGATCATCGACTACAAGCGCGGCCAAGGCACGGTCGAGCGCTCCTTCGCCGCCGCGCGCGATGGCAACGATCTGCAGCTGCCGCTCTACGCCCGCGTCGTCGAGACCTTGCTCGGCGTGCGGGTCGTGGGCTTGGAGTGGGTGGCGGGGTTGACGCGCAACCGGCGGGTCATTCACGACGCGACAGAGGACGCGCTCTTTGGCGCCCGCCGCGAGATGAAGCCGTTGCTCGCCGAGGATTCCACGGCGTTCCGCGAGCGCATCGACACGGCCGAGGCCACCGCGGCCGCGGTGGTGCGTAGGGCCCGCGCCGGGGACCATGCCCGCGCGCCCGTGGAGGCCGGCGTCTGCGGGCATTGCTACTGGCAGGATGTGTGCCGCCCGGACACCCCCTGGCTCGAGGCGCAGATTCCAAGCAACGACGAGACGCTCCCCCCGAACGACGAAGGGGGGGGCGCATGAGTCGCCCCACGCTCTCGGATGCCCAACGGCGCGCGGCGTACTGCGCCTTTGCCGACGCGCTCGTCAACGCGGGAGCGGGCAGCGGCAAGACCCGCGTCCTGTCCGAGCGCTTCGTGCACCTCGTCCGTGAGGGTGCCGTCGGGTTGCGCCGCCTTGCGGCGCTGACCTTCACCGAGAAGGCCGCGGCCCAGATGCGCCAGCGCATCGCAGGCCTGTTCCGCGATCTGCAGGCTGACGCCACGGGGGCCGAGGCCGAGGCGCTGGCCGGCTGGCGGGCCGATGTCGAGTTTGCGCCCATCAGCACGATTCACAGCTTCTGTGCGTCGTTGCTGCGCCAACACGCCGTCGAGGCCGGGCTCGATCCCGCCTTCGAAGTGCTCGATGCCATGGAAGCCGACCTGCTCGAGTCCGACGCCGCCGACCTGGCCGAGCAGGTCCTGGCCGCCGAAGAGCCAGCGCTTGTCCAGGTGCTGTCCGTGGTGGGCGGCGAGGCGCGCAGCGATCTCCTGTCCCTGCTCCGGCGCTTGCGCGGTGCCGGCTCCTCGATCGAGGCGCTCGGCTGGAAGGCCGGCGAGGGCGACGTTGATGACGCGCTCGAGGCGGTGCAGACCCAGGTGCCGCTGCTGGTCGCGGGCCGCGAGTGCCTCGAGCCCGAACGGCATGCGCAGTTCGACGCGGCGCTGGTTCGCATCGAGGACCTCGTCGCACGCGCGCGTGGCGACGAGGAGGTCTCGCCCTTCTTGGCGGCGCAGGCGCACGCGGCCGTAGCGCAACTGAAGGGCCCCAAGAAGAAGATCTACCAGACGCCGCGCGCGGCACTGGATCGCGCGCTTGTGGCCCTCACGGGTGCCTTGCTGGACCGCTGGGGCGCCCGTGTCCTCTTGCCCGCACTCAAGAAGGTCCTGGCGGCCTACGCGGCCTCCTACCAGCGCCTCAAGGACGAGCGCCCGGCGCTCGACTTCACCGATCTCGAGCTGCGGGTCCGAGACCTGCTCAGCCAAGCGGCCACGCGCGAGGAGGCGCTGGACCTCGCGCCCCACGGCCTGCTCGTGGACGAGTACCAAGACACCAATCCGCTGCAGGCGGGCTTGCTCCGCCATCTGCGGGACGCGGGGGAGGGGGTTGCGCAGTTTGCCGTGGGCGACCCCAAGCAGAGCATCTACCGCTTCCGCGGAGCCGATGTCAGCGTCATCGTGACCGAAGAGGACGTTGTCGGAACGGCCTCGGTGTTCCCGATGCACGCGTCCTATCGCTCGTGCCCGCCGCTCGTCGATGCGGTGAACGCGCTCAATGAGCGCCTCTTCGCCGGGGGTGCGGCTGGCGTGCGCTACGACCCGCTCGTCGCCGCCGGGGCCTTCCTGCCTACGCCCGACCCGCTCGTCGAGCTCACGATCCTCGATGGCGGCAAGGGGTCCGATATTGCGCGGACGCGCGCCGCAGAAGCTGCCAGCATCGCCGACCGCATCCACACGCTGGTCGTTGGCGGTGTCCAGCGGCTGGCGCCCAAGCGCGCAGGCGGCCTGCCGACCGAGGCGTCGATCGGCGCGCTGCGCTACGGCGACATCGCCATGCTCTTCCGAGCCGGCACGGACATCCCGATCTACGAGGCGGCCCTCGCGGCGCGCGGGATCCCGTTTCTCACCCAGAACAGCAAGGGCTACTTCCAATCGCCCGAGATGGTCGACCTCGTCTACGTACTGCGCGCCGTGCACAACCCGGAGGATCGCTTTGCGTTGGCGTGCATGGCCACCGGCCCGGCGATGGGCGCGACCGATGACGAGTTGCTGCGTTGGTTCCAGCGCGACAGTGCGGAGCAGGACGCACAGAGCCCGTGGGAGCGCATGATCGCCGAGGCGGAGGCCGGCGGCCGCCACGCAGGGACCGTCGCCACGCTGCAGCGGCTCCGCGTAGAGGCAGCAGGCGGCGCGCTCGCCCAGGCCGTGGAGCGCGCCCTCGTCGATCTGGGTCTCTACGAAGGGGCGCTCCTCTGCCCCGGTGGGGATCGCGCCGCTGCGAACCTGCGCAAGGCCATCCAGGTCGCGCGCAGCCTCGACGCGGGCGGCCGCCGCGGCCTCGACGATCTCCTTCGACATCTTGCGACCATGCGCGACCGTGAGACCGGCGAGGCCGAGGCACCCACGGGCGGCGAGGCCGACAACGTCGTCCGTCTCACGACCATCCACGGCGCCAAGGGCCTCGAGTACCCCGTCGTGTTCGTTCCGGACATCGGCCGCCTGCCGCGCGGGAACAGCGACCGGATCCAGTTCGATGGCAAACAGCAGATTGCCGTACGGGTGGCCGACCCGCTCGAGGGGCTCACGTGCACGCCCGCGGGCTACACGGCGATTCAAGAGGCCGAGAAGGAGGCCGACGCGCAGGAGGCGCTGCGCGTGCTCTACGTCGCGATGACCCGGGCCGAGGAGCGCCTCTACCTCTCAGGCATCTGCAAGGGCACGACGAAGGGCCGACCGTCGACCTTCTCGGGCTGGGGCAAGGCGATCTGGGAGGCGCTGGCGATCGACTTCGAGCCCGGCACCCAGGATGTCAGCCTGCCCCTGCTGACTGCCGCGCCAGACGCCGCTGCTGGAGCGCCGCGCGCTGCCACCGTGCGCCTCCACATCCGGCAGGCCAGCTCGGTCGACGTTCCCCGCGCCCCGGAGGCCGTGACCGACACTCCCCCCGTCAGCGACGCGAGCCTCGCGCTTGCGCGCCGTCGCATCGCGGAGGCCGAGGCCCCGGTCGCGACCCTGGGCAACACGCGCTTTGTCGTCAGCGTGAGCGAGCTGCTCACCTTCGCCGCGTCCCCGCAGCGCTACTACGAGGAGCGCGTTCTCTTCGCGGGGGCGCGCTCGGCCGCGGCTGCCGCGTGGGACACGCCCAGCCACGAGGTCGATACGGGGACCGCGGCCGACGATCTCGCGCGCCGGGAGCGCTGGGAGGAGTGGGACGAACACGAGCCGCAGGCCATGCTCACCAGCGGGTCGCAGGTCGAGGCGCCAGCGAGCGCGAGCGACGGTCTGGATCGCGCCGCGGTGGGCCGCGCGGTGCACGCCGTGCTGGAGCACGTGCGCGCGGGTGACGAGACCGCGCCGGAGGGCTTGCTCGAGCAGGCCGTCGAGGCCGAACGCGGCGATGACTCGTTCGCCGCGGCGGTGCGATTGATGGTGAACCGCTTCCTCGCCTCCGCGGTGGGGGACAAGGTCCGCGCGGCGCTGCGCGAGGGTGCCGACGTGCGCCGGGAAGTCGCCCTGCATGCCCGGATCCGGTTCCCCGGAGGCGAGCTGGTGGGCGGCTACGACTCCCTGCTCGTGAAGGGGTCGATCGATCTGTGGTTGCCGACCGAGGCGGGCGTGCTCGTCCTCGACCACAAGACCAATCAACGGGGGGGCGCCTTCAAGACCCCGGAGGCACTCGCCGATCACTACCGCTGGCAGCTCAGGCTCTACGCGCTGGCGACGGAGCGGGCGCTGGGTACCGAGGTGGCGGGGGGCCAGCTGCTGCTGCTTGATGCGAGCTGGGGCCCGGAGGCGCTCGCCGTGCCGGTGGATGTCAGCGGGGACGCCCTCGAGGAGACGCGCCGGCTCTGCCGTGCGTTCGCCCTGGCCGAGCTCGAGGGCCGCTATCCGACGGATTGGCGTTCGTTGCTGGCCTGACCCGCCTCTCTCGGGTACCCCGGTAGCCATGGGACGCATCAACAGCTTCAAGGACCTCGGTTGTCTCGTTACAGGAGCCAGCGCCGGGATCGGTCGCGAGATCGCCCTGCTGCTTGCTGCCGAGGGAGCCCGCCTCGTACTGACCGCGCGCCGCGGGGACCGGCTGCGCGCGCTTGCGCAGGCGTGCCTTGCGGCCGGTGCACCGGCTGCGTACGCCCTGCCGTATGACCTCGCCGATCCGAGCGTTCCGGACGAGCTCGCGCAGATGGCCGAGAATCATCTCGGGCATGTGGATGTGCTCATCAACAACGCGGGCTTCGCCGAGCCGGGGTTGTTTCACCTGACGGACCGCTCACGCCTGATGAACATGCTTCAGGTGAACGTGGCCGCCTCCGTGGCCCTTGCGTACCGCCTGCTGCCGGGCATGGTGGAGCGAGACCACGGCGCGCTGCTGAACGTCGCGAGCATGGCGGGCTTTCAGGCCGCGCCGTACACGAGCGCGTACGGGGGCACGAAGGCGTTTCTCCTCAACTGGAGCGACGGCCTCCACCAGGAGTACAAGGAGACCGGCATCGCCATCAGCGCCCTCTGCCCCGGCGTCACGGATACCGAGTTCTTCGAGGCGGCGGGCTACCGCAATCTCACGGGCTTCCTGAGCAAGCGCATGCCCGCCAAGCCCGTCGCACAGGCAGGTCTCGACGCGCTCCGCCGTGGCCGCATGGAGGTGGTGCCGGGCGCGCTGAATGCGTTCTCGATCTTCATGGAGCGGTTCGTGCCTCGCCCGTGGGTCGCGGCGGTCTCCCGGCGCCTGATGGGCGGACGCCCCTTCCCGACGCGCAAGCGGTAGCGCCCTCGCGCGGAGTGCGCCGGGCGGGTAGCTTGCGGCCTCAGGAACCCGACGGAGGACCGTGCATGCCGCTTCCCGCCTACGAAACGATGGGTGCCTTCTATCTGGGGAAGGACTACGACCTGGCGCAGGGCAAGGTCACCGACGACCTCGTGCTCTACGACGCCAAGGATCTGACGACTCATGCCGTGTGCGTCGGGATGACCGGCTCGGGCAAGACCGGTCTCTGCCTCTCCCTTCTCGAGGAGGCCGCGATCGACGGCGTGCCCGCCATTGCGATCGATCCCAAGGGGGATCTTGGCAACCTGATGCTGACGTTCCCGAAGCTCGCGGCTGCGGACTTCGAGCCGTGGATCGAAGAGGGGCAGGCTACGCGCAAGGGCCGCACGGTTCCCGAGCACGCGAAGAAGACCGCCGAGCTCTGGAAGAACGGCCTCGCGTCGTGGGGCCAGGACGGCGCGCGCATCCAGCGGTTCCGCGATGCGGTGGATGTCACGATCTACACGCCGGGCAGCAACGCAGGTCTGCCGCTGACCGTTCTGCGCTCCTTCAAGGCGCCGCCCGCAGCACTCCTGGACGACCGCGATGCAATGCGCGAGCGCGTGATGGCGTCGGTGTCCGGTCTGCTGGCCTTGCTGGGCGTGGACGCCGATCCGATTCGGAGCCGCGAGCACATCCTGCTGAGTCAGATCCTCGACCAGGCGTGGCGCGCCGGTGAGGACATCGACATCGGGACGCTGATCCGCAAGATCCAGGACCCGGGCATCGAGCGCATTGGCGTGCTCGACCTCGAGTCGTTCTACAGCGCCAAGGACCGCTTCGATCTCGCGATGACGCTCAACAATCTCCTCGCGTCGCCTGGGTTCGAGGCGTGGATGGAGGGGGAACCGCTCGACATCCAGCGCATGCTCTGGACCCCGGAGGGCAAGCCGCGCCTGACGATCGTCTCGATCGCGCACCTCTCCGACAGCGAACGCATGTTCTTCGTGACGATCCTGCTCAACGAGATCGTCTCGTGGATGCGCACCCAGCCGGGCTCCACGACGCTGCGCGCCCTGCTCTACATGGACGAGATCTTCGGCTACTTCCCTCCCTCGGCCAATCCGCCCTCCAAGACGCCGATGCTCACGCTGATGAAGCAGGCCCGCGCGTATGGGCTGGGCGTCCTCCTGGCGACGCAGAACCCGGTCGATCTGGACTACAAGGGCCTGTCCAATGCGGGCACCTGGTTCCTCGGTCGCCTGCAGACCGAGCGCGACAAGGCACGCGTGCTCGAGGGGCTCGAGGGCGCGTCCACTGCGGCCGGCTCGACGTTCGACAAGAAGCGCGTCGAGGCCATCCTCGCGGGCATGAAGAGCCGCGTCTTCTACATGAACAACGTGCACGACGATCACCCGACGGTCTTCCATACGCGCTGGGCCCTGTCGTACTTGCGCGGCCCGCTGACGCGCATGCAGATCAAGAAGCTCATGGCCGGCAAGCGCGCCGCAGCGGCTGCCGCCGCCCCGCAATCGGAGAAGCCCAAGGGTGTGGCGAAGGCCACGCGCCCGACGGTGCCTCCGGGATTGGCCGAGCAGTTCGTGCTCCGCGACGCGGCGTTGCCGCCGGGCTCGCGACTTGTGTACCGCCCGGCACTTCTCGGCCGTGCACGGCTGCACTACGTGAAGGCGGCCCAGGGCGTGGACGAGTGGCGCGACACGGCCGTCCTCGCGCCGCTGGGCAGCGGCACCGAGCGCGTAGCTGCCGACCCGTGGTCGGCGGGGGCGACCGTGTATGGCGATGGTGCGCCCGATCTGGACGGTGAGCCGGAGGACGGCGCGACCTGGGCCAAGCTGCCCGGTGCCGCCGCGCAGCCGAAGAGCTACCGCGCGTGGCAGAGCGCGTTCAAGTCCCACCTCTATCGCGAGTTCCCGCTGCCGCTCTACCGCTGCCGTGGCCTGAAGACATGGAGCGAGCCCGGCGAGATCGAGGGCGACTTCACCGCAAGGGTCACCCAACTCGCACGCGAGCATCGCGACCTGAAGCTCGAGAAGCTCAAGAAGCGCTACGAACCGAAGATTGCCCGCATGCAGGAGCGCGTGCGCAAGGCAGACCAGAAGATCGAGCGCGAGACCGATCAGTACCAGCAGGCGCGCACCAGCAGCTGGATCTCCATGGCCGGCACGGTGCTTGGCGCCATCTTCGGCCGCAAGGTGCTCTCGAGCGGCAACGTGAGCAAGGCGGGCACCTCCGCGCGCAGTGCGGGGCGAGCCAGCCAGCAGAAGTCAGACATCGCCCGGGCAAAGTCCGACGCGAAGGAGCGGCGCGAGGAACTCGTCGAGCTCGAGAAGACCTTCCAGACCGATCTCGAGGCGCTTCAGGAGAAGCTCGACCCGGCGCGCTACGCGATCGAGGCTGCGCCGATCCGACCGCGCAAGGCCGACATCGCCGCCGATCCGGTGCTGCTGGCATGGACTCCGTGGACCATCGACGAGCAGGGCATCGCGACCCCGGCATTCCGCTCGACGTAGCGCTGGCCTAGGGAAGCGCCACGCGGAGCTTCACGCTCACGCCGGGGTCGTGGTCGAGGACGTGCAGCAGGCCGACGATCTCGGGAGACTCCCGAGCACCGGTGATGCGGACGAAGTAGACATGCCCCGCCTTGACCGGGGCGGACTTTCGGATGGGGCCCTTCTTCACGAGCGCGGCGATGTCGAAGATTTCACCGACCCACGCGAGAACCGAGTCGTCCTTCGACGGTGCGCCGACATCCTCGGGCTCGACGGCCGCCTCGCCGCGAGCGAAGAGCCGGCCGTCCCGCCAGCGCAGCACCCGGAGCGGATCGCCGCCGTACTCGCCACGCAGGTCGCTCACATCGCCCAGGTCGATGACCTGACCGTTCTCGCCGCCTTGGACCCCGGCCGTGAAGGATCCTGCCGCGTAGTGGTGGAAGTCCACGTGGCTGTTGCGGTTGTAGCGCTGCCCATCTTGGATGACCTGGCCGTGCTTGCCATCGAGCAAGCAGAGAGTCGAGTGGGCCTGGTGTGTGGGTGAGAGCGTGAACAGCTCGATCTCGAACAAGGCGCCGGCCGTACGCGCCGCCTCCCGCGCCCTCGACTGACCGCGCGCCAGCCAACCGCCGGCGAAGCCGACACCCAGCAGCGCTGCTGCGACTCCAAGGATGACGACCCGCGAACCCATGCCGCCACTCTAGCAGCGCGGCGCACTCCGCGCGGCTGCCGAAGAACAAGCGGAGTACCTTCGGTCCCCGAGGGCGCACCCGCACTCAGGCTCAGCAACCCGTCGAGCGCAATCCTGGCGCGTAGCGGGGCAAGGAGCACGCGCCCCTAGTAGGTCATGCGAGCGTCGGTGGTCTTGGCCGCGTCAATCCAGCCGGCAACGATGGTCGAGGCGGGTACGGCGTTGGTGAGGTTCTTTTCGGCGTTCTTGGCGGCCATGGCCTCGGCCAGGTTGTCCGCGTTGCGCTGGGCGAGTTCCTTCACCGTGTCGACGCCGGCGGCTTCGAGCAACTCAGCGAACTGCGGGCCCACGCCCGAGATGCGCATCATGTCGGCCATGTTCGTCCACTTGAGGATGAGCGTCTCGCTTAGGCCGGTGGCCTCGGCGGCGTTCTTGCGACCGGTGCGGCCGCAGCAGTTCTCGAGAAGCTGCTCGGTGTTCTCGATGCCGGCTGCTGCCAGCTTCTCGCCGTAGGCCGGGCCAATGCCCTCGATGTCCTGGATGGGGTAGCTCATGGGAGTCTCCGTCGGGCCATGGCCCTGCCGTGGTGGGGGGGTTACTTCAACAGGTCGCCGATGCCGGGGACCTTCGCGAGCAGACGCTTCACGAGGTCGTTGCCGAGCAGCGGCTTTACGTACTCTTGGAACATCTCGAGGAGCCCGCCAAGCTTGCTCGCGTCGAGGCCCGACTTGGACAGGACATCCGCGAGGCCCAAGGCGCCGCCGAGCGACTTGCCGGTGTCGCCGCCCAGCATGCCGCCGAGCGCGCCGAGCATGCCGCTCGCGCCGCCGCTTGCCTTGCCCATGAGGTCCGAGGCACCCGGCACCTTGCTGAGCATCTCACTGACATCACCGCCATCGGCGTTGTCCTTGATCAGATCGAGGATGCCGCCTGTCGCGCTGGCGGCCTGATCCTCACCGATACCGAGTTTCGCAGCGGCGCTGCGCAAGAAGTCCTGCATTCGTTTCCTCCGGGGTTGGGGCGCACAGGCTACCCGAGTGCGGCACCTCAGCCCAACCGGTGGAATCGTCCAGTCCGACCACCGCCCTCGATCAGCAACAGATCGCCGGATCGACGAGCACGCCCACCGGGCAGTGGTCGGAGCCCTGGACCTGGGGGTGGATGGTCCCTTCCCGGACGAAGCGCATCGCGGCCTTGCTGGCGAGCACGTAGTCGATGCGCCAGCCGACGTTGCGCTCGCGGACGCCGAAGCGCTGGGACCACCACGAGTAGTGCCCCTCGCCCGTCTCGAACGCGCGGAAGGTGTCGACCCAGCCGGCTTCGATCCAGCGATCGAGCTCGGCGCGTTCCTCTGGGCGGAAGCCGCTGGTCTTCACGTTGGACTTCGGTCGGGCGAGGTCGATCGCCTTGTGGGCGGTGTTGAAGTCACCCATGACGAGGACCCGCCGCCCGCTGCGGCGCAGCGCGGAGAGCCGGGCCTCGAGCGCGCGGTAGAAGTCCAGCTTGTACGGGATCCGGCTGTTGTCCCGGTCGCGGCCGTTGCCATTCGGGAAGTAGCCGTTGGCGATCACGAGCCGTCCGAAGGAGGCGATCTGCAGGCGGCCCTCGAGATCGAAGCGCTCCTCATCCAGGGAGGTCACGATGCGATCGGGCGCGGCTCGCGAGAAGAGCGCGACGCCGCTGTAGCCCTTGCGCTCGGCGGGAGCCCAATTCACATGCCAGCCCTCGGGCGCTTGGAGGCGGGTAGGGAGTTGCTCGGGGAGGGCCCGGACCTCCTGAAGCGCGACGATGTCGGCTCCGCAGTCCGTGAGCCACTGCGAGAAGCCCTTCTTCTCGCAGGCTCGCAGTCCATTGACGTTCCACGACAGGATGCGCATGGGGCCACCGAGGCGGGTACGATTCCGCCGACATGAAGATCACTCAATCCCTGTTCGTCACTCTAAAAGAGGAGCCGGCCGACGCCGAGGTCCGCTCCCACGCCTTGATGGTGCGTGCTGGGTTCATCCAGCAGATCGCAGCGGGTGTCTACGTGTATGGCCCGCTGATGTGGCGCGTCCTTCGCAAGATCGAGCGCATCATCCGCGAAGAGCATGACAAGGCGGGCTGCCAGGAGTTGCTCATGCCGGCGCTGCAGCCGCGCGAGCTCTGGGAAGAGAGCGGTCGCTGGGAGCGCTACGTCGCCGACAAGATCCTCTACCACTTCACCGACGGCCGCGGTCGCGAGGTCTGCCTCGGCCCGACCCACGAAGAGGTCATCACCAAGTTCGTGAAGGGCAAGCTGAACTCCTACAAGCAGCTGCCCCAGACGCTCTACCAGATCCAGACGAAGTTCCGCGACGAGATGCGGCCGCGCTTCGGTCTCATGCGTGGGCGCGAGTTCATCATGAAGGACGCCTACTCGTTTGACGCCGACGCCGAGGGCATGGCGAGCTCCTACGCCGCGATGCGGGAGGTCTACCGCAACATCTTCTCGCGCTGTGGCGTGCGCTTCACTCCGGTGGAGGCCGACCCCGGTGCCATCGGTGGTGCCGGTAGCGAAGAGTTCATGGTCGACGCCGACACGGGCGAGGACGCCATCGCCGTCTGCCGTACGACCGGCTACGCCGCGAACGTCGAGAAGGCCGTCAGCCGAATCAGTGCGCCGCCCGAGCCCGAGGCCGAGGTTGCGATGCACAAGGAGCCCACGCCCGGCGCCAAGTCGTGCGAGGACCTCGAAGCGCTCTTCCCCGACCTGCCGATCGAGCGCATGCTCAAGACGATCCTCTACCGTGCCACCTGGCTCGACAGGGCGCAGGTCGTCGCCGTGCTCTGCCGTGGCGATCGCGAGATCAACACGATCAAGCTGCAGAACCACCTCGACTGCCTCGCGGTCGAGCTCGCCGACGAGAAGACCGTGAAGGCTGCGACGGGTGCCGCCGTCGGCTTCGCCGGACCGATCGGTCTCGGGGAGGATGTGCTGCTCCTCGCCGATCAGTCGGTCGAGGGCGTCAAGGGCTTCCTCTGCGGTGGCAACGAGACGGACATGCACTACCTCGACGTGCACTTCGGCCGCGACCTCGAGCAGCCTTCGACGCAGGAGTTCGGCGTCGTGCAGGCGGGCGACACGACGGTCGATGGTGAGGGCACCATCGAGATCACGCGTGGCATCGAGGTCGGGCACATCTTCCAGCTCGGATCGAAGTACTCCGAGGCCATGGATTGCCGCTTCGCGGACCTGGAGGGCAAACTCCAGCCGTTCCAGATGGGCTGCTACGGCATCGGTGTCAGCCGTACCGCCGCCGCGGCCATCGAGCAGGGCCACGATGAGGCGGGCATGATCTGGCCTCTGCCGATCGCGCCCTTCCACGTGATGCTCATCCAGATGCGTGCGGGCGACGAGGCCCAGGATGCACTCGCACAGGAGCTCTACGACAGCCTGCAGGAGGCCGGCGTCGAGGTGCTCTGGGACGACCGCAAGGGGCGCCCGGGCGGCAAGTTCAAGGACGCCGACCTCGTGGGCCTTCCCATGCGCGTGGTCGTCGGCCGCGACGCCGCCGAGCGCAAGGTGGAGTGGAAGCTTCGCACCGACGAGGAGGCGGAGGTCATCTCCGCCGACGAGGTGCTGCCCCGCATGATCGAGGCCCTGAGCCAGGCCGGAATCTAGCCCAGCACACGCGGCGCCGGTCGCCATCGTGGGGCGGCGCGAGCCGCCTAGTAGTGGGGCGGAGGCTCATTGACGTCCTCGGACGCCCCCTGGGCAAGCTGGTCTTTGAGCCTTGCCACCTCGCGGCGCAGGCGCTCGAGCTGCGTCTGCTGCTCGGTCACGATCTCGTTGAGCTGCTCGAGCAGCTTCTCCTGATGCATGAGGCGCATCTCGAAGTCGATCTGACGGTCGTCGTTTTCGCGCACGGCGAAGGCCCCTAGCTTCAGCCGGGTTCGGCTGCAGCCGGCGCCGGGCATCAGGTGTCGGCTGTTGCTTCGCGGGGCATGGTCTCCAGCGGCATCGGCTCGTCGTGCATGGTGGAGGCTTCGTCCGAGCGGACCCAGAACTCCCACTCGTTGCCGTCGGGGTCGGCGGCCCAGAACTTGTTC
>JAJDEM010000023.1 GCA_029259795.1 Planctomycetota bacterium
TCGATCGCATCGGCGACCTTCTTGCCGCGCACGAGGTCGATGACCGCGCGAGCCTTGAACGGGCTGATGCGGGCGCCGCGATGCGAAGCCTTGAACGTCTTGCCGTAGGCGACAGGGGCCTTCTTCTTGGCCATGGCCTAACCCCTTCCCGAGTGACCGCGGAAGAGACGCGTCGGCGCGAACTCACCCAGCTTGTGACCAACCATGTCCTCGGTCACGTAGACGCGGACAAAGGTCTAGCCGTTGTGGACGAGGAAGGTGTGGCCCACGAACTCGGGTGCGATGTCGCACCGGCGAGACCAGGTCTTCAGCGCTTCCTTGCGCCCTTCGGATGCCAACTTCTCGACGCGACCGTAGAGACGCTCGTCGACGAACGGGCCCTTCTTGAGACTGCGGCTCATCTGAAGCCCCCTTACTTACCGACTTGCTTGCCGCGCTTGCGGCCGCGGACGATGAAACGGCTCGACGCCTTGTTCTTCTTGCGCGTGTTGCCACCCTTGGAGGGCTTGCCCCACTTCGAACGCGGGTGACGGCCACCCGAGCGACGACCCTCACCACCACCCATCGGGTGGGCGACGGGGTTCATGGCCGAGCCACGGACGGTGGGACGAATGCCCATGTGCCGCTTGCGGCCAGCCTTGCCGATCTTGACGAGGCCTACGTCGAGGTTGCCGACCTGACCGATGGTCGCGCGGCAACGAATGTGGACGCGGCGCATCTCGCCCGAGGGCAGGGTCAGGAGGGCGAGGTTGCCCTCCTTGCCGCTCAGGATGGCGTAGGCACCAGCGCTGCGCGCCATCTGGGCGCCCTTGCCGGGCACCATCTCGATGTTGTGCACCCAGAGGCCCACGGGAATGTTGCCCAACTCCATGTTGTTGCCGGGCTTCGGCTCGGCCTTGGGCCCGTTCATGACGACCTGGCCGACCTCGACCTTGTTGGCCGCGAGCACATAGCGCTTCTCACCGTCGGCGTAGACGAGGAGGTGCAGGCGCGCGTTCCGGTTGGGGTCGTACTCGAGCGCGCCGACCTTGGCGGGAATCCCGTCCTTGTCGTGGCGGCGGAAGTCGACCTTCCGGTAGAGGCGCTTGGCTCCCCCACCGCGGTGACGGCAAGTGATGCGGCCTCGGTTGTTGCGACCGCCCGATTTACGCAGACCTCTGGTCAGACGCTTCTCGGGGCGCTTCTTGGTGAGGTCACTCGTATCGAGATACGTGAGGCCTCTTTGGCCGTTGGTGACGGGCTTTACGCGACGAATGGGCATGGCTTCGCTTTCGGTTTGCTACACGGTCGAGATCAATAGAACTCGATCGTGTCGCCCTCCTTGACCTTGATGACCGCACGCTTCCAGTTCTGGGTCGCGCCGATGCTGCGACCCACGCGACGGAGCTTGCCGACCTGGTTCTGCGTGCGCACCGCCTCGACCTTGACGTCGAAGAGGCGCTCGATGGCTTCACGCACCTGAACCTTGTTGGACGAGCGCAGCACCTGGAAGGTGTAGCTGTTTTCCCGCTCGGCCAACCGGAGGGTCTTCTCCGTGATCAGCGGGCGGATGACGACGTCTTGGGGGGAACGCTCACGCATTACTCACCACCTTCCTGGCCGCCGCTGGAGGCCTTCTCGCTGGCGGCTGCGGACGGCGTGACCCGAGCCACGAGAGCGTCCAGCGCGCCATCCAGGAGCACGAGGCTGCGATGGAACGCCACGTCGTACGCGGAGATCTCCCCAGCCGGCAGGGCCTTCACGCGGGGCAGGTTGCGCACCGAGAGAAGCAGGTTCGCGTCGACCGCACCGGGCGCAACGACCAGCGCGCTGCCGGCGGCCTCGAGGGCCGAGAGCGCGTTGAACGCGCCCTTGGTGCTGGGGCTCGTGAAGTCGGCGTCCTGCCAGGTCGAGACCTGACCGTCGCGCAACTTGCCATTGAGGGCGATCTGCAGGGCCCGCTTGAGCGCCTTGCGCGGCATGGCGAAGCTGTGGTCGCGGGGGTGCGGACCGTGAGCGACGCCGCCACCGCGGAAGAGCGGTGCCTTGCGGTCGCCGTGCCGAGCGTTGCCGGTGTGCTTCTGCTTGCTGATCTTCTTGCCGGAGCCGCTGACGAAGCGACGGGACAAGGTGTTGACTGTGCCCTGGCGCTTGTTGGCTTCGTACATGATGACGGCTTCGCGCAACACGACGGGGTTCATCCGCTCGCCGAAGTTGAACGTAGCGTCGTCCACCTGGCTCTCGCCAACGGTGCCGCCGCTGAGGGTCTTGATGGTGGCCATGGTTCTTCTCTTTCCTTCCCTCAGACCTTGATGCGGATGTCGACACCCGCGGGAAGGTTGAGCTTGGAGATGGAGTCGACCGTCTTGGGGCTGTAGTCGGAGATGAAGAGGATCCGCTTGTGGGTCCGGATCTCGAACTGCTCGCGCGACTTCTTGTCGATGTGGGGCGAACGGAGAACCGTGTAGCGCTCGATACGCGTCGGCAACGGCACAGGGCCCGTTACGCGAGCGCCGGTGCGCTTGGCCGTGTCAACCAGCTCGGCAGCACTCTTGTCGAGGGCCTCGTGGTCGTACGACTCCATGCGGATCTTGATGTTGCTCGGACTACTCATGGACCTCGGTCTTCCTTGGCTAGCCGGACCCGCGAACACTGCGCACCCTTGGCGCAGACATCCCGAACGGCGACCCCTGAGGGGACTTCCCCGCACCGTGGCCTCGACCGCCCGAAGGCGTCCGGCGACCGAATCCCCGAAGGTCTGCTCTCCGGTTGGAGGGCACGCAACGAGGAAGTGATGCGGAAGCCGGGGATGTTAGCCCTCTCCGGGAAGGCCGCCGACCCGATTCGTAGGGTTTTTCGCGCGGAAAGCACCTTGGGCGCCGAACGCCGGGCGCCGGACTACCCTCGGGGCCATGACGCGCTTCTTCCCCAGGGTCGGCCCCTCCCTCCTGCTTGTCGTCTTGGGGCTCACCGCCCTTCCCACCCTGAGTGGGTCCCGCGCCCACGCCGAAGACGAGCCCGCCAGCGCAGCGCCTGCCTGGGAGGCCTGTTATCGGGCCGTGGACTGGTTCCACGCCGCGGAGGTCCCGGACTCCGAAGCCCAGTTACTGGACCTCGTGGGCAAGCAGGACGGCCTGGTCAACTGGAGCAAGGCGTGGATCGGCGAGGCCATCAAGGCCGCACCCAGCCTGAAGGCGTGCCTCGCAGAGGCCAAGAAGCGGGGCACCCTGCTGTTCTGGTACGTGCCGGCTGTCGAAGGCCAGCACATCATCCTCCCCCACCTGCTCGACCGGATGATGATGGTCGGGCCGCTCAGCGATCCGGATGTGACGGCCCTTCTGAACCGGCGCTTCGTCTGCCTGAAGCTGCCCGCCGGGGGCGCCCTAGCGAAGACGTACGGCCTCGAGATCCCGGAGTTCGTCCAGCCCGGGATCCTGATCCTGAAGCCCGACGGGACCGTGGTTCACCGGATGGACCGGATCAGCACGTTCCAGGCGGGCTGGTTCGACCACCTCCTGCGGGAGATCCTGGGCGCGCCTGGCGCCAGCGAAAGCGAGCCTCTGACCGCGGCCCGGGCAGCGGCGAAGGCGGAACCAACACCCGCGCTCCGGCTCGCCCTCGCCCGGGCGCTGGCGGCGGATGGTCGCCTGCACGAGGCCTGGGCGCTGGCCGGCACGCTCCGGACCAGCAAGGAGACCGTCGGCGCCGCCCTGCTCGAAGAGGATCTCATCCGGCGTACTCGCTCCACGAGCTTCAAGCAGACCTACGACGAGCCCTACCCCGACGGGGAGCTGCCGAGGCGGGCCCTCATCGTGGCCGGTCGGACCGCCTTGGGCTTGGGCGATGCCAAGCGGGCGATGGACGCGCTGCACTTCGCTGCGACCGCCGACAGCTTCCCGGTGGCCCCCACCCGGGACGAGCTGGCCGAGGCGGGCTACTTCCTCGGTCACGCACTCTACGCCCTGGGTCTGGACGACGTAGCGCGAACGCGTTGGCGCGAGGCAGCGGCGAGCCACCCCCGCTCCATCTGGGCTGCCAAGGCCAGCGCCTGCTCGGAGCTCGGCACGGATGGGCGGCTCGGCGAGTCGGCGCTGGTTCGAGGCATGGACTCCAGCCGCTGGATGGCAGCGGAGGCCTACACAGTCCGCAAGGACACCCAATGGCACCGCACCCAGGAGGACGCGGTCGACATCGCCAAGCGGGCCGTGACGTTCTTGTTGGAGCAGCAACGCCTCGACGGGAGCTGGCCAGGCTTCCACTGGGGCCAGGGTGCACCGGACGCGAGGACCGGCAAGCCCAAGGCGCACAATCAGAACATCGACGTGGCCATCGCGGCGGCCTGCTGCGCCGCGCTGCACCGCTACTACGCACTCGACCCGAAGCGGATCCAGAAGGCACTCACGCGCGGCGAGAGCTACATCTACGACGAGTCGCGCATCAAGCGCGGCGAGAAGGACGTCGCCTGGGTCTACGCCGATGCCTACAAGCTGCGCTATCTCGCGATGAGCGCCTTCGGTGAGGGCAAGGATCGCCAGGCGGGGTTCCGGAAAATGCAGGGCTGGATCAAGGGGCTCCGCAAGCACCAGGTCGCCAACGGCGGCGTGTTCCGTCACTACGTCTACAAGTCGACGTTCGTCACCGCGGCGGTGACGACCTGCCTGCTGGAGGCCGCGCGCGTGGGCGTGAAACTCCCCCAGGGCATGCTTGCGGATGCCTCGAAGGCTCTTGCCTCAGCCCGCGGCGGCCCGGAGGGCCTCTACGGCTACCTGATCGACAACCCGGCGGTCACGCGCACACGCTTGGGCGCGGCCAACCGCCAGCCCCTGTGTGAGTGGGTGCAATACAAGTGCGGCGCGGCGAAGGCCGAGCGCATCCCGGCGTCGCTCGATGTCTTCCTCGAGGCCTACGCAGACTCGGCAGCCCTCGCGCGCAAGACGAACTTTCACATCCCCAAGCTCGACCACACGGCGGGCTACTACTTCTTCCACAACTTCCACGCGGCGTCCATCGCGGCGCGGGACGCCGGCTTGAAGTCAA
>JAJDEM010000221.1 GCA_029259795.1 Planctomycetota bacterium
CGCTCGCGAGGAAGGTGGGCGTGGCGGTGTTGCCCGGCTCGTTACCCAGCTGGCGTGCGAAGCAGGCGGCATTGCCAAGCACCTCGCCCTCCGCGGCCCCACGGCGTGCCGCGGCCGCTTTCGAGCCGGCCACCAACACCGTGAGCGAGTCGACGCCATCCTCGGACGGCGAAGCCTTGTAGGTCTCGAAGCGGTAGAGGCCCTGCACGGAGCCTTCGACGAGTGCTTCGGCCAGGCCCTTCGCGCCGAAGTCGGCGCCGCGACCCTCGGGCGGGACCAGGGCGACATCGCGGGCACCCAGCTCGCGGGCGGCGCGAACCCCGGCGGCAGCTGCGTGCCGCAGGGCTTCGTGCGTGAACTTGGCGGCCTTGCCCATGCCCACGAGTACCACCGAAGCGACCCGCTCCGAGTTGCCCCCTGTCAGGGTGCGCACCTGACCAGCCTCGGCCGTGAACCCCTTGGACTGCTCCAAGGTGCGGAAGCCATCCCGGAAGGAGCGGCCACAGGAGCCGGCGGCCTTGCGGATGCTCTTCGCGTCGTCGATGGCGAACAGGATCACCGCGTCGCCGCGGTGCCGGCCCAAGGAGGTATCGCTGACCTTGATTTCCATTCGTGCGCTCCCACGCGTTGCAGGCCACTCGGCGCTGCGCGGCGGTTCCTACGTCTTCTCGTACCCGAGCTCTCGGAGAATGCCGAGGACCTCGCTCCAGGTCGGAAAGGGCCGCCCGGACTGGTTCTTGAAGAGGTTGATTGCGTTGATGAACTCGAGGACGTCCGCGTCCATGTCGTATTGGTTCATGCTGCGCTTGCGGCGCGGCCCCTTACGACGGTCCGCGGCTCGCCGCTCGACCTTGACCGGAACGTCCTGGACCCGTCGATCCCCTGCGCGGCGATCCGAACTCGAGCGCCGATCCGCGTCGGGATCCGGCTTCTGGGCCGGCTCGGGCTGAGGGGAAACGTCGTCGGTCATCAGGCGGCAGAGCCTACACGCCCCAGCCTCGATCCCGAAGCCCAGTCGCACATCGCAGCCTTCTGGGCCTAGCCGTCCCCAGGAAACTGGATCGGCGCGTTCTTGGTCTCTCCGCCGACCACCTCGAGGGTGCCCTCGTCGCTCATCTCACCGGATCGCGCGCGGTACTGGAAGGGCCCGGGCGCCAAGTGCAGTTGCCCGAACTTGGTGCTGTAGAAGCGCTTCCAGGGGTCCTTGCTCGTGCGGCGGTACTCGATGATCAAGTCACCGGTGAGCTTGGCCGGGCGTCCGCGCTCGTTGAGCGGTGCCGCAAACTGCACGTAGCCATAGCGCTCGAGCGTGACCGCGCCGAGGTTGGCCACGCGGTCCGGCCCGACCTCGAACGGCTCGCTGTCCTTGGGGACACGCCCCGCAGCACTGAGGCGCAGGAGGTAGCGTCCGGGGGAGATGCCTTCGATCTCGAACTCACCCTCGCGTGTGACGAACGAGCCCATGGCTCGCTCCTTGTCCTCGCTCAGCGAGACCAGTCGCGCGCTCGCGGGATCGATGAGCGAGCCTCGATCGTCGACGACCCGTGCGAGCAGTGTCCCACCGGACCCAATCTCGAAGGACTGGTTCTCGACCACGAGCGCCTTGATCTCCATTTGGACGGGTTGCGAGCTCTCCTTGCCCGCCTTGACCCAGACCCGGTAGGTGCCGGGCGTAACACGCTCGATGAGGAACGAGTTGTCGACCTCCAGCGGTGCGTGCCGCTGCGTCATGCGCTGGACCTTGAGGCCATCCCCCACCGCCTCGAAGAAGACGCGGATGCGCCGCCGATGACGCGAGCGCGAGATGCCCTCGAGCGTACCGTGCAGCGCACCGAAGCGCTCGACAACGACAAGGAATTCATCCGTACCCGCCTCGACGGACTCCGTGATCTCCTTGAAGCTCGGATGCTGGAAGATCACCTGCTGGCTTCCGATGGCCAGGCCTTCGACACGGAACCGGCCTTGCGCATCGGTGCGCGCGTGGCGCCACTTGTGGCGGTACCACCAGTGCCGGTAGTAGGCGCTGATGCTCTGCACCTTCACGAAGACGTCGGGGACGGGATTGCCCTCGTCGTCCACCACCTGGCCGGACACGTGCAGGCCCTTGCGCATGCGGAACTCGCGTTCCACCGTCGTGCCGGGCTCGACCACGAGCCGAGCCGGAGTCTGCTTGCCCTCGTTGGTGTCGAAGTCGATCCACTTGTAGGACGGATGCGTGATCACGAACTCGATCTGGACGGAGTTCCCCAGAGGTCCCAGCTCGAACATGCCATTGTCGTCGGTGTAGAGCCGCAAGGAGTCGCTCTTGCTGTCGAGGACGTTCCAGATCCGGGGGCCGAGCGTCTCCCCGATGAAGCGCCCCAGCGTCACGAGCCAGGACATCTCATGCTGCTTGCGCTTGAACGCGCCGTAGGTGCCGGTTCCCTCGGGGATCTTGGAGACCTTCTGCTGCAGGTAGACGTCGACGACGGCACGAGGCACTGGAGCCCCCGTCGCGTCGTCTACGACCTGCCCGACGACCCGGCCGGCGAGCTTGAGCGTCAGGACGAGATCCTCGCGCGGCTTCGTCACCTCGACGACCGAGAGGAAGTAGCCCTTGTGGTAGGCGAGCACGCGGGTGATCAGGCTCTGGGCGTCCGCGGCAATGCGGAAGCGCCCCTCGCTGTCGGTAATGGCCTCGCCGCCGATCTTGTAGCGCCCCACGATCGGCACGTCGGCGATGACGTCGGGGTCGGGATCGGCGCCAGCACCCTGGGTGAGCATCCTCGGGCTGCCGCCGGCATAGGCCACGAGCAACACGCGGGCTCCATGGAGTGGGTTGCCCTCGGCCGTGCGTACGATGCCCCCGTAGACGCCGCCCTCATGCCGGCCGTCGGCCCCACGATCATCGCCGGTCGCGGCCTCGTCCTCGATGTCCGCGAGCGGGAAGACCGGCTCGGGGAGCGGCGCCTCACCGAAGAACAGGACACCCAACGCGACAAGCACGGCGAGGGCGGCCAGGGAGATCGCTAGCTTCTGGAGGCGGCGCATGGCGGTCCATTCTGGGGGCACGGGGCCCTAGTGCAATGCAGCGCCTCAATCGTTGCAGGGGTGTTACTTGCCGCACCACGGATGAGCCCCCGGACCCGCATCACGGGCGGCGTGGACCAATGCGGAGAACGACAGAATCGTCCGGCCGTGGCGCTAGATGCGCCCCTCGAGCTCGGCGAAGTCGAAGGCACCGCTCTCCTGGCCGGGAACCCGGTAGGAATCGTCATCCTCGTGGTGGGTCGAGAACTCCATGATCTCGGAGTCCTCGAGCCCCCAGAAGCGGTGCTCGACGCCCGGCGGCACGTGGTGGTGATCGCCCGGCTCCATGATGCGCTCGCCATCGCCCAGCTCGAGGAGGACGCGGCCCTGGGTCACGTAGAAGACCTCATCCTTGTCCTTGTGGAAGTGCAGCGAGCAACGGAAGCCCTTGCGCAGGACCATCTTCTTGCCGCAGTAGTCGCGGTTGACGATCCAGTGCTCCTCGCCCCAGACCTTGGGCACCTTGTGCGTCTCGACCTGGGGCAACTGCTTTCGGGAGGCGGGCATGCTCATGGCTCGAATTCTATGGGATGCGGCGGGGAGGGACTACAAGCGCGCCGTTCGCACCAACTTCCCCAGGAGGGGCGCGAAACCGATGCCGCTCACGGCCGCGGCAAGCGGGACGAGCCCACGCTCCGTCATGCCGGGGAGCGTGTTCACCTCGAGAAACTGCAGGCGGCCGTCCTCTGCGAGGATCAGATCGGTCCGGGACAGTCCCCGCAGGCCGAGCACCTTGTGGACGAGCAAGCCCAGCGCCTGGGCGCGCGCTGCCGTCTCCTCGTCCAGGTCCGCCGGGCAGATCTCCTCGGCGCCGTCCTTGGCGTACTTCTCGTGATAGTCAAAGAAGCCGCCACCGCGCGGGCGGATCTCGACCACCGGAAGCGCGGTCGGGCCGCCCTTCTCGCGGTCCTCGAGCACCCCCACCGTCAGCTCGCGGCCCTGCACGAACGCCTCGACGAGCAATCGGTCCGCGGCAGGTGCGAGGACCTCGAGCGCAGCCAGGGCCTGGCCCTCGTCGGCCACGACCTTCACCTCGACGCTCGATCCGCCGCGGGGGTTCTTGATGAGGTAGGGGTAGCCGAAGCGCTTGCCCCAGGCCTCGATGCACTCGCTGCGGGCGCCCTGGAGGTCGACCGCGTCGATGACTTCAAACGCGGGCGTATCGACCCCGTAGCAACTGAGCACCTGCTTGGTGAGGACCTTGTCGAAGGCGGCGGCCGAGCCTGCCATGTCACTCCCGACGAAGGGAATGCCGGCCGCAGCGAGGATCGCCTGGATGGCGCCGTCCTCGCCGAAGCGCCCATGCAAGATGGGCAAGGCCACGTCGACATCCCACTCGCGCAACGCGATCATGGCCTCGGACGGTCCCTCGTACTCCCGCCAGCCATCGGAGTCGTGCGCATCCCACGCGCGGCGCGCAGGCCGCGACGCATCGCCGCCGACCTCGGCCTCGGTGTCCCCTACCGCCACGGCAACCGGCGGTTCCCAGCGCCGGCGGGGCATCCGCCACGCGCCTTCCTTGGTGATGATGACCGGGCGCACGTGGAACTGGTCTCGCGAGAGCGCACCGACGACGTTCTGGCCGCCCTGCAGGGAGATCTCATGCTCGCTGCTGGGCCCGCCCATCAGGACGGCCACACGCAGCCTGTCTCCCTTGCCGCGGTTGCCCATGGGCCAGGGCCCTCCACGCTGTTTGCGCCCAACCATCGGTCGCCTCCGGCGATTCACTATACGGTGGGGTGTGCGGGATTCGCCCCCAAGATCTGGTGGGCGCCGCGCGGCCGCTCAGGCGGTGGGACCGTCCATCTCGCGAGGCCTCAGCGACGGGGCCTCGGGCGCCGGCATGCCCCGCTCCCGGTGCCAGCGGCGCACCTCGGCCTCCACGAGGACCCGGGCCGTGATCAGGCTGTCCTGCCCTGCGGCGTTCTTGACCGGGGCGAACTCCCACTCGCGGCGGACTTCCTGAACCTCCGCGCGGGCCGCCTTCGGGAACAAGTCGAAGATGAAGCGCTCGAGCTTCCAGGCCTCGCGGGCGCTGGCCGGCGCGTCGGGCTGGGCAGGATCGATAGCCTGAACGGTCTTGCGCGCACGGTGCAGCGGAAGTTCATCGCCGGCGGCCGCGAGCCCCTTGAGCCAGCGGACGCCGAAGCCGTGCAGCGCGATCGAGCCCATCATCAACGGGGCCTCGACCATCTCGCCACCCGTCTGCGCCCTGCTCTGGGGCAGCTCGGTGTACTCCACGATGCGCGTCTTGCCGCGCAGGTCGCGGGCAAAGACCCCCACCTTCTCGTCAGGCGACGCCTTGCGGACCGCCTTGCCGATCGCGTGCAGCTTGCGCTCGACCATCCAGCCGAGCATGAGCGGATCCAGCGGCCGGGCGAGGGGATTGTCGACCTGGTAGGTCGTCAGGACGTCGACCCCCTGCTCCAGCAACTCATCGAGCACGCCCGCAGCGACGAGGGTCTGGTACGCGCCCCCATGACCGTCCGGGGCGCGCGCCAGGACACCCGGTGCGGCGAGCAACCCGCGGCCCGCGTCGTCCAGGCACGGCAGCGTCCCCTGCACGAGGAAGCGCACGTGCTCGGGGTCGAGACCCCAGTCGGCACAATCCTCGAACGCCGCCCGCGTTGCGTCCTCGGTGGCGGCGCTGACGAGCACATAGAGCGGAACGGGCCTGCCGGCCTGGGCCGATGCGGCAGCGATGCGTTCGCCGTGAATGCGGTAGAGCGTGCGGTCCGCCTCGGGTCCGAAGACCAGCGTGCCCTTGGGGCCGTCGTGCCCCAGTCGCGTGCCCTGACCGCCGGCGAGCAGCAGTGTGGCGACCCGTCCGCCAGCGAGCAGACCGCGGCCCATGCGCGAGAGACGCCGCACCAGCTCGGGCTCGTTGACTTGGCGGCCGAAGGTCAGCGCCTGGGGCGGCCGCAGCTCGGGCGCGCCCGCGGCGGCCCCGTCCTGGATGGCGGCCGTCAGCCGCGCCCAGGGGACGCCTGCGGCATCCGCAAGCAGGGCAGCACCCGCGGCGGGTGCAAGCGCGTCCGCGTGGGCGACGAGGTGACCCTGGCCTGCGGCCTCGAGGGCTGCGGCGACCTGCTTCCGTTTCGCAGCATCGAGGGTCATGGATGGCTCCCTGGCTTGTGGGCGCCCCTCGGACGAGCATCGGAAGAGCATCGGAAGAGCAACGCCCGCCCAAACGGGCAAACGCCTGCGGGCGAAGCGCGCGGGCTACGAGTACTTGGCGAACGCCATCGTGACGTTGTGGCCGCCGAACCCGAGGCTGTTGGAGAGCGCGAACCGGATATCGAGCGAACGCGCCTCGTTCGGCACGTAGTCGAGATCGCAGTCCGGATCGGACTCTTCCTGATTGATCGTGGGATGGACGGTGCCCGTCTCGATGGACTTGGCCGTGAACACGGCCTCGACGCCACCCGAGCCGCCGAGCAGGTGCCCGACCATCGACTTCGAGGAGGACATGCAGAGCTTGTTGGCGTGATCGCCGAACGTGGTCTTCACCGCGGCGGTCTCCGCCATGTCGTTGAGCGACGTGGAGGTGCCGTGGGCGTTGATGTAGTCCACCTGGTCGGGGTTGATGCCTGCATCCCGCATCGCCAGGGTCATGGCGCGAGCCGGACCCGTGCCTCCGGGGGCGGGCGCTGTGATGTGGAACGCGTCGGCGGTCATGCCGGCGCCCACGACCTCGCAGTAGATCCGCGCCCCACGCTTCAGCGCGTGCTCGAGCTCCTCGAAGATGAGGATGCCCGCGCCCTCACCCATGACGAAGCCGTCCCGGTGCAGGTCAAACGGACGGCTCGCCTTGGTGGGCTCATCATTGCGACGCGACATCGCGCGCATCGAGTTGAACCCGGCCATGCCCATCGTCGTGATGGTCGCCTCGGCCCCACCCGTCACGCAGACATCCTGCTCGCCATCGCGAACCGAACGCATGGCAAGCGCCATCGCGTGGTTCGCCGACGCACAGGCCGACGACGTAATGAACGACGGACCGAGCAGGCCAAAGCGGATGCTGACGTTGCCAGCGATCGCGTTGGCCATCATCTTCGGAACGAAGAAGGGACTCACACGCTTGAGCCCCTTCTCCATGATCGTGGTGTGCGTGTTCTCGATCGTGTCGAGACCGCCGATGCCGGTGCCAAGAATGGCCCCACACATCTCGAGGTCGAGGCCGGCGCCGTCGCGCGGAAGCCCTGCATCATCCCAGGCCATGTCGGTGGCCGCGATGCCGTAGAGCGTCATCAGGTCGAGCTTCTTGATGTCCTTCTTCGGGATCCACCGTGTGGGATCGAAGTCCTTCAGCTCACCGGCAATCTTGCACGGCACCTCGAACGCCTGGGCGTCGAAGCGCGTAATGTGCGCAATGCCACTCTCGCCGCCGACGACCGCCTTCCAGGCAGTGTCGACGTCGTTGCCGCAAGGATTGACGGACCCGAGTCCGGTGACGACGACGCGACGCGATCCCATCAGGCCTAGCCCCTGCTCTCCAGGTAGCTGGTGATGTGCTTGATGGCGTCACCGACGGTCTTGATCTTCTCGGCTTCCTCGTCGGGGATGCTGATCTCGAACTCGTCCTCGAGTTCCATGACCAGCTCGACGGTGTCGAGGCTGTCGGCTCCGAGGTCGTTGATGAACGACGTCTCGTCGCTCACCTTGTCCTCACTCTGACCCATCTGCTCACAGACGATCTTGATGACCTTCTCGCGGATGTCGCTCACGCTACCTCCTTGGATGCCCTCGGCATCCGGCCGCCCCTGTGGGCCGCACACTCTCTGGACCTTGCTTGATTGCTGGGATCCTGACTTGGATCCCACAGTTTTTACATGACCATTCCGCCGTCAACAGGAATGACCTGCCCGGTGACGTACCCAGCGGCCTCGGAGGCCAGGAAGACCACCACTTCGGCCACGTCGTCCACGGCCCCCATGCGGCCCAGCGGGATGTGGGCCAGGAGGGTCTCGGCGGCCCCTTCGGGCAGCTCGGCGGTCATGTCGGTGGCGATGTAGCCCGGAGCCACGGCGTTTGCCGTCACCCCGCGACCGGCCAGTTCCTTGGCCACGGCCTTGGTGAAGCCGATGACGCCGGCCTTGCTGGCCGCGTAATTGGCCTGGCCGGCGTTGCCGGTCATGCCAACCACCGATGTGATGTTGATCAGGCGGCCGCGCTTGCTCTTCATGAGCCGGCGGGCGGCGCTCTTCGTGGTCAGGAAGGTGCCCTTGAGGTTCACATCCTGGACCTGGTCCCACTCCTCCTCCGACATGCGCAGGAGCAACTGGTCGCGGGTGATGCCCGCGTTGTTCACGACGACATCCAGCCCGCCGCCGAAGGCCACGGCGGCGTCGACCGCAGCCTTTGAGCTGTCGGGATCGGACACGTCGGCCTTCACGAAGTGGCAGGCCTCCGCCGCGCCACTCTCGGCCGCCGCCTCGGCAGCGGCCGCCTCGTTCGTGCCCGTGAAGGTGACCTTGGCGCCGCGCTCGGCGAATGCCTTCACGAGGGCGCGGCCGATGCCGCGCGTGCCGCCCGTGATCAGGACGGAGACATCTGCGAACGAGGTCATGCGGAAGGTTCTCCCGCCGCGGCAAGGGCTTCGATGGCCTCTGCGGTATCGGCGTTGATGAGGGTCGTGAGGTGGCCGTCCGGATCGTTCCGGCGAGCCAGGCCCGTGAGGACCTTACCCGGGGCGCTTTCGATCACCCGGTTGATCCGGAACTCGAGCGCCGTGGTGACGCACTCCGAAAACAGCACGGGGCTCGTCACCTGGGCGATGAGGTTCGCGCGAATGGTGTCGGGGTCTGTCGTGGGCTGCGCAGTGACATTCGAGATCACGGGGACGTGGGGCGTCTTGATCTCGATGCCGTCCAGGGCACGCGCCAGACGCTCGGCGCCCAGTTGCATGAGCGGACTGTGGAACGCGCCTGCGACGGGGAGGCGCGTCGGCCGGCGGATGCCGCGTTCCTTCGCGATCGCCTCGGCCGCATCGAGCGAAGCCGTGTCGCCCGAGATGACGACCTGCCCCGGCGCGTTGAGATTGGCGACGGTGCACACCCCGCCGGTCTGCTCACGCGCAGCAGCACACACGGCCTCGGCATCCTCCGCTTCGCAGCGCAAGGCCGTCAAGCCACTGGGGTTCGCCTGACTGGCCTCCTGCATGCCAAGCCCGCGCTCGCGGACCAGCACCAGCGCGTCGCCGAGCTCGAGGGCCCCAGCCGCCTGTAGCGCCGTGAACTCGCCCAGGGAGAGGCCGAAGGTGACGGCGACGTCATCCGCCTGGACGGCACCGGAGGCCTTCAGGGCCTCCCAGCAGGCGATGCCTGCGGCAAGGATGGCCGGCTGCTGGATGTCGGTACGGACGAGCGCCTCCGCCGGACCCTCCCGGCAGATGGCCAGCAGGTCGTAGCCGAGGACCTCCGCCGCGCGGTCGTAGACGCGCTCGCGAACTTCAGGCCAGCGGTCCGCCACATCGACGCCCATGCCCACCTTCTGCGCGCCTTGGCCTGGGAAGAGAAGCGCCGTCGTGCTCATGCGCCTGCTCCCTTGTCATGCAAGGCCTCGTCTGCGTTCGTGGCGGCCAGCTGCTCGACGATCCGGTCGCCGACGTTGCCCTCGATGTAGGAGCGGATGACGCGCACGCCATTCTTGAAGGCTTCGGGGCCACTTCGGCCATGGCCGATGACGTAGGCGCCCTCGACCCCAAGCAGCGGCGCGCCTCCGTACTGCGCATAATCGAGCGCCGTCATCAGCGAGCGCAGCATGCTGCGCGGGTCCTTCTCGATGCCTGCGGCTGCGAGCGCCGCAGGCACACCCTTCATGACGAACGCCGCCATGCCTTCGGCGGTCTTGAGCACGATGTTGCCCGTGAAGCCGTCACAGACGATCACATCGGCGCCACCTTCGAAGACGGCGTGCGGCTCGATGTTGCCGATGAAGTTCGGCAGCGGGTTTGCGCGGAAGAGTTCCCAGGTCTCGGCGACAAGCCGATTGCCCTTGGACTCCTCCTCCCCGATCGAGAGGATGGCGATGCGCGGCTTCTCGATGCCGAGGGAGGCCGTGGCGTAGTGCATGGCCATCACGGCGTACTGATGGAGATGGATGGCCTTGGCGTCGGGGTTCGCGCCGCCATCGATGCAGATGCAGACCCCGCTCGGCGTCGGAAGCGGCACGGCGATGCCCGTCCGCTTCACGCCGGGTAGGCGCCGGCAGTAGAGGGTCGCGGCGGCCACGGCAGCACCGGTCGTGCCCATCGTCACCACGCCTTGGACCGTGCCCGCGTGCAGCAGGTCCGCGCAAGCGCGCGCGCTGACCTTCGGGCTGCGGCGGATCGCCTTCACCGGGTCGTCGCTGCCGGGACTCTCCGGAGCATCGTGGATGCTCAGGCGGTCGGAGACGGCCGCCCCGTGCGCCGCCAGCGCGGCCTGAATCGGACCGGGGTCGCCAACGAGGACGACCTCGACGTCGGGATACGCTTCCAGTGCCTGAAGTGCGCCGACAACCGGGGCCTCCGGTGCGTGGTCACCCCCCAGGGCGTCGATGGCGATCTGCATCGCGCCTCAGCTCCTCAACCAGGTGGTGGATCGGCCGCGCGAATCCACCGGCTGGTGGACAGCACGCGTGGACACCACGTCGGGTTCAGTCTTCCTTCGAGACGACTTCACGACCGCGGTAGTGGCCGCACTTGCCGCAGACACGGTGGCCGGGGGCCGGCGTGCCGCAGCGCGGGCAGTCGCGCAGGTTGCGCGCCTCGATGCTGTGATGGGAAGCGCGCATACGCGTGCGGCGCTTGCTGATCTTGCGCATCGGAACGGCCATGGCGATCTCCTTCGGCGACCCGCTCCCGGTGGGATGCGAGCGGCCAACTGTGGGACATTGGGGGCATTGCGGTCCGCCTACCCGGTGGGCAACCACCGCGTTTCGTCCAAACCCGCAAGGCAGTTCAGAAAGGTATGCGCCTGCAGGGGAGCGGTCAAGATCAGCCGCGGGCCGCGAAGGCCTCCGTAGCCGCTGCCAGCGCGGCCTGGATCTGGGAACGATCCTGGCCCTGCCCCTGGGCCCGCAGCGGGCTCCCGCCGCCCCCGCCCTTGAGGTGGGCCGTGAGCGCGCCAAGCAGGCTCTTGGCGCTGAGACCCGCCTCGGCGGCATCCTTGGTGAGCGCGCAGAGGATCGGCGCCTTGCCGTCCTGCTCCCCGATCAGGGCCGCCGCCTGCACGCCCTTCTTCTTGAGCGTGTCCCAGACCCCCTTGAGGCCCTTGGCGTCCACGCCCTCGACCGAGGCCGCGAGCACCTTCAGCCCCCCCACCTCGACGGCATCGTCGGCGAGCTGCCCGGCGGCCTGGGCTCCGGCGGCGTGCTTGGCCTTCTCGGCAGCCTTCTTGATGGCCTTCAGCTCGTCCTGCAGACCTTCCACCCGCGCGAGCACCTCGTTGGGGGTGACCTTGAACGCACCGGATAGGGTGCCGACGATATCGCGATCGCGGGCACTGAGCTCGAGCGCGTCCGTGCCGGTTACGGCCTCGATGCGCCGCACGCCTGCCGCAATGCCCGCTTCGACGGTGATGCGGAGCGAGCCGATGTCACCGGTCCGCGCGCAGTGCGTGCCCCCGCAGAGTTCCTTGCTGCCGCTCGCGATGGAGAGCACGCGGACGACGTCATCGTACTTCTCGCCAAACAGCGAGACGGCCCCCGAGGCCTTGGCCGCCTCGAGGTCCATGACATCCGTCGCCACCGCGTCGTTCGCGAGGATCCACGCGTTCACGAGGCTCTCGATGCCGGAGACCTCCTCGGGCGCGAGGGCCTTGTCGTGGTTGAAATCAAAGCGGAGCCGATCCGCCGCCACCAGAGAGCCGGCCTGCTTCACGCCGTCCCCGAGGACGCGCTTCAGTGCTTCGTGCAAGAGATGGGTCGCTGTGTGGTTGCGGCGGATCGCCGCCCGACGCACGGCGTCGACGCCCGCATGGACCGTGTCACCCACGGCAAACGCGCCGCGGACGATCTGCACGTCGTGCAGGTGGATGCCCTCCTTCGTGAGCGTGTCCTCCACACGGGCCAGGTTCTCGTCGGCCGTGCCGACGACGAGCGTGCCCCTGTCGCCGACCTGGCCGCCGGATTCCGCGTAGAAGGGGCTGCGGTCGAGGACGATCGTGACCTGGTCGTCGCCATCGGCCCGCTCCACCAACACATCACCCGCAAGGATCCCGACGATCGTCGCCTCGCCCTCGACGGCCTCGTAGCCATCAAACACGGTTGCCGCGACGCCTTGGTCCTTGAGCTCCGTCAGCGGGCCGCCCGCGAAGATGTCGCCCTTCATCTTGGCGCCGGCGCGGGCCCGGGTGCGCTGGGCTTCCATGGCGGTCTCGAAGCCGGCCTCGTCGACCGCCAGCCCCCGCTCGCCAAGGATCACCTGCGCGAGATCCAGGGGGAAGCCGTAGGTGTCGTAGAGCCGGAACGCCGCGTCGCCGGAGAGCGTCTTGTCCTCCCCCAGGGCGGCAATCTCGTCCTCGAGGTAGCGCAGGCCCTTGTCATAGGTCTGGCGGAAGCGGCCCTCCTCGCCCTCCAGGGCGGAGACGAGCACATCGCGACCCTCGATGAGCACGGGGTAGGCGGTGCCCATCACGCCGAGCACCGGCTCGACCATGCTGCCGAGGAACGGCTCGGCGAGACCCAGCTGGATGCCGTCGCGAATCGCGCGGCGCATGACCCGCCGCAGCACGTAGCCACGCCCCTCGTTGCCGGGCTTCACCCCATCCGCGACCAGGAAGCACATGGCGCGGGCGTGCTCCGCGATGCGCCGCATGCGGCGCGCATCTTCCCCTTCGACCTGGCCGCCATCCGTGCGCC
>JAJDEM010000222.1 GCA_029259795.1 Planctomycetota bacterium
CCGATGCGCCCCCGCCGGTCGTGGACGAGGCGGCGGAGGGCGAGCCGGAGACGTGGATTCCGCCTGGCGAGGTGCAGATCGTTCAGGGGAGCATCGTGCTTGTCGACGCCAGTGGGGTTGAGGCCGCCGTGCCCTCCGGCCGGCTGCGCCTCATCGTGTGGGATGGCCACTCGGGCGACACGCGCGAGGTCCAGATTTCAGACGGCAAGTGGACCCTGCGAATGCACCGCGGGCGCACACTGGAGCCCACCTCGCTGATCATCCCCGAGCGTGACCAACACGCTTGGTTTCCAAATGGCATCGACGGGCTGGTCGTGCCCGCCGACGGCAAGCTCGGCTTGCGGGCGGTCCTGCTGCCGACGACGACGATCCGGGTCGTCGACGCCGCCACGGGCCAAGACGTAAGCGAGGTCGACCTGCGCCGCGTGCCCTACGGGAAGAGGCGTCATGAGCACCCGAGCGTGCCCGCGACGGGGTCCAGCCGCTCGCAGCAGAGGGCTTCACCGTGGACGCAACGTCCGACTGCGTCGGACGTCGAGAACCAGCTAGCCACGTTTCATGTGGGAGGTCAGGGCTACGCGTGGACACGACTCAGTGTTGACTTCACCAAGGGTGGCAAACATCACGTGGGCCTGCAGCGGGGAGGCGCTCTCGATGTGTCGCTTGCCGGTGGGCCGCCGCCCGCCGCCGCCGCCTTCCGGCTGCGGCGGGACTCGGCGAGTGGGCCGGTCGCGGCCGAGTGGAGGCCGCTTGATTCACCGAGGCTCGCCCTCGATGGCATCGCGCCTGGGGCCTACGTGCTGCAGCTCGAACTCGGCTTCGTAAGCTCCAATCCGTTTGTCCTTGCCTCAGGCGAGGTTGCCATCGAGGCCGGCTTGCGGGGCAGCATCAGGTTGGAGATGGAGCCCCTGAGGGTCAAGCCGGCCGTTCCGTTCGCAGGCGTGTTGCGCGTCCCGGCTGGCTGGGATCTCACGGAGCCTACCGTAACGATGTCGCTCCTCGACCCTCCCCTGTACGGGCAAGCGCGTGAAGTGACTCTCGAGTTTGATCCGTGGCCGCCGGGCGGCGGCAAAGTGGGTGTCCACCCGTTCGACGCAGGGCTGGTTCAACCGGGACGCTACATCCTGGGTTGTTCAGCGATGCACCATCTAGCCTCGCTCGAGGTCGGGGCGACAGGAACGCGCCAGGCTCAACTTGCTCTTCCAGAGCCGGTGCGCGTATCCGTCGTCACGGACGGCGATCAGGCTTGGCCCGAGGATCCAGCTCCGGCCATCACGTGGCACGTGCAACTTCCGAAGGGCGTTCGGATGTGGAGCCCGGTGCTGGTCCGGCGTCATCCGAGGACCGGGCGGTTTGACTTCATCGCGCCCGCTGGCGTCGTGCGGGTTCGCGTCAGGGGCCTCGGCTACTTCTCGGAACTCCTGCGGGTGTCCATCACCAGCCCGCGAGCGCGGCTCACCCTGCCAGTGCGACGATCGGCCTCCGTGATCGTCCGTGCCGAAGTCGATGGCCGGCCCGTACCGCTCGATCTGGATGGCTTGGTTGACGTGCTCGTGGCGGGGACCGAGGACGACGAGCTGCTGCGTACCAGCACCTCGCCGGAAGGCTGCCGGCTGGAAGTCGACAAGCCTGGACGGTATCAGCTGCGCTTCGAGGCTCTGGATGGCTACGCCACGCCCCGCCCGCTGGACGTGGCGTTCGTGCAGGGCAAGCCCACCGTCGTCGTCCTGCCCCTCACGCGCGCACGCTAGGCAGCTACTCCGGGCAACCCGAGCCTCGCTGTGCGAAGATGCCGCCCGTTCCTTGGAGGCAGTGATGAAGAACCCCGTCGTCCGAATCGTGTTGGGCGTGATCCTCGGCTTCATCGCCGGATCGATCCTCATGCAGTTGGTCCACACCCTCTGCCAGCCGCTCTACCCGCCGCCCGAGGGGCTCGACCCGAGCGACATGGATCAGTGGGAGGAGACCAAGGCTTGGATGAAGACGCTGCCCAGTGGCGCCTATGTGGTTGCCATGCTCGCTCACTGGCTTGGAACGGTCGCGGGCGCCGCACTCGCGATGCTCATTGCCGGCCGGCGCACGCTGCACCCGGCTGTGATCATCGGCATCCTGTTCACTCTGGCCGGTATCGCCAACCTCATCATGATGCCGCATCCGGCGTGGTTTCCCTTCGTTGACCTGCTGGGCTACCTGCCCTTGGCGTGGTTCATCGGCAAGCTGCTGCTGAAGAAGGACGCAGTCGTCGAGCCCGAGCCCGCGTAGGGGCTACGACCCGGGGGCGGAGCCCGTGGACGGGGTCACCGGTCGCGCCGGGCGCACGGCACCGGGCGGTGCGCTGCGCTTCTCGAGCGCCCACGTCGGGAGCTTGGTGTCTTGCCAGCTGCTGCGCGTGAGGCGCTGGGGGTGCGTTGAGAAGGGGACCTTGTAGGCCCAGGTCGTGACCGCTTCGGTGCGCAGCGGCACGAAGCGGGCGTTCTCGGAACCCAGACCACCGCCGCCGGAGTAGTTGCGTGACTCGAGAATGTAGCCGTTGCGCGACTCGACCCAGCGCCCGCGCTTGTCCTTCACCTTGAGGTGGCCCAGCGTGAGCGTCACCTTCACGCTGATGGATCCCGCGGTGTAGCCGTCCGACAGCAGGCAGTAGTCCTTGTGGTTGTCGATGCGGACGCTGCGGCGCGTGGGGCCGACCATCCAGTACTCCGACGTCACCTTCGGCTCCGGGCCGGGGACGAAGTTGCCCTTGGGCCACTTGCGCAGGTCCTGCCACTCCTCGATCACATCCGCCTTGATCCAGAGCTTCTCGAGCGGCGCGGTCTCCGAGACCCAGTAGTAGTTGTTCATGTAGAACCAGAGCCGGCCACCGCGCCCCGTGTAGAAATTTCGCGCGGAGCCGCGGCCTACGAAGTTGCCGGGTCCCTTGGCGTTGCCCGGTGCAGCGCCCGTGCCGAGGGTTGCCAGATCGATCGGGGCGGGGACCTCTGCGGGCTGGACGAGGGACGATCCCGTGGGGCTCTCCGTGGGCTGGGCGTCGGAAGACGGGGCCTCTGCGGGCTCACCGGGTACATCCCCGATCAGGTCGCTGATTGGCGAGTGGCAGGCGCCCAGCAGAAGGGCAGCCGCGAGCAGGGCAAGGCGGGATCGCATCAAGGATCCAAACGACACGCAAGGGCGCTCGCAGCACGAATCTCGGGGAGTCACCCGCGCCGGAGGACCGGCGCGGGTGATCGTGTCGAATGCAGGGGGCGCTAGCCGCCGACAGCCTTCTTGACGGCAGCCTCATCGCTGCCGATCACGGCGCCGTGGGCGTCGAGTACGGCAAAGTACGGATAGCCCTTCGCGCCGTAGGCCGTGCGTGTCTCTTCGGAGACGCCGAGGAGGATCGGGAAGTCAGCACCCGTCTCCTCACGGAAGGCCTTGATGGCGGCGGCGTCCGTCGAGGCCGTGGCGCCGACGAGTTCGATGTTCTTGTGCTCAGAGCGCATCTGGACCAGATGCTTCGCTTCGCGCTTGCAACCGCCTCACCCAGGCTTGAAGAATGCGACGATGCGCACCTTGTCGCTGTGCTTGGTGGGGTCGAAGCCGTCGCCGCCGTCCCAGCTCGCGCCGGCGAGGGGCTTGGCCATCGACTCGTGATCGCCGTCGGCGTGGTCGCCGTCTTCGTCGTGATCGTGATCGCCATCTTCGGCGTGCTTATGGTCACCGTCGTGGTCACCGTCGTGATCCCCGTCCTCGTGGTGTTCACCTGTGTCCGTCGAGTCGTCTGCCGTGTCACCGCAGGCGCCAAACAGCGCGGCAGCAAACAGGGTCAGCGTCAGTCCAAGTATCCGCATCGGTTCTCCTCGTGCACCACCGTTCCGGCAGAAGGCTGGCTGGGGTGGCGCGTGGTTTCTTCCCTGCCGAGGATAGGCCGAGGCGTAGCGACGCAGCGACGGGACGGAGGGAATTCCCCAGGCGCCGCCGGCGCTCGCGCGCGCCGGTGGCCGGGGAGCGGTCAGAAGGGCTTCACGCGAATCTTGATCGGACCCGCGGGCAGGGTGACCTTGCGCCTGCCGAAGTAGCCGGGCTGTGGCCCCTTGCCGTTCTCGGGCGCTCGGGCACGGACGTCGATCCGCCACTCGCCCGCCGGGAGGCCTCGGAACACGAACGAGGACTTCCCGTCCCAGCTGGCATACGCGCTGAGAGAGCGGTCGTCCGTCGAACGGAAAGCCGTTACGTCGACGTCCTGCCCCGGCTTCAGGCCGAGGATCGAACCCTCGAGCGTGTGTCCTTTGCGCAGGCTGACGCGGTGCCGTTGTGCCTTGCCGGCCTCCAGACCGGATTCCAATACGTAGGCGTCGTGTGCGGGCACGTGGGCCCAGAGGTAGTAGGAGAGCGCATCGGAGAGTGCGGGGAAGCGCACGCGCCCGCTCGGTTTGATCGCTTCGGAGCTCACGCCGCTCATCACCACCCCGGGGCCGGGGGTCTTGCCTGGGCGGACGGGACCCGCGACGAGTTGGCAATCGACCTCGGCAGCATCCGCAGGCCAGCCGGCGATCTCGAGCGTGAGGCTCGGCTCCGGATCGAGGACCAACGTGACATGAGTGGCGGGGTAGTAGACCGTCTTGGTCGCGATCCGAGCGCTGCGCTTGGACGGACCGCCGAGCATGGCTGTGAAGGTGACCTCGCGCACATCCTCGGGCCTTGCCCACATGGCAGGTTCGGCCTGGGACCGGCCTTCCTCATCCACGTCACATCCCACGGTCAAGCCGCGGAGCGCGGGCACCGAGGCGATCAAGTCGGCGTAGGGCAGTGGGTCTCCCTCGGGAGAGCGGATCGTGACCTCGACGGTCCAGTCCAGGGGTGCGGGCGGGTCACCACTGTCAAACCAGACGGCCATGACGATGCAGCCGACGATGACCGCGATGCCGGCGGCGGCCACCAGTGCGGGCAGCAGGGGAGGCGGTCGAGGCTCGGCGTCTGCAGGCGAAGTCACGGTAGCAGTCTAGTCCCCGTGACGCGGGGAGGGCGAGGGCGCGAGTACGCTGTGCGGATGAAGAAGCGTGGGACGCTCATCGCCGCTGCGCTGGGGGCCCTGGCTCTCCTGGCGTGGCTGGCGGGCTCTTTCGACGGGACGCCGCCCAAGCACGAGGCAAACGAGGTCGGGGCGGGGGACGCGGGCGAGGCCCCCGTGCTGCGTGTGGGGGCGGGGCGAGCGGACGAAGCCTTTCCCACCACAGCCGAGGCGCCGTCCCTTGGCGAGGAGTTGCTGGTCCCGCTGATTGCCGAGGCACCGCCTCGTCTCGGCGTTCGGTTCTTCGCCCACCTCGTCAAGCCGCGTCGCCCGCTGGAGGCCATGTTCTCCAGCGGGATGGCCGAAGACGAGGGTCCGGCCGTCGGCTACCCCGTGCGCATCTACTGGAAGGGACCGGAGCTGATCGAGTCGCCCGTCCTCGAGGGGGTGACCGGCGAGGACGGCGTGTGCCTCCTGTCCCCGCTTGCGGTCCCGAACGTACCGCACCGCCTCCGCGGTGCCGTAAAGCTCGTCGTCGAGGGTGGCGGCGAGTTCTGGGAAGAGCGGTCGATGTCGTTTGACGTCGCGTGGTTGCTGGAGAACACGGAAGACCCCGTGCCTGCGGTGGTCGGCGGTCCCGTGATCGCGTGGATCCCCATCGGGTTCGAGGACTGGAAGGGAACGCCGGTGAGTGGTCGTCTGCTCGATGCCCAGGGCGCGCCCGTGCCGGGCGTCACGATTACCGAGAGCAAGTTCCACGCCCAGGTCCGCACTGATGCCGCGGGTCGCTTCAGCCTCCGCTGCCCGGAAGGCGAGATCATCTTCTACGGTGATAGCCACGACCTGCTTGATCCTGGGCCTTCCGCACCGGAGGAGCGGTTCCCGAGTGTCTTGCTGCATCGACGCATCGTGACGGCGGAGCCGCTCCGTGATCTGGAGTTTCATCTTCCCGAGAAGACGTACCTCCGGGGACGGGTGCGGTTCGCTGACGGCACTGCGGCGGCGGGCGTAGACGTCTTCCTGGCCGATGATGGGGTGGGCCGTCGAGAAATCGAGACCGTCGAGTCCAGAGCCGACGGATCTTTTGCGTTCGTGGGGTTGCGGCCTGGGACTCGCTATGAAGTCATGGTCTCTGGCGACCGCGCGGCGGACGATGTCGGACAGCAATCCGTGCCGGGTCCGGAACTGGTCGAGTTGACGGTTCCGCGCCACCAACTCCAGGTGCTGCTGGTTGATGCGCAGTCGGGCAGGGCTGTTGCGGGCGACACGCACGTCTACGACGGCGATCGGTATCCCGGCGCCAAGCTGCTCATCGTCGGATGGGCTCCCGGCTATGGGCCTGTCGAGAGGTCCTACGTGATGAGAGAGACGCCGTCGATCCAGGTGGTGACGCTCAGGCTTCCGAGGGTGCCCCCCGAGGGAGCCCTCCGTGTCCGCTGCCTCGCGCCCGACGCGACGCGCATCGAGAATCCGCCGCTCTTCGTCCGCGTCGTAGCCGAGTCGATCGCGGAGGTCCGCTGGACCCAGCAGAGGGAGTTCACAGTGACGAACGACCTGGGGCCCGGCGCCATGACGGTCGTGCTCGCGGGCCCCGGGGATAGACACCCGCGAGGTCGCCCTCAAGTTGGCGTTCCTGGGGCGGGCCCTGCGCGCTTCTTGCTCGGCCTGACCAAGAAGATCCAGATTCCCGCGGATGGAAAGCTCGACGTCGAGCTGCGGCCAGCTCTTGGCGGGGCCATGCAGTTTCGCGTGGTCATCGCCGACAAGTCCAAGCAGCTCGCCATCCTCGAGAACCCCGACCTGATCGACGAGAACGGCGAGACGGTCCGCTACCGTGCGTACCAACAGGGGCAGCGGGCGAACTACTTCGATCATGCGACCGAGTCGAGCGCCGTCCCGGTAGGCACCTATCAGCTGCGCTTGCGTGGGAAGTGGCACAAGCCGGTTGATCGGGTCGTCCAGATCGAGGCGGGGCGCCTGACGCTGGTCGACATCCTGGTCGAGGCAAACGACGAGTAGCCGTTCGCGCCGTTCCCCGCAGCGACACGCGCCGGTACGATTCAGGGCATGCTGCGCACACGCCTCTCGCCTCGCTGGTGGGGATGGCTCCTGGTGATCCCGCTCGTCTTCGCCAGCGCGGGGACTGCCGAGGCAGACGCCTTCGACGACGCCAAGCGTGCGTACCGAGCCTTCCTCAAGCGCGCGTCGCTCTACAAGCGCTTCCATGGCCGGCTCACGTTCGCGCGGACGCAAGATCCGCGGGCGCTCCAGATCCTGATGAAGAGCTATGCCAAGACCGAGGACCCGAAGGCGCAAGTGCGCTACCTACTCGCCTCCATCTGCAAGAACCAGTTCACGTCGAGGGACCACCTACCCGCGTTCGACGCGTGGCGGACGAAGCACGCAAAGAACCGTGACGCGTGGCTGTGGTTCAAGTCACTCCAGGTCCGCATGGCGGGGGATGGCGCTACGGGCGTCCTGAAGGTCGCGCGCACGCACGAGAACCCCTGGTTTCGGGCAGCGGCCGTCGAGGCCCTCACCGCCGACTGGCAGCAGCGCAATGCCCGGTACGACAAGGAGCAGAAGAGCAAGGGAACGGCCGAGCTGAAGCGCGAGGAGGAAGACGCCAAGAAGAAGGGCAAGGACCCGAGCCCGCCACGCGAGGGTCCGCCGGTGCTGGCGCTCTTCGAGCCGATGCTTGCGGCGCTCCCGGCCGAGCCGGCTGCGCGTACGGCCATCCTCGGAAGTCTTGCGCGGGCGCTTCTCGTTCGGGCCCACGCGCGCCAGTCGGAGGTGTTTCGAACGCCGGCGACCGCCCTGATCGATCAATTGGACGACGACGCGACGCCAGCCGGCGCGAAGCTCATTCTGGCGCGGCACTTCGCCAAGCTGTTCGGCACCGACATCCTCGGGTTGAACGCGGCGCCGTGGCTACGCGAACTGGAGGCTGGCGGCAACCGTTCGAGCGCGGGGGAGGGCTACGCGAAGGGGCCCACCTTCATCGGGATTCGTGGCACCGGCGATCGCATCTGCTATGCGATCGACTTGTCGGACTCCATGCTCACGCCGCTTACGACCAAGGAGAAGGGCGCGCTGGGACCCGTCACCGGCGGGGGGGCTGCGCCCAAGAAGCGCGGCAAGCAGGGCGGGCCGCTCGCCGATCCGCAGTCGATCCCCTGGGACCAGGTGAAGAACCGGTTCGAGGCGGCGCGCGAGTTGTTGAAGCTCTCTCTCGCGGGCCTGGCCGAAGACAAGACGTTCTGCGTCATCCTCTTTGGCCGTAGCGCGGAGCGAATGAAGGCCACGCCCGGCCTGATGCGTGCGACGCCGAGTCGCATTCGCAAGACCATCCGCGAGCTCGATGCGCTCGAGGCGGGTGGTCCGGCGCCCCGTCGCCCGCACGGCACCTTGATGGGGCAGACGAACGTGCATGGCGCGATCCACCGCGCGTTCAAGCTCAAGAAGAAGGGCCTCGTCAAGACGGAGGCGTACGTCGACCCCGTCACCTTCACGGAGGGCTGCGACACGCTGTTCATCCTGTCCGACGGCGCCCCGACGTGGGACGACTGGGCAGACCTCGACAAGACCGACCCCGGCGACCGGGCAGGCGATCCCGAAGCGGGCACACGCACGGCGAAGACCCCGCCGCAGCTCATGTTCTACGGGCCGTACGCCTTCCCCAACTGGCTCGTCGACGACGTCAAGCGCTTGAACCTCTTCCGCAAGATGGAGATTCACTGCATCGGCCTCGGCGAGGCCCGCATGGGCTTGCTGCGCCGCATCGCGGCGCTCGGCCTCGGCAAGACCAAGAAGGTCGGTACCGGCCCCAAGAAGTAGGCCGGTCGGCTAGAGCCCAAGACGCATGATGCGCTCGCCATCCGGGAGCGAGCGTATCCGATTCACTTGCGCGCTGCGGTGGATCGATGCCACCCGGCGAGCCGTGTACCTTGGTCGCCCGTCCCTGGAGACTCCACATGGCACGTTCCGTCCGCCTCGCGTTGGTCCTTCCCCTCCTCCTGCTCATCAGCGCGCCGCTGTGGGCCAAGGACGCGCCCGAGAAGCCCGTCCGCATGGCCGATGCCACGCGCATCGTGCAGCGCAACCTGGCGCTCGAGTTCCAGGGCCAACGTGCCGGTGGGGTGGCGGGTCGGCAGGGCTACATGAAGGACGGCAGCGTCTTGCTGGAGGAGACCTTCCTGCTCAAGATCTCACGCGGCAACGGCGGTGCGAACGACGTCTTCGTGACGAAGAACCACTCCCTCAGCTTCTTCGACAAGACCGGCGCCATCCGTTGGGCCAAGAAGCGCGAGACCGAGGCGGGCATCGTCAAGACGATCCACACGCGCTACACGGATACCCATGTCGACATCGACTACAGCGGTCCCGGGTCGAAGTTCTCCAAGCGCGTGGCCCTGCCCAAGTCGATCGCGTCGGCCTTCCAGGTGTTCCGCCGCCTCCTCCCGCTCTTCAAGCGCGGCGAGAAGGCGGAGGAGAGCTACGTAGTGCTCGACGAAGAGAGCCAGGTCTTCGACCCAGAGACCATCACGATCGTCGGCGAGACCAGCTACAAGCACGGTGGCGAGTCCCATCCCGGCTACCGCATCCGATCGGTCTCGAAGATGGGCGCAGCGGACCTGATCGTCGACAAGGACTTCGTTCCGATGTACCTCTCGATGATGGGGGTCATCGAGGCCAAGTGGATCGACGAGTCGCCCTTCGAGTTCTCCTCGGCGGGCTGGCAGCTGAGCAGCTACGTCCCCGTGACCGGGCTCGCGCCGATGGCCAAGCACCTCGAGTCCTTGGAGGTGACGATCAGCTTCAAGAACAAGGTGCCGGGCGAGGGCGCCATGCTGTTTGACAATCGATACCAGAAGGTGAAGGCCGACGGTGACACGTACCGCGTGACCCTCTCCTCGACCCGCCTGCCCGCGGACGCGAAGGCCCTTGCGCGCCCGGTCGCCGTGACGGATGAGGCCGTGAAGCGCTACCTCGCGGCAACGCCGCTGAGTCAGTCGGATGATCCGGCCATTGTCGCAAAGGCCAAAGAGATCGTGGGTGGCGAGAAGGATACCCTGACGGCCACACGGAAGATCGTCTTGTGGGTCTACCGGACGCTCGAGAAGAAGAGCGGCGCCCGGGGCAACGCGACGGCGGTCGAGGTGCTGAAGTCGGGGATCGGTGATTGCTCCGAGCATGCCGCGCTGACGGTCGCCCTCTGCCGAGCGGCAGGCATTCCCGCGCGCAACATCGGCGGCTTGGAGTACCTCGAGCTGCAAGACCACACGGCCGTGGCCGGCTACCACGCCTGGGCCGAGGTCTGGCTCGGCCAGTGGATGGGCATCGACGCCACGATCCCGCAAGTGGGGACGGGCGCGCGCTACATCCAGTTCGAGATCGCCGAGCCCGGCCAGAATGATGATGAGACCGCCGCCGCCTCCGCATCGATGGTGCGGGCGATTGCCGGCGGGCTGCAGCTGCGCATCGATGCCTATCGCCACGAGGGCGGTGAGCGGGTCGTCGTCAAGCACGCGACCAAGGCCGAGAAGTAGGCCTCGGCGGCCGACCATGTCCGAGTTCCTGGATCAACATCAGCCGGAGAAGCTCGAGCACCGCGAGGCCCTCGTGGACCGCTGGTTCTCGGGCACGGGTGCGAGCTACGACCGCGTGGTTGCTTGGACGACGCTCGGCCTTGACGGCTACTGGAAGCGCAAGCTGCTTGCCTCCATGCCGGAGACCGCCGAGCGCGTGCTCGACCTGGCCTGCGGCACGGGGATCGTGCTCGAGAAACTTGCGCGCAAGTACCCGGGGAGCCAGCTCGTGGGGGTCGATCTGACCCAGGAGTACCTGGACGTCGCGAAGGCGAAGCTCGCGGCGATGGGGGTGGAGGCCGAGCTGCTGCACGCCAACGCCGAGTCCGCGCCCCTGACCGGTGCGTTCGACGCCGTCTGCTCCTCGTACATCCCCAAGTACGTGGATCCGGATCGCCTGCTCGACTGCATCACGCCGTATCTGCGTGCCGGAGCGAAGGTCGTCCTACACGACTTCACCTATCCGAAGACATGGCTCTATCGCAAGGTGTGGCGCGTCTGGATGTGGTCGATCAACACGATCGGACCGCGGTTCTTCCCCGCGTGGGAGAAGGCGTTCGACAAGGAGCTGGTCACGGTGATCAAGAACACCCACTGGCCGCGGGAGTTCATGGCGGCCTTCGAGCGCCATGGCTACGTGGACATCAAGCGCCAGAACCTCACGGCGCGCAGCTCGATGATCGTCTCGGCGCGGCGCCCGTAGGGGCGTTCCTAGCTCCGGGCGCACTCGCGCACGTAGTCTTCGACGCGGCGCTCGGCCTTCCAGCCGAGGCGGGTGGCATGCTCGGTTGCCAGCGGCGCGTTCATCCGGTTGCCCTCACGCTCGGGGAGCATCGTGATCTCACGGCCGAACATCTCCGCGATCTCCATCACGGTGTAGCTCTCCTCGGCGCCGAGGCCGAACTCGTCGCCTTGGCCCTTCGCGCCGATGAGCATCAGTCCACGCACGATGTCGTCCACATGCGTGAAGTTTCGACGCTGTGTGCCGGGTGCGACGACGGAGAGCGGGAGGCCCTCCTCGCACTGCCGGCGGAAGATGCCGAGGAGTGTCGCGTAGGAGCCGGAGGTGATCTCGCGCGGCCCGTAGACGTTGTAGAAGTAGGTGATCGCGTACTCGAGGCCGAACCAGCGGCCGTAGTTGACGACCAACTCGCTGTTCACGGCCTTCGACCACGCATAGGGGCTCTGGCTGCGGCCTTCGCCGTCGTCGGCGAACTTGGTGCTCGAGCCGGCGTACACGACTTTCGCCTTGTGCGCGCGGCAGTACTCAAGCACCGCGAACGTCCCGCGTGTGTTCAGGTCCCAGACCTTCTCGGCGTCATGGAAGCTCTGCTCGACCCGGGAGTACTCGCCGAGATGGAACACGAGGTCCGGAGCCTCCGGAAGCAAGGTGGCGATGTCCTTGGTGTGGCCCTCGACGTAGGTCGCCCCGGCGATGTGATTGTCCCGCGAGCCAGTGAAGTAGTTGTCGAGGCAGACGACCTCTGACTGACCTTCGGCCAGCAATGCCTCGATCAGATGGCTTCCGATGAAGCCGGCGCCGCCCGTGACGACGACTCGCTGGTTCTTGGTCACATCGATCTCTCGCGTCGGGGTTCAAGGGAAGGTCGATACCCTACTCCTGCGGCGCTGAATGTCGCGGAGTTCGTTGAGCAGCGGGTGTCTCTGGAATCACCTGCTCCCAGCCGGGGCCTCCCCGGGCGCCTTGATGACGATGAACTCCACCCGCTCGCCCGGCTCGATGTGCCGGATGAAGAGGAGGGCTCCCGCGTCGCTGCCCTCGGGACCGCTCGAGCGCGTGGCGAAGATGATGCCCGCTGCGGGGGTGATGGGCACGGGTGTCCAGTAGCGCCGGAACTCGTCCTTCGCGTCGAGCCCGAGCTCCTTGACAGGGGCCTCGAGATTGCGCGTGTCCCACCAGGCTGGTGTGGCGGCGAGCTCACGAAACTGCGCCTCCGTACCCTTGCCGACATGCAGCAGATTCCGCATGCCGTTGCACTCGATGCTTAGACGGTCCCGCTCCGCGCTTACTTCCAAGTCGTACTTCGCCCCGTAGCCGCCGTGCTCTTGCGAGTCCGTGACCTGCCAGTCCGCGACGCGAACGAAGCGTCGTGAAACCCCGCCGTTGCCGAGGTCGAACTCGATGGCGTGAAGATCGGAGACGGTCGGATGTCCTGTCGGCTCTACGGACGGCTCGCCGCAGGCGACCAGCAGCACGGCCACGAGCGCGAGCGAACAGGTGGTCTTCCAGCAGGCGGCGGCCCAGCGTGCGTTCTTCATGCCGTCCAGGGTAGTCGTGGAGTGTCCGTGGCCGGCACACCGGGATTGGGCCTCACCATCCGCTGCTACGCGCCCGCTACGTGGCGGGATGCAGGGATGACAGGTTGGTGATCCGTGGGCGCGGCAATTCGCGAATTCGCCAGTACTCGGCGCGCTAGGGACTGCGCGAGGCCGCACGTTCGTTCTGTAGGCTCGTTGTCGTTCGTCCGACGGAGGAGGCCTTCATGCGCTACACGATCCTGGCTGTCATGTTTCTTTCGCTTCTCGCCATGGGTTGTTCGGATGCCGGCGCCCCAATGGGACGTATGGCGCCCGCTGCGTGCGCACCGTGTGCCGCCCCCGGCGCGTTGATCGCCGGTGTGCAGGATGTCGAGGGTGCGCACAACACCGAGAGCTACGACGAGATCACGGAGAATCCGTTCCGTCGGGTCGCCGACACCCCGCTGTCCACGCTCGCTGTCGATGTCGATACGGCGTCGTACTCGAACGTTCGCCGCATGCTCAACGGCGGGACACGCCCGCCGGCGGGCGCCGTCCGCATCGAGGAGATGATCAACTACTTTCCCTACGACTACACCGGCCCGACGGGCGACACGCCGTTCGCGGTGCACGTAGATGTCGCGCGGTGCCCGTGGACGCCGAAGCATCAGCTGGTGCGTATCGGCATGAAGGGCAAGGAGTTCGAAGAAGCGCAGCGTCCGGCCTGCAACCTCGTCTTCCTTCTCGACGTGTCGGGCTCCATGGACGATCCGAACAAGTTGCCCCTGGTCAAGCGATCGATGCACCTGCTTCTGGACCGGCTCGGCGCCCGCGACCGCCTGGCCATCGTGGTCTACGCAGGCGCCGCCGGGATCGTCTTGCCGTCGACCGAGGCGACCAACGAGGAGGCGATCCTCAAGGCGATCGACAACCTCGAGGCCGGTGGCTCCACGAATGGGGGCGAGGGCATCGAGCTGGCCTATGCCACCGCCATGAAGCACTTCAAGCGGGGTGGCGTCAACCGCGTCATCCTGGCGACGGATGGTGACTTCAACGTCGGGACCACGAACCAGTCCCAGCTCATTCGCTTGATCCAGCGCAAGGCGAAGCAGGGCGTGTTTCTGACCGTGCTCGGCTTCGGCATGGGCAACTACAAAGACTCGACCCTCGAGAAGTTGGCCGACAAGGGCAACGGCAGCTACGGCTACATCGATACGATCGCCGAGGCCCGCAAGATCCTCGTCGAACAGGCGGGCGGCACGCTCGTCACGATCGCGAAGGATGTGAAGATCCAGGTGGAGTTCAACCCGACGCAGGTCGAGGCCTACCGCTTGATCGGCTACGAGAACCGTCTCCTCGCGAAGGAGGACTTCAACGACGACAAGAAGGACGCTGGGGAGATCGGTGCCGGCCACACGGTCACCGCGCTCTACGAGGTGGTCCCGGTGGGGACGGGCATGGCACTTCCGCAGGTCGACCCGCGCCGCTACGCGGCGGCATCAGTCCCTGCGACGGCCACGGCCAACGACGAGCTGCTCTTCGTGAAGGTCCGCTACAAGGACCCGGAGGCCGACACCAGCCGACTGCTCTCCTGGGCCGTGCCGAAGGCTGAACTCGCCTTCGAGGAGGCGCCGCTGGACTTCCGCTTTGCCGCGGCGGTTGCCGCCTTCGGGATGCAGCTACGCGGCTCCAAGTACAAAGGCTCCACGAACTACGAGGAGGTCCTGCGGGTCGCGAGTCGCTCCGTTGGGGCCGACCAAGGCGGCTATCGCAACGGCTTCCTCGATCTCGTGCGCAAGGCGCGCGACGTCAAGTAGTGCGAGGGTCGGCACGGCGCCGCCGAAGCGACGCCGTGCCTGTTGCATTCGTCACCTACAGGATGCCTGCGGGCGTGTACGGGTCGATGAACGCTTCGGGGAAGATCCGCGAGACGTCCGTGACCCCGAGATGGTTCTGCAGGATCTCCTGGTAGATCGCCCGGAAGTCGTACTGGCCGGGGAGCCAGTTCTGGTTGAGGAGGTCTGATGTGAGGTCCGGCCCGAAGACGCCGTGGTTCACGCCGCCGCCGATCACGAAGACGGCCTGCCCGTGCCCGTGGTCGGTTCCGTTGGAGCCGTTCTCGAAGCAGCGGCGTCCAAACTCCGACATGACGACGATGACCGTGTTGTCCCACACGCCCATGGCCTTCATGTCCTCGGCGAACGACGCCACGCCCTCATCGAGGAACCGCATGAGGCGCGCGTGCCGAGGATTCGGATCGGCCGCCGTCGCTGCGCCGCCCTGGTCCCCATGGGTGTCGAAGCCGCCAAAGCCCGTATAGAACAAGCGCGTGTCGTAGCCGCCATGGATCAGACGCGCGATGTCCTGGAGGTAGCGGCTGGGGCGGTCGTTCGAGTACGCGAAGTTGCGCGTGTTCGGGTCGTAGAAGCTCCCGTAGTCGGTGAGCGCGGCCTGGGTCTGGTCGATCAACTGGTGGGCCTGATCCATGTTGGTGCGCGCGACTCCGGCGGGCCCGGAGGCGGCACTCTGGCTGAGCATCTGGCGTACAACGTCCAGTCGGAGTGCACTGTTGTTGCTGTTGTTGTCCTGATCGAAGCGGAAGCGCCCGGCACTCGAGAGAATGAGCGGGTTGGAAGCACCGCCGGTGAAATCACGGCGGCGGCTGAGGCCCACAGACACCGCACCGGTCGGGCTCGAGGCATACTGCTCGGCGTAGCGGGCAATCCAGCCGCTGGGCTGCATGCCGAACGTACTGAGGCTGCCGCGGACGCCCCGACTCCAGATGTCCTCACTGGTGAAGTGGCTTAGGTTCGGGTTTGGGTAGCCAACCAGGTTGAAGACCGCAACGTCGCCCTCGGTGTACATCCGGCCGATCTCAGCCAACTGCGGATGCAGGACGTAGTCGGTGTTGCCCGTGTTGGGGTTCACCAGTGGATGGACGCTGTCGACGAGGGGGTCGATCGCGATCGTCGGCCGGCGGCCGGCGTACGTCGCATCGACGCCCGTCATCGCGGGGACCACCATGTTCAGGCTGTCGTTGCCGCCGAACATGTTGATGATCGTCATGTGATTCTGGGTAGCGATCGCGCCAGAGGCCTCTCGGAGGAACGTGCCTCCGAGAGGGCCCATGGCCGCGATCGCGGTGCCAGCTGCCGCGCCGTAGCGCAGCACGTCACGGCGAGAGATCCCGCGCTTGTCTTGGCTCTTGGGGGTGCACATCGTGAAATCTCCTTGCGCTAGCGGACGTGGTAGCTGGGGTGCTGGGAAAGGATGTAGAGAAGGCCGCGCACCCGCCGATCGACGTGCGTGCTGTTGGTGCCGTCGAACGGGTCGTCGATGACGGTCCCGTCGCTCTGGCGCTCTGAGTTGAGGTACGTCTCGAGCTGCGTACGCTCTTGCGGGGTGGGGGCAGCGCGCAGGGCCTGGGCCGCGTGATCGAGGATCTCGAGTGCGGTGTGGCCGACGACGGCATCCCCCGGGGGCGGGAACATGTCGAGCACGTTGATGCCTTGGCCTGACTGGAAGCTGCGCCGACCGATCACATCCTGGATCAGGTTGGCCCGCTCCACGGCGTTCTGCGCCGACAACCACAGGTCGCCCTGCTCCCAGCCTGCCACGTTCGGCGGCCGGGTGGGGCGCTGGCCGGATGCGGTCAGGGCATCCTCCAGCCGGCTCTCCTCGATGAGCAGTCCGGTCGTTCGGATGAAGCCGACGCCGTAGTCCACCGGGCTCTTCATGATGCCGC
>JAJDEM010000223.1 GCA_029259795.1 Planctomycetota bacterium
GGTGCTCGAGCGCCTCGTCAAGCTCCGCGAATCCGCCAATCCAACGCAGTTCGGCCGCCTCGAGGTGGCCGAGGACGCCGCGTTCGAGCTCAAGCGCCTGCCGGTGAAGGACCCCGAGCAGCCCAAGGACGGCTGAGGCAGGCAGCAGGCCAGGGCCGGCTGCGGTAGAATCCGCCGGACTGCACTCCGCGGATTGCACGCCTAGCTCTGCACCCGGGTGGTCCATGCAACGCACTGTCATTTTGCTCGTGCTCGTACTCCTCGGTGCGCCCCTCGCCGGCGCGGACGACAAGCCCGCGCCCCAACGCCCGCTGTCGTTGAAGGAAGCCGTGAGCGCTGTGCTCAAGGCCGTCGAAGCCAAGGACGCCGAGGCGCTCAAGGCCCTCAGCGCTGCGACGCAGCCCGATCCCTGGCTCGTCGCCGACAAGCTCTGCTTCCAGGGCAAGCACGCTGCCGCCGACGCATTCGCCAAGGCGACGTCGGGCGCAGGCGTCGCGAAGCTGGGCGCCTACGTCACGGCGTGGCGCTCACGAGAGCCCGACACCGACGAGCGCAAGGCGCTCGACGCCATGGTGGCCTCGTTGCAAGCGGGCAAGCTCAAGGCCGTCGAGGAAGCCGCCGGACAGGTCTCACAAACCCGGGACACGGTCGTTCGCGTGCGGATCGGCCACGTGGTTGGGGTGGCCCGGCGTGCCGGGCGCAAGCTGGAAGCCAGCCACAGTGCGCTGCACGACGCAGCGAAGGGCGCACAGACGCTCGGCTGGTTGCAGCGCGCCGGACTTCTGTACGGCGAAGGCGGACTCAGCGCGTACTACCGCTCGGACTGGCCCGGTGCGCTGAAGTCCTGGAAGGCGCGCTACACCGTCGAGCTCGAGCGCGGCTCGCAGGCCAAGGCTGCGCTCGTACTCGGCAACATCGGCCTCATCTACTACGAACTCGGTGACTACGACCAGGCGTTGACCGCGCAGCAGCGCACCCTGGCGATGAAGATCGCCCTGGGCGACAAGGCCCAGATCGCAGCCACACGCCACAACATCGGCGACCTCTACAAGCGGCTCGGCGAGTGGGACAAGGCGCGCGCGATCTACCAGCAGGCCCTGGAGGAGGCGCGGGCGGCTGGCGACCGCGGCGGCGCGGCAACCACCCTGGGCAACATCGGACTGATGTATGAGAACACCGGCGAGTACAAGAAGGCGCTCGCGATCTTCAAGGAGGCGCTGGCGGAGAAGCTCGCCGCCGGAGACAAGACCGGCGCGACGGATCTTCGGCGCAACATCGGGATCATCGCCCTGCGCATGGGGGACTACGCAAAGGCCCTTGAGGCGTACGAGCAGGCACTCAAGGAATACAAGGCGGCCGGGAACCGAGCCCGGATCGCGGCAACACTGCTGAGCATCGGAAGCGTCTACAACGCGCGCGGAAACTACCCGCGCGCCCTCTCGTACTTCGAGCGCTCGATCGAACTGCAGAAGGTCCTGGGTGGCAGGCTGGATGTGGCGCGCACGCTCCTCGCCGTCGGGCTGGCGTACCGCCGCCTCGGGAACTACGCCAAGGCGCTCTCGATCCAGGAGCAGGCCCTCGATCAGTTCAAGGCGCTTCGAGACAAGCGGGGCGCCGCGGCCGCGCTCAGCGCATTGGCAACGGTCTACAACCGGCTGGGAGACCAACCCAAGGCCCTTGCGATGTACCAGCAGGCGCTGAAGGTGAATCGGGCGCTTGGGCGCAAGGCCAGCATTGCCTCGAATCTCGCGAACATCGGGATGGTCCACAGCGCGCTGCGTGAGAACGACAAGGCACTTGCGTTCTACGCCGAGGCTCTCGCCATGATGAAGGCCAATGGCGACCGGGTGGGTGCAGCGCGCCTCATCGGCAACAGCGCCGCGGTCTACCGCAGGCTCGGTGACTACGCCAAGGCACTTGCGTCCCACCAGGAGGCGCTCAAGGAGCAGGAGGCGCTTGGCTACAAGATGGGCATCGCGATCAGCACCGTGAACATCGGGCACTGCCACGAGGCGCTCGGCGACACGAAGGCAGCGCAGCAAGCGTTCGAGAAGAGTGCGCGCCTCGCCCGCAGGCTTCGCGCAGTCCCCGTCAGCGTGACCGCGTTGATGTCGTTGGCGTTCTTGCATCTCAAGGCCGGCGACTCCGCACGCGCCGCGTCACGCGCCCGCGAAGCCCGCGATCAGTTGGAGACGATGGTCCGTGGTCTCGATGAGGAACAGAGCGCAGGATCGCGCGCGGGGTACAGCCAACTCTTCGCCGCCGGCGCCCTGGCCTCTGCGCGAGAGAACGACCTGCCGGAGGTCCTGACCTTCCTCGAGAGCGGCCGCGCCGGCGCCCTGCTCGACGCCCTCGACCGACGCGAGGGCCTGCGCTGGAAGGCGGAGTCCCTGCCCCCCGCGCTCCTGCGGCTGGACGAGGAAGCCCGCCAGACCCAGAAGTCGGCCCAGCGGGCCTACGATCGCGCCCTCGAGCGCGGCGACCGCCGCAAGACCCGCAGTGCCCGGCAGGCCCTGGACGCCGCCACTGAGGCGGTAGGCGCTGTGACCGGCCGGATCCAGCGCGACCTGAAGCAACGCGCCGGGCTCTTCTACCCGCATGCCGAAACCATCGAGGACGTCCAGGCGGCGCTCGATGAGGATCAGGCCCTTGTCATCTACGGCTTGTGCGTGGAGGAGGTGCTGGCTCTCGTCCTTAGGCGCGATGGGCAGCGCGTGGTCTACCTCGGTCCCCAGGACCGCATGGCGGCCGCGCATGCCGAACTGAAGCTCGACGAACCCGCGGGTGATCCCAGCGAGGCACTGGCGACGCTGCGCAAGCTGCTGGTCGAACCGCTCAAGCTCGATGCCGGCGTTCAGCAGGTCATGCTCTCGCCCGAGGGCCCGCTCTGCTACATGCCGTTTGCAGCGCTGTTCGATCAGCCTGTGGCCCTGACGGCCTCCGCGACCACGCATGTCCTCCTGCTCGAGGAGGAGCGCGAGGCGGGTGCGGGCATCCTGGCCATCGGCCATCCCGACTACAGCGGCGTGTCGGACGGCGCGAAGGCCGTCTACCACCGCGGCCGAGCACTCGCGCCGCTGCCCGCCACCGAACGGGAAGTCAAGACGATCGGCTCCACGCCGCTGCTCGGCGCAGCAGCAAGCGAAGCGGGCCTACGGGACGCGCTCGCAAAGCAACAGCAATGGAGGGCCGTGCACTTTGCCTGCCACGGCTTGATCGACGCCGAGCGGCCGATGCTCTCTTCGCTCGCCCTGTCGAAGGCCGGTGAGGACGATGGCTTCCTGTCCGCGCGGGAGATCCTGCGGATGGAGATCCCGGCGGACCTCGTCGTGCTGTCTGCGTGCGAGACCGGCCGCGGCAAGCTCGTGAAGGGCGAGGGCATCGTGGGCCTCACCCGCGCGTTCATGTTCGCGGGTTCACCGCGCGTGATCTGCTCGCTGTGGAAGGTCGACGACGAAGCCACGCAGGCGCTGATGCTGAAGTTCTACGAGCTGTGGCATCCCAAGCAAGGCAAAGGCATCGGCGCGGCGGCAGCGCTGCAGCAGGCGCAGGCGTTCATCGCGAGCCAGGCGAAGTGGAAGCACCCCTACTACTGGGCAGGGTGGGTTCTCTGGGGCCTGCCGCGCTAGCGCGGCCTACCGCGCCGAGTCGAGTGTGATGACGCGCGCCGCACGCCCGCCGCCAGGCTCCCAGCGCATGCCGGCGCGCCCGCCACGCCAGGTGATCTGCACGAGGGGCGCGCCGGTTTCCGGCGGCGCGGGGGCCAAGGCCTCGAAGCGCACCCAGCGCTGCGTGAGACTGATGTCGCTCGGCTCAACCAGCTGCGCCTGCAGCGCACGCGCCTCGTCGCTGCGCGGGTCGGCGTGGTCGCCGATAGCCAGGAACGCGCGCTCGGCGAGCGCCCACGGCGGATCCGGGGCGCCGTAGACCTGCACGCCGGCCAGCGCCCGTACGGCGGGTAGCTCGCCGGGGTGCGCCGAGAAGCCGATGCCGATGTGGCCCATCGTGCCGGTCATCTCAGCGGCGAGGGACTCGACGTCCTTCGTCGCCGTGAGCGCCTCGCGAGCCATGACCACGAATGGGCGCCCGCCGCCGAAGCCGCGGCGCCCTCCGTTGCGAATCTCGACCTCGGCGAGGACATAGCCACGGCCGTCCGCGGTGACTGCGGCCCACCCGCCGAGCGAGCCTGGGCGCGCCAGCATGAGGCTCGCAGGGCCGCCTGTGCGCTTTCGATGGATGAGGAGGGCGTCCGCAGCGAACGGGGCCGCCCCCGGCCCTGCGTAGCGCATGCGCACGTCGTAGCCGCCGTCCTGGGAGGCGAGCCCGGCTGTGCCGGCAAGGCGCTCGATCCCGCCCTTGAAGCGCAGGACCTCGCGGGCCACCTCGAAGCGCAGCAGGGCATCGGGATCCGCACCGGTGGCAGCGGCCAGCCCCTCGAGCTCCTGGCGGAGACGCTCGGAGAGCCGCATCTTGGCCTGATCGACGAAGAGGTCGAGGAACTCGGAGGGCTCGAGGGTCCGCGCTGCGGCGACCCGCTCGAGGATCACGTCCCGCAGCAGATGGCCGTGCCACCAGCCCATCTCGTGGGGGGAGCCGGCCAGGACGAGGCGATCGGGGCGCCCGTCCACGCGGTCGAGGCGGCCCGAGCCCCCCGGCGCACGGGGCTGGCCACAGCCGCCCGCCGAGGCCGCGAGCAGGGTGAGCAGAAGGGCCGGGAGAGCGCTGCGCATGCCGTCTTATGACCGGGATCCAGGGCCGGCGCTACCCGGCAACGAAAAGCCCTCTTTGGACGCCCGGAGGGCCCCTTCCACGCCCTGAATCCCGTGGGCGCTGGGGGGGTTCCGAGGTATCGTGGGCGGGTCGCCGAGGGGAGTCATAAACCCCTTGAAAATAAAGGACTTATGACCGCACGCCAAGTGCGAGACGAGGCGCTGGGACGCGACCGCAACGCCCACCGCCGACCCTCTCTGCGATTCCCAGGAGCACGTAGAAACCGATGGCCGAAGGCACGCCCCCCGAACCCGTGAGCGACGGCATCCAGCGCGAGCGGATCGTCGATCTCGACATCGCCACGGAACTGAAGCAGTCGTACCTGAAGTACGCCATGAGCGTCATCGTCGACCGCGCCCTGCCGGACGTGCGCGACGGCATGAAGCCCAGCCAGCGGCGCATTCTCGTCGCGATGAACGATCTCAACCTCTCGCCCCGCCACAAGACGCTCAAGTGCGCCAAGGTCGTCGGCGAGACGATGGGCAACTACCACCCGCACGGTGACCAGGCCATCTACCCGACGCTCGTGCGCATGGCGCAGGCGTTCAACATGAGCGAGACGCTCGTGCTGGGCCAGGGCAACTTCGGCTCCATCGATGGCGACCCGGCTGCGTCCATGCGTTACACCGAGTGCCGCATGACGGCGGCCGCGGTCGAGATGCTCGACGACCTCGACAAGGAGACCGTCGACTTCCAGCCGAACTACGACGAGTCGCGCGTCGAGCCGAAGGTGCTGCCCGGTCGCTTCCCGAACCTGCTGATCAACGGCGGCTCGGGCATCGCGGTGGCGATGGCCTCCTCGATGGCCCCCCACAACCCGACCGAGGTCGCCAACGCCATCGTCGCGACGCTCGACAATCCCGAGATCACCATCGCCGAGCTGATGGAACACATCCCCGGGCCGGACCTCCCCACGCGCGGTCGCATCTGCGGGCGGGGCCCCATCCTGCAGGCCTACTCCACCGGTCGCGCCATCTTGGAGATGCGCGCGCGGACCGAGATCCGCGAGACGCCCAAGGGCGCCACCGAGATCATCGTCACCGAGATCCCCTACCAGGTGAACAAGAGCACCCTGCTCAAGAAGATCGTCGTCGGCGTCAAGAACGACCGCATCCAGGGCATCGCCGACATCCGCGACGAGTCCACGAAGGAAGTCCGGATCGTCATCCGCCTCAAGCGCGGCGAAGACCCGGAGATCGTCCTCAACCAGCTCTACAAGCACTCGCAGATGCGCGACTCGCTGAGCATGATCATGATCGCGCTCGTCGACGGCCGCCCCGAGCTCTGCACGCTCAAGCGCTTGATCGAGGAGAACCTCCGGCACCGCAAGGAAGTCATCACGCGGCGCACCGAGTACCTGCTGCGCAAGGCCGAGGAGCGCTACCACCTCGTCTCCGGCCTCATCAAGGCCCTCGACCTCATCGACGAGATCGTCAAGCTCATCCGCGCCAGCGCCGACCCGAAGATTGCCAAGGCCGGCCTCATCGCCACCTTCGGCTTCTCGACGCCGCAGGCCGAAGCCATCCTGCACATGCGCCTGCAGCGCCTCACGGGCCTGCAGCGCCAGGAGCTGGAAGCCGAGTGCGCCGACCTCGAGCTGCGCATCGCCGAGTACACGACCATCCTGGAAGATCCCAAGGAGGTCGAGGCGATCATTCGCGAGGACATGGAGCAGATCAAGGCGCGCTACCCCGTCGAGCGCCGCACGACCATCGAGGACGCGCAAAACGACGTCACCTCGCTCGATCTGATCACCCCCTCGAGCGTCGTGGTCACGCTCTCGCACGCCGGCTACATCAAGCGCACCGGTCTCGAGGAGTACCGCAAGCAGCGGCGTGGCGGCAAGGGCATCAAGGGCACGCAGCACAAGGAGGGCGACATCGTCGAGCACCTCCTGATCGCCAACACCCACGACCTCGTCCTGTGCTTCACCGACAAGGGCAAGGTCTACAAGGAGCACGTCTACCTGCTCCCCGACCTCGGGCGCTACGCCAAGGGCCGCGCCGCGATCAACTTCCTCAACATGGGGCAAGACGAGCGCATCCTGTCGATCCTGCCGCTCCGGGACATGGAGACCGAGCAGTCGATCGTCTTCGTCACACGCAGCGGACGCATCAAGCGCACGCGCCTCTCCGACTTTCAGAACATCCACACCGGCGGCATCCTCGCCATCGGCCTCAACGAGGGCGACGCGCTCATCGGCACCCGGCTCGTGGACTCGACCCAGGAACTCGTGCTCACCACGGCCGAGGGCATGGCCATCCGCGTCCCCGTCAGCGAGGCGCGCGCCATGGGCCGCACCGCGCGGGGTGTACGCGGCATCAAGCTCCGTGCGGGCGACCGGGTCGTCGGGATGGCCATCGCGAGCGAAGAGGACACGCTCCTCACCGTCTGCGAGCGCGGCTACGCCAAGCGCAGTGCGTTCGGCGACTACCGCACGCAGGGCCGCGGCGGCCTGGGCCTGCGCAACATCTCGGTGGACGGCCTCCGGCGCAATGGCCTGGTGGTCGCTGCCCGGTCGGTCCGCGACGGCGACGAGGTCATCCTCATCACGGAGGGCGGCAAGACCATCCGGATGCAGGTGTCCGCCGAGCAGTTCCGCGTGATGGGCCGGGCGACCGCAGGGGTCCGGGCGATCAGCGTGCCCGAGGGAGATCGCCTGGTCTCCATGGCCACGGCCCGCCCCGATCCCGAGGCGGGCGATGACGCCGTTGCCGAGCCGGATGACGGCCTCGCGAGCGATGCCGCTGGCAGTGACGAGTCGGCGGCCAGCTAGCCGGCGTCCAGCCAGACGACAGCACGGCGGCACGGCGGCACGCCCACAGAGGGCACCCCAAGCAGGGAGCGCGCCCGCGGGCGCGCCCTGCCCGGGCCGCAGCCCCCATGCGCGGGGCTGTGCCGCCTGGGAGGGCCAAAGTCGAGCCTAGTGCCCCCACCGCACCGGCTTAGACGTTACTATCGGGGACCAGGAGCGCTGCGCCTGGGGTCTCCGGCCCCAGGCTTCGGCCTCCCGGGCCGGTTCGGCGACTCACACTCGCCGGAGCCACCATCCCCCGACCGGACTCGCCCCGACGCACCACATAGGACTGCCATGACCATGCTGCGCAAAGCCCTCCCCATTCTGACTCTCCTCCTGCTCCTGCCGGCCGCGGCGCTCGCCGGCCCCAAGAAGGAGTTCGCCTCCCAGGGCTTCGGCTGGTCCCTCCCGGACGACTGGGCCTTTGCGACGGTCTCCCCCAACGAGAAGGGCGCGGGCATCGTCGCCAAGGCGGAGTGCGAGGCCGCGTCGGTTACCGCATTGGTCTTCGCGCAGGAGAGCGACCTCGAGGTCAGCGGCCGCGTGGATGATGTGAAGGGCCTGCAGGGCGAAGGCGTCGGCAGCGTGACCCGCCAGGTCGTCAACGACACCACGCTCTCGGGCATCCGCGGCAAGGTCGTCATCAAGAAGATCAAGGCCGACGGCGGCGGCGAAGGTCACTTCCGCAACTACATCATCAAGTCGGGCGGGAAGTTCTACCAGCTCATCATCCAGGCCTGGCACGGCGCGCACACGAGTCAAGCCGAAGGTATCAACGGCGTCCGCAAGGGCTTCCGTCTCCTCAAGGGTGCTGGCGGTGAGGACAAGGACGAGACCATGGCCGAGGTCGAGGGTGCTGGCAAGGACGGCGCGGACGGCGCGGACGGCGCGGATGGGGCGGACGGCGCCGACGGTTCGGATGGCGCCGACGGGAATGATTCCGACTGGCCCGCGAAGGGTCCGAAGAAGGTCGGCCCTTGCGTGCAGCTGCCCGAGCACAACATCCACTGGACGTTGCCGGATGGGCCGCTGAGGTGGCTTGGCGCGGCCGAAGACGCCAAGCAGGAGTCTGGGCGCTTCATGTGGGCCGTCGGGCTCTTCAAGCGCAAGAAGGGTGAGTTCGAGAAGAACACCCCCGACAGCAACCAGCTGATCGTCGATCTCTTCATCCAGAAGGCGCCGGCCGGGTTCAAGGGCGAGGAGTTCGTCAAGAGCGGCAACGCGCAGAACCTGATCCAGAAGCAGTGGCGCACGCTGGAAGACATCGACTCCGGCAAGACGCGCACCAAGGGCGAGGTGAAGATCGGCAACCACAAGGGCGCCTACGCGAAGTTCGAAGGCACCTTCCGCGGCAAGCGCCGCGTCGTGATGCTCTTCGCCACCGTACTCAAGAGCGAACTCTACCTGATCCGCGGCATCGGGGATGGCCACACCGACGTCTACAAGCACCTCGCGCCGAAGGTCGGCCGGGCGCTGAAGGGCATCAAGTTTCTCGACACCAAGGAACTGATGCGCGGCCCGCTCCTCATCGAGACGGTGCCGGACTTCGCCGCGCTGCGCGGTGAGCACGGCAAGAGAGAGAAGAAGTACACGCTGCCCGGACACAAGTTCGTGAAACCCGTCGGAATGCACAAGCTCGCGGCCGGAGACAGCATGGAGCGCGAGCTCCGCTGGGCCGGCGAGATGCGCAGCGAGGACGGCGAGGCCTACCTCTACTTCGATGTCAGCACGTGGAAGCTCAACGTCTCCAATCGGGCCAACATCAAGCACGAGGACATCATGCTGAAGCGCAGCGAGCAGTGGGCAGCCGGCGCCGGAGACAACGCGCTGATGAGCAAGAGTGGCCGGCCGCCCTTCTTCAAGAAGGGCTCCTTCGGCAAGGGCAAGGGCATCACGTACAAGTTCACGGGCACGCTTGGGGATGTGCCGTTCACGGAGGAGGGGTGGATCGTCAAGTACAAGGGCAACATGATCCGGTTCCGCTTCCAGTACGGCGGCGCCGACGCAGAGGACAAGCTCAAGTCGCATATCAAGGCCGTCAAGAAGGGCGTGAAGTTCGGCAGGTAGCTTCGCGCCTCCACCCACCACGGACCCCCGGAGACCCGCATGTCTCGCACGTACCTCATCGCCTCTTGCTGGCTCCTTCTCGGGTTGGCCGCGACGCTTGTGATCTCCCTGCCTGGCGCCACCGCCAAGGAGTGGGAGAGCCAGGAGCAGAACGTCATCGTCGTCCTTCCCGAGGGCGGCAGCCCGTGGGAGTGGCTCGCGTTCAACAGCGCGTGGGGCAAGCTGAGCATCGTCAAGGGCGCCAAGCGCGAGTTGACCACCCTCAAGAACGGCAAGCCGGCCACGGGTGAGGGCGCCTTGATGCACCTCGCCGTGAAGAAGGCGCCCGAGGGCCTGACCATGGACTCGCTCGCCGCAGACCAGGGCGTGCGCGACTTCCTGCTCAAGCGCTTCACCGGCACCAACGGCAGCGTGGAGACGGAAGCGCTCACCATGCTCGCCGATGGCAAGGATGGCCACCCGGCGATCATCCTGCGCACCGAGGGGAAGGCTTCGAACCTCAAGGGCAACAAGGTCAAGTGCGAAGGCATCCTGCTGGCCACCCTGGCGCGCGGTCAACTGGTCATGATGCGCCTCTACGCGTTCCCCACCGAGTTCGACTCGGAAGGCCTCTCGGTAGACATCAACTTCATGGAGGGGAACTGCCTCGAGCTCATCACCGCGAAGGTCGCCAAGAAGGCCCCCGCGAAGAAGGCCGAGAGCAAGGACGCGCAGGGCAAGGATGGCAAGGGCGCCGAGGAAGACGAGGGCGAGGACGAGCTGATCGAGTTCCGCGCCCACCGCTGGAAGATGATCCGCGACAAGAAGATCAAGGCCATCGAGATCACCGAGGACGAGAAGCTCGACTACCTCATGTTCAAGTCGGGCGAGTCCGACCAGATGGGCAGCTACGCCTTCTACATCTACGGCCCCGCGAACACGCAGTACATCGACGGCGTCAAGGCCCCGCCGCCGGATCTCTTGAAGTGGATCAGCACGAGCTGGTGGAACCACTTCACCAACACCCACCCCAAGGGCGAGCTCGCCACCTGGAAGTGGCCCAAGAAGCCCGCGACCAAGGGTGCCAAGACGTTCCTCACCCTTCCCTACATGGAAGAAGAGAAGAACCGCGTCGTCGTGTTCAAGAAGGACAAGAAGCGTCCTGTCGAGGTCGGCTCCAAGGAGATGATCAAGAAGTTCGGCTTCGTGGCAAAGGTCAAGGACAACAAGATTGGGAAGCGCGGCAAGG
>JAJDEM010000224.1 GCA_029259795.1 Planctomycetota bacterium
CGTCGCGCTCGCGGTCGGCCTTCGCGGCCTTGTCCTTCTTGCCTCGCGAGCGACCGCGGCTGCTGCGGCCCATGCTGCTGCCGCCGCGTCCGGCACCGCCACGACCGCCGCCACGGGCGTCGGCGAACTCAAGCGGGAGGAGCACCATGGCGATGGCGAGCAGAAGCGCACCGGCCTTGATCAGCAGCTTTGTCATGGGAATGGCTCCGGACTGAGGACGCGAGAAGTCTAGCACAGCGCTCATACCCGAGCCATCGTGGTGCAGTCGTGCCCCTGAAGCGGAGCGTAAGGGCGGAGGTCCCGGCCGACGGCCAGGTGCGCTAGACGCCTCACCCGCTGTCCGTGCAGCCCGGGCGGGGTCGCAGCTGCAGGGGCTGGCGGGTGCTGGGCAGGGGCTGGCGCTGACCGCCCGCCACGTACGGCACCGAGGTGCTCCGCGAGGGCGCGCGGCGGGTGGCCGAGCTCCGACGCTGCAGGCTGCGACGGCGCGGCGTGGCGCGCGGGGCTGCGCTGACCGACGTCGAGCGACTCGTGGTCGTGTGACCGCGGGCGGTGACCTGGCTGGCGCGGGTCCGGCGGAGGTCGGCGTAAGACGGCGACACCTTGCGGACGGTCGGCTGACTCAGTGCACGCGGGCTGGCCCGCGGGGTAGCCCGCTGGGAACCCACCACAGGTGTGCTGGTCCGCGCCGCGACGCGCAGGCTGGGGACGGCTGTGGCCCTGCTGCCCGAGACCCTGCTGCCCGAGACCCGGTTGCCCGAGACCCTGCTGCCCGAGACCCTGCTGCCCGAGACCCTGCTGCCCGAGACCCTGCTGCCCGTGGTCGTGCGGCTGGGAGTCCCGCTGACGGGGGGCACATACGTCGAGTGCCGCTTGCGCACCCGCCAGCCAACCGGCTCGCTCGGGAGGTTCGAGGTGTTCGCCGACGCGCGGCGGGGTGCGGCCGGTACGCCGCGCGTGGTGAGGGGTCCTGCGGCCGTGGAGCGGGCCGGCACCGAGCGCGGGGAGGCTGTCCGGCTGCGTGTCACCGCTGACGGCGCCCGTGCGCTGCTGCGGCGAACGCTCGGCTTGGGCAGATCCTCGGCCGTGGCGCTCGGAGCGCTCGCGAGGACAGCAGTCGCCGCCAGGACGGCCGCTGAGGCGATCGCCGCACCGCGACGGCAGATGGAGTGAATGTGTGTGCTCATGACCCTGTCGTATTCGACCTCACACCCGTAGACGCTCTACTGTGAGGTCGGCTTCCCCAGCCAAATCTAAACCGTCTCCGGGCGGATGCGAGTTCGAGCACCGAGACGCCGTGCGAACAAGGCCCCAATGGGCGTATCCGCCAGGGCCGAGGACTGGCCTCCCCCGCCTCTAGGATCGGAGCCGTGACCGACGCCGCCGTGCCCGAGACGATCCCCCAAGCCACGCCCCCGCCCTGGCAGCGGGTGCTCGGCTATGCCGCGGGGGCCTTTTTGGCCCTCGTCCTGCTCTTTGCGCTCTACGCGAAGGTGATCGATCCCCTCCGCCTCGTGGAGCAGGTCGAGCAGGAGGGGCTCGACTTCCTGTTGCCCGCCAGCTGGGTAACCGCAGTGGCCCTGGCCCTGGAGGCCGTGCTCGGCTTCGCCCTTCTCCTGGGGCTGCGCCGGCTGCGGGTGCTGGTCCCCACGGCCGGGCTCGTGGCCTTCTTCCTGTTCCTCACGGCCAAGGCCTACTACCTGCACGCCACCGGCGCCCATGAGGACGACGCGTCCTGCGGGTGTTTCGGCAGCCTGGTCCAGCGCTCGCCGGCCGAGGCGTTCTGGCAGGATCTGTTCCTGCTCGTGCCGCCCCTCGCTGTGGCCTTCCTCGCTCGGCCTGCGCTGCCCCTGCGCCATGCGCGCCGGCGGTGGGCTGTCGTGGGCGGACTCTCCGCGGCCGTGCTCGCGTTCGCCTGGGTCGCGCCGGGTCTGCCGATCGACGACTTCGCGACGCGTTTGAAGCCCGGCGTGGTTGCCGATTCGCTCTGCGGCGGCGAGGGCGAGGGCCAGATCTGCATGGTCGATGTCATCACGGAACTCGAGGAGGGCGGCCACGTCGTGCTGCTCGCCAACCTCGATGATGCGGCCTTCCACGAGCGGCTCGAGGCGTTCAACGACTACGCCCTCGCCGGCGAGGGGCCCATGCTCTGGGTCGTGGTTGCGGCCTCCGAGGAGGCCGTTGAGATGTTCGTCCTCTCCAACCAGCCCGCCTTCGAGATCCTGCCCTGTCCGCCGGGGGTCATCCGTCCGCTCTACCGGACCCTGCCCCGGACGTTCCAGGCGCGGGACGGGACGGTCGTGCGGACCTGGCAGGGCTGGCCGCCGCTCGCGGATCTGGCGGCGGAAGGCGCCCAGGAGCCGGAAGAGGGGGGCGACGAGCCCGTTGATCCCAGGGACGATGAGCCTGACGACGCCGGGGATGGAGATCGAAAATGACACAGTGCGCTCGCCCGTGGACAGCGACGCTCCTGCTGATGGCCGGGCTGCTGCTGCTCCTGCCGCCGCTCACCGGATTGGTCGCGGCAGACGACAAGCTCATCCACGAGACGCTGCGGGAGTTCTATCGCTCGGGCAAGTACGTCCTCTACATCGACGGTCAGGCCGAGACGAAGGCGCGCATCTACCACTCGCGTCGAGCCGGCGCGTTCCTCGTCCTGGACAGCAGCTACGGCAAGCCGCTCCTCATCCAGCCGCGCGAGACGATGATCAGCGCCCTGCCCGAAGACCAGGTGGCGGAGCGTCCCGACAAGGGCGTCGACGTCCTGGC
>JAJDEM010000225.1 GCA_029259795.1 Planctomycetota bacterium
ATCAACGCCAATGCGGTCTGCGCGGGACTGGTGAAGACCGACAGCTACAAGACTCTGCGGCGCATCTGGCCGGAGCTCTCTGGCTTGCCGGACAGCGCCTTCGTCACCCAGGAGGAGGTCGCGGAAGTTACCGCGTTCCTCTGCAGCCCCGCCGCGCGGGCGATCGTCGGCCAGACCCTCGTCGTCGACAACGGCCTATCGAACCGGATCCTGCGGGCCCCGACGTCAGAGTAGCCGGGCTCCGGGGTGATTCCGAGCCGTTCGGTCGTCGCCGGCGAACACCGCGCCGCGCGAACGAGCAGCGTGGCGACCGTACCCCCCTGTGGACCGCACCCCGCGACACAGAGGTCGGTTCTCATGGCGCCACCGATCAAGCCCCCAGCCCGTAGCCTGCGGCAGGTGAAAATCGGCGCGGCGCGGGCGCCGACTTTGCCTCGGGCCCCCGTGGCAGGTACACCGTGCGTTGGCCCTCGAAGCGGGGATCCCGCCCAGCAGGATCCCCTCAGGCAGGGTCTTTCGGGCATGCCTCTCGGAGGCCTGCCTCCCGCAGCCGTACTGCAGCGGCGTTCCTCCTCTGAAGGTCCAACCCGATGTCAAACACCCACGTGACCCGCGAGCGCATCGATCAGGAAGTGCGCGCGGCCCTCGCCACCACGCTCCGCACCGAGGCCGACGGCATCGGCATGGACAAGTCGATCATCAACGATCTCGGCGCGACCTCGATCGACTTCCTCGACATCAACTTCCGACTCGAGAACGTCTTCGGCATCCAACTGGCCACCCAGCTGCTCCTCGACCATGTCGAAGAGGAGCTCGGCGAGGGCAAGGCCATCGACCGTGACAACAAGGTCACGGCCGCCGCTGCCGAGCTGCTCAAGATCCATCTGGGCGACATCCCGGGCGTGGAAGCCGGCATGTACGCCGATGAGGTTGCTGCCACCGTGACGCCGGCTACCGTGGCCGACGCCGTCGACAAGATCCTCGAGCACCTGCCCGAGGCGTGCCCCGCATGTGGCGCGTCGGAGTGGAAGAGCGAGGATGGGGCCAAGGTCGTCTGTGGGGGCTGCGGCAAGGACGCCGTCTACCCCGATGGCGACGAACTGACGAAGCGCTGGATCCATGACGTCGAGCGAGAGAAGCAACTCTTCGCTTCCGCCTGATCGGAGGGTCGTCGTCACGGGCTGGGGGATGGTCACATCCCTGGGCTCGTCGGTCGACGAGACCTTCGAGGCGATGCGCGCCGCCCGCTCCGGCGTGGCTCGAGTCACACGGTTCGACCCTACCGGGCTGCACTGTGACATCGCGGGCGAGATCGACGCCGAGCGGCTGATCGAAGGCCACCCGTGGGACGCGCGCGGCGGCAGTGAGTTCCGATTGCTGCGCCATGCCACGGCCGAGGCACTGGCCGATGGCGGCCTGGATGGCATCACGGATCGCCAGCGCATCGCCGTTGCGATCGGCGGCCACGGTCGTGTCCCCGACCGCGACGTGATCCAGATCATGACGCGCCACGCGCGCGAGGACGGCCAAGTCAACGTGGATGCCCTCCGCGCCGATCCGCAGTTCGACGCCGCCGAGTTCACGACGCGCTCGCCGGAGACCGCCCCGACGCTGCTCGCCCATCACCTCGACGCCCAGGGGCCCGTGCTCCCCATCGTCTCGGCCTGCGCCGCGGGTTCCCAGGCCATGGGCGAAGGCCTCCGGCTTCTGCGCGAAGGCCGGGCCGACGTCGTGATCGCCGGCGGCGGCGAGCCCCTGCTCTCGTTTTCCTACTACCTCGGCTTCGCGCTGCTCGGTGCCCTCACGCGCCGCTACCCGTCGCCCGAGGGCGCTTCCCGCCCCTTCGATCGCCGCCGCAACGGATTCGTGATCGGCGAGGGCGCCGGCATCATGGTCCTCGAGACCCTGGCGCATGCTCGCGCGCGCGGACGCCCCATCCTCGGGGAGCTGCTCGGCTACGGGGACTCGGCCGACGGCTACCGCATCACCGACATGCACCCGGAAGCCAAGGGCGCCATCCAGGCCATGCGCGCCGCGATTGCCGATGCCGGTCTCAGCCCCGAGGAGGTGCAGTACGTCAATGCCCATGGCACATCCACGGCGATCAACGATCCGACCGAGACGAAGGCCTGCAAGGCCGTGTTCGGCGAGCGCGCCGCGGACGTGCCGGTGTCCTCGAACAAGTCCATGATCGGCCACACCATCGGAGCGGCCGGCGCGATCGAAGCCATTCTCACCATGAAGGGCATGAACGAAGGCGTCCTCCTGCCCACGATCAATCAGGAAGCACCCGATCGAAAGTGCGACCTGGACTACGTAGCCAACGAAGCCCGGCTGATGGCGCACGATGTGGCGCTCTCGAACTCGTTTGGTTTCGGCGGACAAAACGCCTGCGTCTGCCTGGGCTCCGCCGCCCGGGGCGGGCGCGACTAGGCGTGGCCCTCAAGATCGCCATCACCGCGCACGCTGTTCGAACGGCCCTCGGAAGCGACGCCGCCACCGTCTGGGAGCGGGTTGCCGCAGGAACCACGGCGATCGCACCCGTGCAGGGCTTTGACGGCTCGGGCTTTGGCAAGCCCAAGGCCGCCCAGATCTGGACCGACGCCGATGGCCCCGAAGAAGATCCCGCGCTTCGCATCCTCGGCCCCCACGGTCGCTTGCTCGAAGCCGTAGCGCGCAGCACGCATGACGCGGCGCAGCTTGGCCGGCTGGCACCCGAGCGCGTCGGACTGTTCGTCGGCATGGGCATGGTCGACAGTCCGATCCACGACCTCGTGCCGGCGGCGCTGGCTTCGCGGGACGGGCAGGCTGACATGCAGCTCGGCGCCTTCTTCCAGGGCGGCTATCGCGCGATCCATCCGCTCTGGCCGCTGTCGATGCTGAACAACGTCGCCGCCGGCCAGGTCTCCATCGATCTCGACATCCGTGGTGACAACCTGGTCCTGGCCTCGAGTGCCGACGCAGGCATGCGCGCGCTGCTCGAAGGCGCCCGCAGTGTGCAGCGTGGTGATTGCCGGGCCGCCCTGGTCGCCGGCGTCTCCGGCCGCATCACCCCGTTCACCTACAAGCGCCTCGCCCTACAGGGCCGCTCAGCCGTCACGCCGGGGGAAGGGGGCGCCGCGCTCGCCCTCGCCGCGGGTGAAGACTCGGAGTCGGCCAGCGCCCACCTCACCGGTGGTGCGACGGCATTCGGTTCCGCGCAAGACGGTAGCGGCCCCGACGCCGGCGCGTGGCAACGCGCGATCGAAGCTGCACTCCTCGAAGCCGAGCGGCCCGCGACCGCAGTCACCCGGGTGTTCCTGCATGCCGAGGGCTGCGGCGAGGCGCACGAGCAAGCGGCCTTGGCCGCGTGCGGTCTGGACGCAACGCCTACGGTCGTAACCAAGCGCGCGCTCGGTCATACAGGCGCCGGGGCCCCCGCCATCGATCTCACGCTGGCGCTGGCGGCCCTGCCAGGGGTCGCTGGCCCCATCCTGATTCTCGCGGGCGGCCCCGAAGGTGGCGCTGGCGCGCTGGTTGTGGAGGCGGCATGAGGTTCCTGCTGTTTGACCGCGTCACCGACTTCGAGCCGGGCAAGCGCATCGAGGGGCTCAAGCTCATCAGCCTTGCGGACGAGGCCTTGAAGGGGCACTTCGACAAGCGTGCGCTCTTCCCCGGCACTTTGGTGCTCGAGAGCATGCTGCAGCTGACCGCGTGGACAGCCATCGCCAAGCACGAGTACCGCTACTCGCTCGTCTTGAGTGTCGTGGAGGACGTCGTCTTGCCACCGGACCTTTGCCCCGGCACGCAGCTCAAGGTCGTCGGCGAGCTGCGCGGCACCAACCCCAAGGGCTCGATGGCCACGGCGTACTGCGAAGTGGACGGGGAGCGCGTCGCCTCCGCAGGACGCATCCTCTACGCCCACATCCCCGTGCCCGATCCCGACGTCCTGCGCGAGCGCTTCCGCTACTACGGCGGTACGCCATGAACCGCCGCGTCGTGATTACCGGCCTTGGCCTGGTCACCCCGCTCGGCGCCGACGTCGACGCGGTGTGGGCTCGCCTGATTGCGGGCGACCGAGGCGTGACCCCGCCGCGGCGCTACGGGGCGGACCGTCCCCCGACACGCGCGGTCGGCGAGATCACGACGCCCATCGACGGCGACCCGCGCAGCTGCTTCGCCCAGCAAGCCGCGGCCTCGGCGCTTGCGCAGGCGGGGATCGTCTCCGGCGATCATCCCCGCGCCGGCGTCATGCTGGGCGCGGGCCCTGGCGCCAATCGGGTGGAGGACGTGGACCGCTTTCTCGACGCCGAGGGGGTGTTTGATGCCGTCGCCTATGGCCGCAGCGCCAACGCCTGCGCCGAGGAGTCCCTCGTCCGTTCTCCCGCCGAGCAGCCCGCGTCGCAGATCGCCACGGCGTTCGGCATCGGCGGTCCGGT
>JAJDEM010000226.1 GCA_029259795.1 Planctomycetota bacterium
AGCGACACCAGGGCGTGGGCACGCGCGAGCAGCGTGCCGTCAAACTCCTTCTCGAGATGCCGGTCCAGCAGGGTGTACATCCAGACACCGGCGATCGCAATCAGCGCAGCGAAGCCGAGGGAGAGGACGATCAGGAGGCGACGACGGATGGAAGGCATGGTGAACGCTATTCGACCACGTAGCCGTGGCCGCGGCGTGTCTTCACCACGGGTGGGCAGTCTGCGGTGTGGATCTTCTTGCGCAACTGGTGGACGAAGACCTCGATCGCGTTTTCCGAGCCGTTGCCCGCGCCGGCATAGAGGTGATCGATCAGTTCCTCCTTCGAGATCACGCGACCACGTCGGGTGACCAAGTACTCAAGGATCGCATACTCGTTGCGCGTGAGGTCAATCGACGTCTCGCCCCTGCGCACCGTGCGCTTGCCCGTGTCCACCTCCAGCCCGGCGGCTTCGTGCACGGGACTCTTCGCGCCGTAGCGACGACGGACGAGCGCGCGCAGGCGGGCCACGAGTTCCTCGAACGCGAACGGCTTTGTGAGGTAGTCGTCCGCGCCGAGCTGCAGGCCCTGGATGCGCTCGGCGACCTGGTCCATCGCCGAGAGAATCAGCACGTGCACGTCGTTGCCCTCGTCGCGGAGGCGCTTCAGGACCGTGAGTCCATCCATCGACGGCAGCATGAGATCCAGGATCACCACGTCGTAGGTCCCGTGGCGCGCGTACGCCAGGCCCTCCTCGCCGTCGCCCGCGGCGTCCACGGCGAAGCCCGAGCGCTGGAGCCCATGGGTGAGGGAGCGCTGCAGGCGCTCGGAATCTTCGATGAGCAGGAGCTTCAAGGCCGGGGCCTCCAGCCCAGGATCCTTGGGCCGCAACCTTAAGAATGGCTTAGGCGGTGGGTCTGTGCCTCAACTCGTTGCGGAGGGCTCTGCGCGCCTGGTCGTCCGGACCGAGCCCGACGCTCTCAAGCAGCAATGCCGCGGCCGCGCGATAGAGCGGTGCGTCCGTCGCGGCGAGCACGTTGGCGCCGAAGGAGCCGGCCCAGGGATCGAGCAGCGCGTCGCAGCGTGCGGCGAGGTCCCCCTCGACATCTACGGACAGCGCGACGGCCGTCAGGCTCAGCAACATGCCGATATGATCGGACGGCACGTTGCCCAAGCCAAAGTCGTGCGGGCGGATGGCCAACTCATCGTATAGCGAGGCGATTTCGCCCTCGAGATGCGCGGGCACGGCGCCCTCGTCGCCTTGCAGCCAACTTGCGCCGTAGGGCGAGACGCCCCCCGGGAGAAGGAACAGACGCGCGAACTCCGCGGCCAGCTCGGCCAGCGCCGCGCCATCCCACGTGCCAGCCTGGATGTACGAGCGGAACCCGGGCTCGAGATAGGCGTTGATCTCGCCCTCTCCCTTGCACCGGCCGAAGGCCTGAGAAAGGGGAGCGAAAGACGAAGAGAAAATACGCGCGAAAGAGGCAGGCGGCCCGCTCCCGCGGCGTGGGGCAGGCGATGAAGCCCCCGGACCCGAGCGGAGGGAGCGGGCCGCCCGCGCCGGCAACAGGGGGCGGGGGGGGGGACGGCTCAAGGGAGATGCGCGGCTCATGGAATCCGCGAGGTCAAGCTCGCGCGTGCCAGACGCCCCGCCGGTTGCCTGCGTACGACCGGCAGGTCGCTGCGCCGCGCAGGTGCCGGAGGGGATTACAGCCCGCCCCCATCATCCTTGCCGCTCTTGTCGCTCTTGTCGCTCTTGCCGCTCTTGCCGCTCTTGCCTTCGCCAGCGTCGACCGGCCGCAGAAGGGGAGTCATGAGCGCGAGCAGAAGCACGAGGGCGCCGGAACAAATGCCGATCTTGAACAATTTTGAAGTTATCACGTCGTCCGCTCTCCTTGAGATCGTGGTGCGCCTGCTTGGCGTGCCTATCCCATTTACGCCGCAACACTGGAGTCACTCACACATTTAGGCACACGACGAAAGGGTTGTGAAAGGTCGGCAACACCGGCTCACTGCCCCTTGTCTCCCTCGACGCCGTGCGGTCCGGCTGAGGGGCTCAGCCGGACAGGAACTCGTTGAGGCCGACAGCCGTTGTCGGCTGGGCGTCGCGACTCACAGACTTCTTCTACAAGGTCTCGCATTGACAGACCATGATCCTCTTCGTCCAGGCTTGGCCTGGTGCCGCCCCCGGTTTATTACTGCCGTTCTCCTGGGGGCAGGCGCGTTACTCGCCGTCGTCTAGGCCCCGGTTGCTGGCAGCGCCTCATCACCGTCCGGTCGCACGACGCCCCGACCCCACATCAGGTAGAGACCGGGCAAGACAAAGAGACTCAGGAGGGTGGACGTGGCCAGCCCACCCACGATCACGACGGCCATGGGATGTTCGATCTCGTGCCCCGGCAGGTCGCCCCCCATCAAGATCGGCACGAGGGCCAAGCCGGTCGTCAGGGCCGTCATGAGGATGGGTGCCAAGCGCTCTTCGGCGCCGCGCAACACGAGGGCGAGCCCGAAGTCCATGCCCTCCTCCACCTGCAGGGTGCGGTAGTGACTCACGAGCATGATGCTGTTGCGCGCGGCCACGCCGAGCACGGTGACGAACCCGACGAACGAGCCGAGCGAGAGAATGCCGCCGGTTGCGAACACGCCCAGAACGCCACCCACCAAGGCCATCGGCAAGACGAGGAAAACCATCACGCTGGCTCGGAACGAACGAAAGTCCGTCTGCAGGAGCAAGAAGATCCCGACCAGCGCGATGAGGATCGTGCTGAGCAGCCGCCCGCGGGCTTCGCGCTGCGCGGCATACTCGCCAAGGACCTCAGGGTGGTAGCCGCGCGGGAAGGACTGTGTCTTGACGCGGCGCTCCACCTCGGTGGCAACCGACGCCAGATCACGCCCCTTCACGTTTGCCGTCACATCGATCCGGCGAGAACTGCCCTCGCGCTTGATGACGTTCGGGGTCGGCCCCACGTCGATGAACGCGAGCTCGTCCAGTGGCACCTGTGTGCCACCAGGTGACCGGACTAGGATTCTCCGCAGCGCGGCGACATCCTGCCGCACATGCGGGAGACTCCAGACCGCGACGTCGTAGATCGCCTGGTTGTCGAAGATCTCGCCTACGACCGTCCCGCGCGTACACGTCATGATCGCCTCCCGAACCGTGCCGGGATCCAGGCCGTGGCGGGCGAGGGCTTCGTAGTTCAGGCGGATGCGGACCCGCGGAACCAGCGTCTGCTGCTCCACCTTGAGATCCACCAAACCCGGGATGTCCCGCAGGGCGTCCGCCACGGAGTGGGCCTGCGTCCGCAACGTTGCCAGATCAGGACCCTTGATGCGCACGACCAGGCTGGCGCTCGTTCCCGACAAGACCTCCTTGATGCGCTCCTTCAGGTAGGTGAGGAGATCGCGGTACAGACCGGGGTAGCCGTCGATCACGCGCTCGATTTTCGCGACGGTCTCGTCGTAGTCGCAATCGGGATCGAGACTGATCCAGAGCTCTGTGAAGTTCGGTCCGACGACCTCGTCCGCAACCTCGGCGCGTCCGATGTGCGCGCCGAAGTTACGGACACCCGGGATGGCTCGCAGTTCCTCGCTTACGCGCTCGGTGATGCGCGCCATTGCCTCGATGGAGGTGCCCGGCTTCTCGACCCAGTGCATCAAGAAGTCGCGTTCCTTGAAGCGCGGCATGAAGTCCTCGCCGAGACGAGGGATGAGGATGCCTGTGCCTACTAACAGGAGAACCGCCACACCCGCGGCGACCCACGGGACACGAAGCAGCGGTCGCAGCAGGGCGCGGTAGATCGCGCAGAGTCCGCGCACGAGCGGAGGGGTCTTGCCGCTGCCCGTCCCGCGAGCGAGGAGCATCAGCGACAGCGCGGGTGTCAGCGTCATCGCCGTGACGAGCGAGGCCCCGATAGCAAGGACGTACGACATCGCGAGCGGCCGGAAGAAGGAACCCGAGAGCCCCTCAAGCATGAACACCGGCGCCATGACCAGGACGACGACCAAGCTGCCGTACACAACGGCGCTACGCACCTCCAGCGACGCTTCGAGTACGACCTTGAAGCGCGAGAACGGTGCGCCGGCGGCGCGGGCTTGGCGCAGGCGCCGGGCGATGTTCTCGACGTCGATGATGGCGTCGTCGACGACCTCGCCCAGCGCGATCACGAGCCCGGCGAGGATCATCGTATTGATCGTGCCGCCGAACTTCTCGAGCACGAGCACTGCGGCCAGCAACGAAACCGGAATGGCGGTGACGCTGATTACTGCCGTCCGCCAGTCAAAGAGGAACCCGGCCAGGACCAGCAGCACGAGGAAGATCCCGAGCTTCAGGGCGCCCGTCAGATTGTCGAGCGAGTCTTCGATGAACGTCGCGGTACGAAAGATCGTCGGATCGACATCCACGTCCGCAAGACCGGGACGCAGCTCCTCCAATGCCGCTTCGACGCCGTAGGTGACGTCCAGGGTGTTGGCCCACGGTTGCTTCTCGACGATCAACAACAGACCCGGCCCGTCGTTGATGATGCCCTCACCGATGAGCGGCGCACGACCGTCGACGACCTCCGCGACGCTGCCGAGGCGCCGCGAGACGCCATCCGCATGGCTCAGAACAACTGCACGCAGGTCGTCGGCCGACTTGATGGGCGTGTCAGCCATGATGGCCAGGCGCTGGTTGGGGGTATCGAGGAACCCGCCGGCCGTGGTGAGGGCCGCGCTGCGCGTCGCCTGCACGACACGCGTAAGGCTGACGCCCTCGGCCTGCAGGCGCTCGGGATCGACGAGGACCTGCAGTTGGCGCCGGCGCTCGCCCCATACCGCGATGTTGGCAACGCCCGGTACCGCGAGCAGCCGTGGCCGCACGCGCCAGCGCACGAGTTCGGACAGTTCCATCATCGAGAGCCTCGACGACGAGACACCGATCTTGGAGACCCGGCTGAGAGCCGAGAGCGGCGAGAGCATTACCGGTGCATGCACGATTGCGGGCAGCGACCGGGCCGCGTTGGCGAGCCGTTCCTGAACGAGTTGCCGTGCCTGCAGCAGATCGACGCCCTCGTTGAAGATGAGCACCACCGAGGAGAGCCCGAGGACCGACTTTGATCGGATGGTCTTCGTCCACGCACTGCCGGCCAACGCGCCTTCGAGCGGGACAGTCACGAGCGCGTCCACCTCCTCGGCCGACATCCCCGGCGCTTCGGTCTGGATCTCGACCAGCGGCGGAGCGAACTCGGGGAAGACGTCCATGGGGACGCGGTCCGCCGAGCGGGCACCGACGAACACGAGCACGGCGGCCGCCGCAACGACGAGCAGGCGGAAGCGCAGAGCCGCAGCGATAATCGCGCGCATCGGCGTTACTTCCCCACGCCGAACTCGGTGCCGTACAACTCGACGGCGCCGGTGATTGCGACATCAGTGCCGACAGCCGGGCCATGCGTGAGGACCGCGTCGTCGCCATCACGTCGATCGATCCGAACGGCATGCCGCTGATACCGGCCGTCGCCCAAGTCGATGTAGACCCAGGCATCGCCGCGCGCGTCGAGCATGATGGCCGACCAGGGCAGCCTGAGCTGCGCACCCGTGGCGCGCAGCGCAACACGCGCTCCGAAGCGCTGCCCGCGGCGCAGCGAACCCTCAGAGTTGTCGACGCTGTAGTACAGGAAGACCGTTGCTGCCGTCGCGTCGGCATCGGGCGGCCCCTGCACAGGCGCTCCCGTCGCAACGACCGCGCCATCGGACGCGCCG
>JAJDEM010000227.1 GCA_029259795.1 Planctomycetota bacterium
CTTCCGTTCCACGAGAACTTCGCCCACATGCTCGGCATCGATGATGCCGACGCGGTGCTTCCCGAGCTTCTCCGCCTCTTCTACATCCTCCACATGGATCACGGTGGAGGGAACCTCTCGACGTTCGTCGGCAAGGCCGTCGCGTCGGGCAAGTCGGACATGTACTCCTCGATCGCCGCCTCCATGGCAGCGCTCTACGGCCCGCGCCACGGGCGCGCCAACCAGGAGTGCCTGGCGTTCGTGAAGGACGTCGGCGTCAGCGACGCCGAGGCCGTCGAGAAGCGCGTCCGTGAAATCATGGCCGATGGCGGTCTCGTCTACGGCTTCGGTCACGCCGTGCTGCGCGAGGAAGACCCCCGCGCCACGATCCAGTACGCGTTCGGCAAGCAGCACTTCCCCGACAACGAGCTGGTCCGTACGGCCACTACGCTGCGCGAGGTCGTGCCGGGGATCCTCAAGGAGAACCCCAGGATCTCGAACCCGTACCCCAACGTGGACGCGATCTCGGGCTCCCTGCTGACGGCCGCCGGCCTCACGAACCCGGACTACTACACCCTGCTCTTCGGCTGGTCGCGCGTGGCGGGCATCGCCGCCCAGATCGTCGACGAGCGCACCTTCCCCGGGAAGAAGGATGGTCTCGCGATCTACCGCCCGAAGTACATCGCCGACGGCCAGCCCGCCACGCGGGACTAGGACCTGGCTGAAACCCCCAGCCCGCGCACTGCTACGGCGGCGTCTGCAGCAGGCGGGCAGCCAACGGCCAGGGCCCAGCAGGGCTCTGCCTATCAGCAGCCTGTCAGCCCCTCGCGCGGGTCAGATTCCAGACTCAAGCCCCGAGGCGGAACCGGCCGTTAAGGACGGTACTCCGTGGAAGGGCCAGGCATGGACAAGGACAACCGTCGTCAATCCGTACGCGTCGACTGTGATCTTCCGATCCGCCTGCAAGGCGAGCACCTTCCGTACGTCGGGCGCATCGTCGACCTCAGCCGCACGGGCATGCGCGTCCGCATCCCTGGCAAGTCGCTCAGCGTCCATCGCCTCTCGAGTCTCGTCCAGGTGACTCGTCAGCTGCGGAGCGCCCTGGGTGACACGTTCGCTGGCGAGCTGCACTACGAGATGCTCGGCCCGCTCGTCAACCGCACGCTGACGCCCTGCCGCATCGCCAAGCGCGACTGGGAGCAGACGGATGTCGAGGTTGGCTGCCAGTTCAACAGCCCGCTCACCGACGACGAAGTCGGCATGCTGGGCGTGCCGCTGCCTGCTGTCGGCGCCGTCAACGCGGCCGAGGGCATCGTGGGGGCCGCTCCGGTCCATCGGACCGGCGCGCGCGCGCCCGGTCGCCCGCATCTTCGCCGCGATGAGGCGCAGGCCTACATGGCGTACGTCTACCCCTCGCCCGGCAAGCCCTCCAAGCCCCTGGTCACGCGGACACGAACCCTGACGCGGGGCATGGCCATCCTCGAGGTCGAGATCGGCCAGGGCTGGGACCGCCCCGACATGGCCATCGGCGAGGTCGTGATGGCCCTGGACGCCGCCTACGGCTCCGAGATCCTGATGCGTGTCGTCGACGACTCCCAGGACCTCTGGGCCGGCCCGGCGGAGGTCCAGGAAGTGGACGTCCACCCCGAGACCCGCCGCCTCAAGCTCGGCGTCGCCTTCGGGCGCGAGCTCCGCGCCGAGGAGCTTGGTCGCCTGGGGCTGCCGACGCCGGCCTAGCCGACCTCGTAGGAGGCAGGCCAGGCCACGCTGGGGTCCGAACAAGCGCAGGAACACTGCCAAGGCTCAGCACCCAGGCCCCCGTCCCGATCTGCGGCGTTCGGCCGCCTTGGCGGCGGGGTGGCTTGACAGAGGCCCCGACTGAGGCTGCCATGGACGGCGTGCACGCCTCCCGCCCCAGCCTCTCCCTGCATGGAATCGCGCTCGCGCTGCGGCGCGTGGGGACGAGCCTGCGCGAGGCCATCTTGCTGGCGGGCCCCATCGCGGCGCTCGAGGCCATCGGCCCCCTCACCCGCAACGACGGCTACGACCTCATGGTGCTCTTCGCGGCGATGCTCGTCGTCATCGTGCTGGCTCAGGCCGCGCGCGCTGGCTGGCTGCCGCTGAGCAGCCGCCTGCTCGGGGTCGTCCGTAGCGTTGGCCGCACGCTCCTGCGGCGCCTCTCGCCGCGCTACGCCGTCGCGTTCCGACCGGCCCCCGAGGCCCGGCCGCTCGCCGACCATTCCCTGGCCGTGCCGATCGCTTGGCTTACCGGCTTGTTCCTCGGCCTCGGCGCGCTCGGCCACCTGACGCTGTCGGGCCTTGGACTCGTCAAGGTCCATGTCTCCTACACGCTCTACCTCGCAGGTCTTGTTGCCGTGTGGGCTCTCATGCTCCTGACCGTGCTGCTCTGCGCCGTCAGCCTGCAACAGTGGTTCGCCCAGCGATCCCGCAAGGGACAGCACTCGGGCACGCCATACCTGCTCGGCGTCGGCGGCTGGCTCCTCGGTATGGTGGCGCTCGCGGTCGTACCGGGCGCCATCGCCGTGGCCGTACTACTCATCATCGGCTGGTTCGGTGGCCGTGGCCTCCAGACCGCACCGCAGCAGAACTACTTGTTCTGCCGGCGCGATGAGAACGGTCGCTCCCGCACGATCGCCGTGCAGGGCTACCTCCGTCAGGTCCACACCGCCATCGTCTTGGCCTTGGCGGTCGTCGTCGTCCTGGGTCAGTCCCAGCGCCTCTGGGAACCGTGGCGCCCCAGCTCCCCCTTCGAGTTCACGGGGTGGATCGGCCTCATGGCAAGCCTCGCCGCGATCGTCCTCACGGCACGCACGACGGGGCACTTCCGACGACTGCTCGGCGGTGACACCGTACCTCCGGAGGTCCCGCTCACCCCGACCCTCTGGATCCGGCGTTCCCGCACCCGCGAGTTCGGTGGCGCGGAGGAACGCCGCGAGGCGTACTGGTACCGCGTGGCGCGGGAGAGCGGCTGGCTTGTTCTGCGCGACACCCGCCCCCCGAAGCATCCGTGGGATCTCGTGATGGGTGAGCCGGCCCAGGCCGCCGAGGACGACCGGGGCCGACGCTTCCTGCCGCGCGAGCCGGCCGACGATGACGACGCCCGGTTCCAACTGGAGCGGAGGTTCCAGATCGTGATGCGCCGACGGTTCCGGCGCGAGTTCGAGGGCCTCTTCAAGGCGCTGCGCGGCGAGAACCCCGACGGCGGCACGGGCTTCCTCATCTGCCCGCATGTCTGGCTCGTGCCCGGCGTGGTGCGCGATGTCGAGAGCGGCGACCGAAGCGGCGCGTCCGGCGCCCTCGTCGGGCCGTCGTTTTACGGACCGCCCTTCAACCGCGCGCTGGACAGTCGCGTGCGACGCTACATCGGCTCGGTGCTGCGCAACCTCGAGATCGACATCCTCTACTTGGAAGATGCCGTGACCTGGAAGGATGTGCGACGCGTGCTGGGGGTCGCGTTCGAGATCCACGACCAGGGCCGAGCCCCGCTGCTCGAGCGCCACTTCGCCGGCCTCCCGCGCCTGCGCGTGATGATCCAGGAAGAACCCGCCGAGCCCGAGCCGCCCCAGGCCATCCCGGGTGCCGAGCCCACGCCCGAGCCGGATCCGGCCCCGGGCCACGCCCGGATCCTGCTGATCATGCGGGATCGCGGCCAGAACGAGGAGACGCTGGCGCTTGACCCCGCCGACTACGGCATCAAGACCCCGCAACTCGTCTAGCGCCCACGCTGAACCGCTCCGCGGCCAAATCGCCCGGCGCGGATTTGCCGCATGACGCACCTGGGCGGTTCCCGTACGCTCTCGCGCCAACCCGCAAGCGGCCACGCATGTGCCGTCTCGCACAACTCCGGAGATAATCCAATGCGCCGAATCTTCCTTGCATTGATCGTGGTCACGACGGCTCTCAGCATGATGGCATGCACCGGCGGTGGCTGCTCCAGCTGTGGTGGCTAGTCCACCCACACGACACCAAGATCTCGCGAGCCGCGCCTTTCACGAGGCGCGGCTCGCGCTCGTTTTGGCGGACCGGGATTGCAGGCCAGCGGTCGCTACTCGACGACGCGCGCGGCACAGCCGCGGCGCTCTTCATCCGCGCCCGCCCGGAAGCCCGTGGCATGGCGCTCGACGACCTGCGCGCCGCCGAAGAAGAAGCCGCACTCATCAAGCACCTCGACGTCGTCGCGCAGACCGCGCAAGGCCTCGACCTCGACAGCCGGCCGACCGTAGCCTTCGATGTAGAGTGTCCCGTCCTCGGTGTGGACGCGCGGAGCGAGCACGGCGTCCCGCGGACTCCGGTCGCTGTCGACGGCCTGGAGGATGACCTGCAAGAGCGCGGACTTGATCCGCGCACTGCCGGCGGAGCCCATGGCGAGTTGGCGATCCTTGCCGTCGGAGAGAATCGTCGGGCACATGGACGTCATCATGCGTCGACCGGGCTCGCGCCAGGGACCGGCAGGGAGGATGTCCTCCTCGCCCAGGAAGTTGTTCATGATCACACCGGTGCCCGGCGCCGTCATCCCCGCGCTCTCGCCGACCGTCGTCGTGTAGGCGACGAGATTGCCTTCGCTGTCCGCCGTAGAGATGTGCATCGTGTTGCCACCAGGCGTGGAGGCGAGCATGCCCTGCAGCCAGCCATCCTCGAACAGGCGTTCCTCGTACTCCGGGGTCCGTACGGCCGCGCCGTGGTCCATGGCAGCCGCAATGCGTCCCCAGGTCGCCACATCGAAGTCACGCGGCAAGGGACCGCCAGCCTCCAAGGCGCGCAGTCCGGTAAGCAGGACGCCGCCCGTCACGCTCGGCATGGCGGGCAAGTGCAGCGAGCAGCCGCGGTAGGACCCCTGCAGCGGCTCGCGGAAGTGAGGGCGGTAGGCCGCGAGATCCTCGGGCGTCACCCAGTCCTCGGACGCCTCGACGATGGCGGTCGCAATCTCCCCCTCGTAGAAGACGGCGGGCCCTTCCGCGACGAGCACCGTCAGCGTGTCTGCAAGCTCGGGCAAGCGCAGGCGCTCGCCCGGCTGGACGACGGCGTCACCGTTGGAGACGAGCGCCCACGCCTCGGGCGTCATCCGGAAGATCTCATCGAGCAGCGAGAACGCGACGGTCTGGCTCGAGGTTGCCTCGTAGCCGTCGCGTGCGGCTTCGATGGCCGGCGCCGCCACCTCCGCGAGAGGCAGCTTGCCGTGGCGGCGGTGCACCTCCCACAGGCCGGCGACCGTGCCGGGCACCGCGATCGAGGGCGCCCGCACCTGGAAGTCGAGTTCGACCCCATCGAAGCTCACCGTGACGATGTCGAGTTCTCGCTCGCCGTGGCGCCGTGCGTTCAGGCCGGGCAGGGTCGCGAAGCAATCGACAACCGTGATGCGGCCATCGACCTGCATGGTCAGGATGCCGCCGCCACCGAGGCTCGTCATCGTGGGCAGCGTCACGCAGGCCATGAGGCCCGCGGCCACCGCGGCGTCGACGGCGTTCCCGCCAGCCGCAAGGATGGCCGCCCCGGCGTCGGCCGAGTAGGAGTCTCCCGACGCGCAGGCACCTCGTTGCATGGGCGTATCCTACGGCGCGCCTCGGAAAGCCAAACCCAGTGCCCGAGCCGGGCCGCGCCCCGCTGGAGACTCATGATGCAGATCGACCCCCACGCGCTGTCCGCCCAGGAGAGCTACCAACTCATGACGGCGTGTGTGCTGCCGCGGCCGATCGGCTGGACCAGCACGCTCAGCGTCGACGGAGCAGCCAATCTGGCACCCTTCAGCTACTTCGGCGGCGTGTCCTCGAGCCCGATGACCGTCATGCTCAGCGTGGGCCGCCGGCGCGGCGAGCCCAAGGACACCGCGGCCAACCTGCTTGCGACCCGTGAGGCCGTCATCCACATCCCCCACCGACCGCTGGCGGAGGCCATGGTGGCCACGGCCGCCGAAGCCGACGCGCAGGTCGACGAGTTCGACCTCGCCGGGCTCACCAAGGCGGCGTCGGTGAAGGTCGCACCGCCGCGCGTACAGGAGGCTGCCATCGCGATGGAGGCGGTCCTCAGCGAGCACCTCGAGGTCGGCCGTGGCCCCGTGGATCTCTTCCTGCTCGAGATCGTCCACCTACACCTCGACGAGGCCTACCTCCTCGACGGCCGGCCCGACCCCGCCAAGCTCCAAGCCGTCGGCCGCCTCGGCGGCACCTTCTACTGCGACACGGCGATGCCGTTCTCCGTGCAGAGGCCGGGGTAGGCGGGTCCCGTCTGGGCAGTGCGCGATAGCGATCGCCGCCACCCGCCCCTACACCGACGGACGATCGCTCGTCAGTCCGAGGTTGTTCACGACCTGCCACAGGGATGCCAGGGCCTCCGCCACGTTGGCCTTCGCCGTCGGCGCGAGATCTTCTTCGGCAGCCAGCGCCTCGAGCGTGCGATACGCCGCCATGAGGCTCTGCTCGGCCTCCGTCAGGGGGGTGCCCAGGATGTCGGTGTTTTCAGACACGGCTCGCTCCCTTCACGACGCGATCGTCCTTCACGCGCTTCGCCTTCAACTCGAAGCGCGGCAGCGAGTCGGCCTCCGCACGCTCCACATGGATCCCCAAGCCTTCGATATTGTGCGAGAGGTCGGCCTTGAGGTGCTTCTCGATGCCGCTCCACTGATCTTCGAAGCCCGCGCGGACCTCGCAGCGCACGGCGATCTCGTCGCGGATGCCGTCCTTCGTCCACAGGTAGATCTGGAACTCATCGACGGCGGAGTACTCGCGAACGATGGCCTCGATCGCACGCGGATACACGTTCGTACCGCGGACGAGGAGCATGTCGTCGACGCGACCCCGGATGCCGCCGTCGTAGATGTCGAACGTTCGGCCGCAGCTGCAGCCCGTGTGCGGGACCTTCAGGACGAGGTCGCGCGACCGGTAGCGCACAAGGGGGATCGCACTGCGTCCAAAGGACGTCACGACCCGTTCGCCCTGCTCCCCGTAGTCCACGGGCTCGCCGGTCTCGGGGTTGATGACCTCCTCGATGAAGTGGTCTTCGATGATGTGCGTGCCGCCAGGCTGCTTCTCGCACTCAAACATCATGATCGTTCCAATCTCGGTCATGCCCGCCGTGTCGGCGGCCTTGGCGCCCCACTGCTCCTCGACGAGCTTCTTGCTCGCGGGAATCGAACCGGCCGGTTCGCCCGAGAGGATCAAGCGCTTGACGGAGCCGCCAGCGAGATCGATGCCCGCGTTCTCGGCCTCCTGGCCGAGACGCAGCGCGTAGGTCGGCGTCGCGCACACGACCGTGGCATCCAACTCGTCGATGAGCTGCACCCGGTTGGGCGTGTTCATGTTGCCGGACGGCAGGACCATGCAGCCCATCTTCTCGGTGCCGTAGTGAGCCCCCCAGAAGCCGATGAACGTCCCGTACGAGAACGCGAAGAACACGCGGTCCCCAGGACGCACGCCGAAGCCGTGGAAGCCGTAGCACCACATCTCCGAAACCCACTTCCAGTCCGTGCGGGTGTCGAGAACGCGCAGGGGCGTCCGCCCCGAGGTCCCGGAAGTGGTGTGGTAGCGAATCGCATCGTCGCCGCCGACCGCGCACATCTGCCCGAAGGGCGGATGTGCGGCTTGATTGTCCATCCACGCGTCGCGCGTCGTGAAGGGCAGGCGCACGATGTCGTCGACGCTCTTGATGTCGCCGGGGCCAACGCCCGCCTCGTCGAAGAGCGCCTTGTGGAACGCACTCGTGTGGTACGCACGCTCGACCGCTGACTTGAGCCGGTGGCCCTGCAGCGCGCGGAGCTGGTCGCGCGGCAGCGTCTCGGTCTTCGGATTCCAATAGGGGCTGCCACTCATGGTCGTTCCTCCGTCTGGGACGAGGAATCTAGCCCGCGGGACGCGCCAGCGCGAGGGCTCAGGTCGTGGCGACCCGCAGGTCGGCCAGCGCGGAGCCGCCGCCGCTACGGTCCGCAGCGGCGGGCAGTGCGGCCAGGGCGCCCTCGATCTTCCCTGAGAGGGACTTGTCACCCCGGGCACGGGCATGCTCGCCGGCGAGCCGCAGGCCGTGCGCGAGCACCTCGCGCTCCTCACGGGTCGCTTTGGGACGCACGGCCCAGGCATGCAGGAGCGTCAGCAGTTCTTTCGAGACCAGGGCGTCTTCGTTGCGCACCGCCCGGTGATGGGCCCCGACCAGAAGGCCCGCCAGCGTGATGCGCTGCTTGACCGAGGCCTCGACCGGGCCCGTCACGAGGTGGAGAACCTCCACCAACTCCTCGGCCAGCTCGCGGTTGGTGAAGGTGCCCGCGATCCACAGGCCGTCGCACAGCGCATTGGCGAGCGTCAGCCACTCCTCGATCGTGGCGTCGGTCCGCACGGCAAGTACACGCAAGCGATCCAGGAGGAGGTCGGCAAACGAGTCGTCCTGTGCGCGACGGACCTTCGCGTGCATGCGAACCAGCGCATCGCCGAGCAACGTCATGGGACGCTTGCCTCCGCGCGCGGCCTGCTCAGCCTGCTTCACCCCGGCGAGCAACGCGTCTTGCCGCCCCCGATGGCCGAACAGACCTGCCTGCCACGGGGCGTCCTGCAGCGCCTCGACGTACGCCAGGTGCTGGGCCGGGGTGGCCTCGGGCCGGGCGGCCAGGGCTCGAAGCTCAGGCACTCGCCCCTCCCCCTCACGGTGCCTGTGGAGGTCGAGCAGCGCGCGCGCGAGGGCGTCGCGCTGATTCTCGGGCGCGTGCGGTCGGTCCGCAAGGCGGCGCAGGTCGGCCAGGGGCCCCTCGGCCCGCGTCACCTCACCCTGGGGACGCGCGTGGTGGCGCACCTGGTTGGCCAGGGCTTCGGCGAGCGCTTGCCGTTGGCCTTCGGTTGCCTCCCCGCGCTTCGCCAGCGTGCGCAGCTCACCGAGGATGCGATCGGCTCGCGGCGCGTCGCCGTAGCGCACGGTGTCCCAGTGGGCGGTGCTCAGGGCCTTCGCCAGCTCGAAGCGCTGTGGCTCATCGGTCGCGGGTCCGCGGCAGTAGGCTCGCAGCTCATCAAGCAGGTCGCGGGCGACCGCGTCCTCGCTGCAACGACCCGCGTCCCAGTGGGCGCGCGCCAGGGCCCCGGCCAAGGCGTGGCGCGCTTCCGGGCCCGCGGACTCGGAGCTGCCCAGCCGGCGCAGCGCGGCCAGATGGGTCGTGGCGGACGCCCGCTGGCCCTTGCGCACGGCCTTCCAGTGGGCATCGGCGAGAGTGCGCGGATCGTCGGCCATCAGATCTCCGGGGCTATCCGCTGCGAGGGCGGGCCCGGTATGCTGCCGAGAGAGAGCTTCTGAGTCGAGAGGTGGATTCGTCCCCATGGCCTTCACGTTCAGCCTGCCCGTCCGGTACGGGTCCATCGACTACGCGCGAATCGTCTACTACCCCCAGTTCCTGCACTTCTGCCACATCGCCATGGAGGAGATGTTCCTCGCCGTGGTGGGCGTCAGCTACCCGGACGCACTCCAGAAGGAGAAGGTCGGCTACCCCACCGTGAAGAGCGAGGCCGACTTCGTGAGCCCGGTGGCCTACGGCGAGACCCTCGAGATGTCCGTCGCAATCGGCCGCCTGGGGACCAGCTCGGTGGAGTTTCGCTACGAGGGCCGTCGCTCGAGCGACGGCGAGGTGGCCTTCCGGGTGCGCAACATCCAGGTGGCCGTCGACATGGACGCCTGGGAGAGCACCCCGATTCCCGCGCACCATCGGGCGGCCTTCGAGACGCTTCTGGAAACCGACGCATGAGCCGCCTCGCGCTGCTACTCGGCGGCTTGGTGCTTGCGGCCGTCTGGGCCCCCGCGGCGAGGGCCGAGGAGGACGAGGCCAAGCCCACCCTTGCCGCGCAGGCAGAGGCCCTCCAGCCGACCACGGCGGCGAAGCTCTCAGCGCTCGCGGCCTGGTGCCAGAAGAAGAAGCTCTACGGGACTCGAGACGAGATCCTCGAGCAGTTGCTCGAGTTCGACGCGGGCGATGAGGCCGCGCGCAAGCGGCTCAAGTACAAGCGCGACGACGCGGGCGGTTGGGTGCGCAACCCGAAGTACAAGCGGCCGCGGAACCTCGCCAAGGGCGGCCTCGAAGAGGCGCAGACGCGGCTGGCCGCAACGCTCGGGGCCCACTGGGACGGCGTCGAGGCCCTCTGCGCGCAGGCGGAGTCGATCACCGACCTCCTCTGGGCGATGAGCACGCTGCAGGCACTCGCCAGCCGCTTTCCCGAGCGCGAGGGCCTGACCGAGCGCCAGCGCGTGCTCGCGCAGCGCTACTTCGATGCCACGAGGGCACGTGGCCTGGTGAAGGAGATGGCAGCCACGGCGGACTGGCTCCGCCAGCACCACGGCACGAGCCTCGCGGTACGCGAAGCCCTGGGCGAGGTCGAGCGGGACGGCCTCTGGGTCATGGGTGAGACGGCGCGCACTCTCGATGGACGCGCCGGCCTCGACACGGCCCTCGCCGCTGCGAAGAAGGCGGAGACGACCGCATCGGCCGCTACCAAGCTCGAGGGCAAGATCAAACTCCCCTGGGTCGAGGCGGCTGCGACCACCCACGGGCGTGTGGCAGGGACCGCCACGGCTGAACACCTCGCCGCCGTCGCCAAGGCCTGCGAAGCCGCAGGCACGTTGTTCGAGCAAGCCCTGCGGACCGCCCCGGCTTGGCGCTCGGGACTCACGTTCTATCTCTTCTCGAAGAAGGGCGAGCGCGCGACGTTCCTCGCTGGCTTCCCGATCGTCGAGAACCCGACCCTGGCGATGAAGGACAAGCTCGACCTCGTCTACGCGGACGGCCAGACCCTCCTCGTCCGCGCGATCCTCGCCAAGGCCCAAGCCGACCTCGCCGTGAACGAGGTCCTGAACGTGATGCTCTCGGACACGTTCCTCAAGAGCGAGACGCCGCGCGCCTGGCACTCCGAGGGCATCTCCCGCTACCTCGCGTGGAAAATCACGGGCACGCGCTACTCGATCAACGTTTCGGGTTCGTACGCAGGCAGCACCAAGGACCGCCACGTGCCGGATACCGCAGCCAAGTGGCTCGCGCAGGCACGCACCCATCTGCGCAAGGCTCCGGCCGGGCTGCAGCTGCTCCTTGGCAAGGGCACGGACACCTTCAACGCGCGGGATGCCCTCGTGGCCTACGCGTTCTCGATCTACCTCATCGAGGGCCACGACGGGCTGGCCGGCGAGTTCCTGAAACTCCACCACAAGACCAAGGACGTGGATCGCGCCTGCCGAGAGATCCTGGGCATGCCCCGTGTGGTCGTGGAGCACCGCCTGCTCCGCTGGCTCGACGAGGTCATTGCCCAGCAAGAGGGAAATCGTTAAGGGTCCACGCCGCGCGCCCCTTTTGCGGGATCGTTGCAGCGCACCCCCTTCGCGAGCCGATCCCAGAAGCAGGGGAGGCCTGCGCGATGGGACGGTTCGAAGAACAGCGGCGTCAAAGGCTCGTGACCCGTCTGCTCTTCCTCGCCAGCGTGCTTGCCTGCAGCCTCCTGTGCGTGCGCGTGGCCCTCAGCGAGTCGCTACGGTTCGTGTTCCTGCCCTGGAACCTGCTTCTGGCGTGGATCCCCTACCTGCTCGCCCTGGGCATCGACGCCTTGGCGGCGCGCGTCCGCTCGGGCCGCGGCCTCCTGATCCTCCCCGTGGCCCTCTGGGCGTTGTTCCTGCCCAACGCGCCCTACATCCTCTCCGACGTCGTCCACCTGCGGTCGTCGAGCATGCCGCTCCTGCCGCTCGACACGCTCCTGATCCTCAGCTTCGCGCTTCCGGCGCTCGCCCTGGGCCTCTTCGCCTTGGGGCGCATCCATCGCCTCGTCGAGGAGCGCGTCGGCCCCGCAGCCGGCTGGACGTTCGTCTGCATGATGCTGCTGCTGACCGGGACGGGCATCTGGCTCGGGCGCGTGGTGCGGCTCAACTCCTGGGACGTCCTGACGCGGCCGTGGACCTGCGTCGAACGGGTCGTGCTGGCGTTGCGCTTGCCCGGCGGCACCGTCACCGCGTGCGCGTTCACCTTCGCGTTCGGTGCGCTGCTTCTGTTGCTCTACGCCGGTCCGCGCCTCAGCGCGGAAGACGAGCGGTGAACGGGATCCAAGGCTGCTACGCAGGGCGCCGCCCGGAGACGGCGAAGAGCAGCCAGCAGCTGTAGCGCTCCGCGTCGAGCAGCGTCTCGATCAGGGCGTCGAAGCGAGCGAACACGTCACGCGGGTCGAGCCCCGCGGCCTCGGCGATGAACTCCGCGTAGCCATCGCGCCAGAAGGTCATCATGCGCGCGAACGGCTCGCGCTCGGTGTTCACCGTGTCGACCACGATCGGGTCCACACGCACATCCGTGAACCCGGCCGCGCGCAAGTCGCGGAAGGTCTCCCGCCCGCGGAAGAGATCCGTGCCGTGCTTGGCGAGCGCGGGGCGCGCGTCGTGGAACAAGCGACGGGCCGGTTCGCCGGGCGCGTCGAACAACAACCCCGCGTAGTCCTCGTCGAGGACGTAGACCAGGCCGCCAGGCTTCAGGAGGCGCTGCGCCTCGGCGAGCACCGCGTCGGCGTCGGGTAGCGCATGCAGGACATGGCGAATGGAGACGGCATCGAAGCTGCCGTCCTCCCAGGGGGTGGCACGCGCGTCCCCCTGCTCGAAGGAGACGCCGGGCACCTCGCTCGCGGGCCAGAGTTCGCGCGCAAGCTCGACATGGCGATCGAACAGATCCAGGCCGTGGATCCGAAGCGCGGGCCACGCCCCAGCCGCCCGACCCGCAAACTGCCCCGTCCCGCAGCCAAGGTCGGCAAGGGTCTCAAACGAGCCGAAGCCCAGTCGCTCGAGCACGGGCTGCTCGAGCGGCCAGATCATCTCGGCCTGCGCGCGCAGCGTGCCCTCCATGGAGGGGTCTTCCATCTGCTCCTGTTGGCCGTAGCCGGACTCAGGCATCGCTCTCGTCGCCCGGGTCGTCTTGGCCACAGTCGTCGTCTTCGTCGCAGCCCCAGGCAGGTGCTTGGTAGACCCGGCTCGCAAGGTCGTGGCCGAGGTGCGGCTCGATGCCGGCGGACGCATCACGCAGACGCTCCAAGTCCACGCCATGCTCGAGGCCGAGGCCGTCGAGCAGGTAGACGAGGTCCTCGCTGGCGAGGTTGCCCGCCGCGCCGGGCGCGAACGGGCAGCCGCCAAGGCCCCCCGCACTCGCATCGAAGGACGCCACGCCGCGCAGCAGGCCCTCGAGCGCGTTGACCGCCGCCATGCCGCGCGTGTCGTGCAAGTGGAGCGTGATCCGCTCGGAAGCCACCTCCGCCAAGACGAGATCAAGCACACGGGCCACGTCGGCCGGGGTCCCCGCGCCAATCGTGTCGCCGATACTGATGTCCTCGCAGCCGAGCGCGTCGAGTTCCTTCACGACCTCCAGGACCTTGGCCGGAGCGACCGCGCCCTCGTAGGGACAGCCCATGGCCGTGCTGACGTAGCCACGCACGGCGAGGCCCTCGGCACGGGCCTCCTCGACGACGGGCACGAAGCGCTTGATGGACTCCGCGATCGACGCGTTGACGTTGCGCTGATTGAAGGTCTCCGACGAGGCCGTGAAGACGGCGATCCGCTGGATGATGCCCGTCGCAAGCGCGCGGTGCAGACCCCGCGTATTGGGTACGAGGGCTGTGTAGCGCACACCCTCGGGCGCGGGCCCGAGCAAGGCACAGAGGTCCTCGGCGTCAGCGAGCTGCGGCACACGATCCGGACGCACGAACGAGGTGATCTCGATCTCGCGCAGCCCGGCCGCGATGAGTCCGCGGACGAACGTGGCCTTCGCCTCGGTCGGAACGAGCTGTTCCTCGTTCTGCAGTCCGTCGCGCGGACCGACCTCCGTGATGCGTACCGTGGCGGGGAAGACGCGACTCACGCGCCCTCCTCGGGCGTCTGTTCGTCTGCGTAGCGGACGACCACGCCGTCCTGCTCGACCTGCTCGCCGACCGCACCGCGTACCTCCGCGACGGTTACCGCGCGCGGTGCCTTCACGACGTATTCCATCTTCATGGCCTCGACGACGAACAGTTCGCCACCTTGGGCCACCTCGTCGCCGACGGCGACGGAGAGTTTGGCGAGCGTGCCTGTCATCGGACTCACGGCGAACGCTTCGTCACTCCCGTGCGCGGCGGCCCGGGCGCCGGGCTCTTCGAGGGCGAGCTTGAAGGTCCGTCCTTCGATGGCAACCCAGACCGCGTCGCGGTCGCGTACGACACTGGCGCGGACGACACGATCGCCGAGCGCGAGGCGGATGCTGTGCGGGCCCGTGCGCTGCGCCGCCGCGGCGATGTCGCGGACGCTGTCGTCTTCCCCGACCGTGCCGAGCAGTCGCCCGTCGTCGACGCGCAAGACGGCCTCCAGGAGGCGTTCGCCGGCGCGGTAGTGGCGTTGGATGGCGCGACTCATCGGGCGCCCTCCCCCATCCGGAATCCGCCCAGCGAGGACCAGGGGGTCGGGCTCACCACCGCGACCCCGTCGCCCGCGAGCGCGGTGCGCGCGCCCCCGGCGAGCAGCTCGTCGGCCACGGCTGCGAGCACGACCTCGTCGGCGAGCGGCGGTAGGGCGGTGAGTTCCTCCAGGCGTGCGTCGATGGCGTCGGTACGCAGGACGGCGTGGCGAAAGTCGTGATCGGCGAGCAGGGTTCGCAGGAAGGCGATGTTGGTACGCACGCCCAGGACCACGGTGTCGGCCAGCGCGCGATCCAGGCGCGCCAACGCTTCGTCGCGCGTCTCGCCATGGGCGATGACCTTCGCGAGCAGCGGGTCGTAGTGCGGCGAGACGACCATGCCGCCAAACCACGCGGCGTCGACGCGAATGCCAGGGCCCTCCGGCGGAACGAGGTGCAGCAGCGTGCCAGGCGAGGGCAGGAAGCCGGTCGCGGGATCCTCGGCGTAGATGCGAGCCTCGATCGCGTGGCCGCGCGCCGCGCCCAGCTCATGCGGCGTCTTGAACACACGGCCGCTCGCCACCGCGAGCTGCAGGGCTACGAGGTCGACGCCATAGACGAGCTCCGTGACCGGATGCTCCACCTGCAGGCGGCAGTTGAGTTCCAGAAACCAGAAGGTGCCATCGGGCTCGACCAACATCTCGACCGTGCCGGCGTTGCGATAGCCAAGGGCACTCGCGGCCTTGCGCGCGGCCTCTTCGATGGCTTCGGTTGCGAGGCCGGGGACCGGTGACTCCTCGAGCACCTTCTGATGGCGCCGCTGCATGGAGCAGTCGCGGCAGCCGTAGGTGCGCGCGGAGCCGTCGGCGTCGCACACCACCTGCACCTCGACATGGCGCGCGGGGGCGATGATGCGCTCGAGGTAGAGCTCGGTGTTGCCGAAGGCGCCCCCGGCTTCACGCCGCGCGCCCTCCGCGGCCGCCTGCAGCCCGTCGGGCGTCTCGACGCGACGCATGCCCTTGCCGCCGCCGCCGGCCGAGGCCTTGAGCAGCAGCGGGTAGCCCGTGGCTTCCGCGGCTGCGGTGAGCACGGCCAGGTCCTCGGACACCGGCTCGAGCGGACCGGGGATGACCGGCACGCCAGCGGCGGCCACGTGGCGCTTCACCACCAGCTTGTCGGCCGCGTCGTCGAGCACCGCGGCGGGCGGCCCGATAAACACCAGGCCGGCCTCGGCGCACGCCCGCGCGAACGCGGCGTTCTCCGAGAGGAAGCCGTAGCCGGGGTGGACCGAGTCCGCGCCCGTGTCGACAGCAGCCTGCACGACCGCTTCGACATTCAGGTAACTCGCGCGGGCTTCCGCGGGGCCGATGCACACCGCCTCGTCGGCCTCCCGCACATGACGCTGGTCGGCATCCACCTCGCTGTAGACAGCGACCGTGGCGATCCCCAGGACGCGGCACGAACGAATGACGCGGATCGCGATCTCACCGCGGTTGGCGATCAGGACCTTCTTGAGGGTGACGTCGTTCATGAGAGCCACCGCGGCTTGCGCTTCTCGAGGAAGGCCGAGAGCCCCTCGCGACCGTCGCTCGAAGCGCGGGCGTCGGTGATGGCGTCGCGCGCGAGCCGCGCGGCCTCCTCGACATCGGCGTCGAGCAAATCGTGGACAAGGCGCTTCGCGCCTGCGATGCCCTCCGGCGCGCACGCGAGGAGATCACTCACCACGGCATCGACGGCCGCGTCGAGGCCATCCAGCGGCACGACGCGGTGGACGAGTCCGATGCGCAGGG
>JAJDEM010000228.1 GCA_029259795.1 Planctomycetota bacterium
TCGCGGAAGAGCTGTACGGCTTGAGGATCCGAGAAGAACTCCGTGCTCACGGCGACGAGACGCGCCATCCACGGCTGGTACGCCGCCGTGACCACGGTGCCGCGCACCAGCGCCTCGGCCCCGGCAGCGGACTGTTTGCACAGGAGGTGCAGGGTGAGCGGCGCGCCCTCCAAGGGGTCCCAGAGCGAGAGTCGGTCGCGCTGGGCGCGCTGGAGGATGAACACCCCACGGCGTCGCTCGCGATCCCAGCGGGCGACCTGCGACAGCTCCTCGCTGGTCGGCGCCTGACCGCTCACGCTGGCCTCCGCGGTGTGGCTTGTCTGCTGGCAGTAGACCTGCAGGATCGAGGCACCGTCGCCGGCCGAGCCTGGCGCGCACACGAAGTCATCCGTCGCGCCCGGGAGGTCATTGGCGTGCTCGAGCGCATCCGGCTCGCCGAAGCGCTCCCGCAGGTAGGCATCGAGGGCCGCGGCGTAGTGCAGTCGGCCCCAGGCGCGGACGTCCTCGAGGAGGTCCAGCATGCGGCTCCGCCACGCGAGGCGGTCTGTTGGGGCCTCGCGCGCTGCGGCGGGGGGCGTCGGCGCCGAGCCGAGCGCCTCGACCCGGTTCACGGGCTTGGCTGTGGCGGGCATCCCGCGCTTCTTGTGGCTCTTGCGCCTGGCCATGGTCGTCCGATTCGCCTCCGTGCGATGCCCCCAATGTGCCTCCAGGGGGGACATTGCGGGCCAAAATCTTTGTTGGCAACACGCTAGACAATCCTCCCAGTGGCACCGATGCTTGCGTGACCCCGTTCGGCGGGGCGCCCTTCCTTCCGCACTTCGGAGTTATGCCATGCGCACGATGTCCACTCGCTTCGGTCTTGCCCTCGCGGGCATCGCGTTTCTTGCCCTCATCGCCGGCGTTGCCGTCGCTATTGCGACCGACAGCGGCCCGGTTGCCGTCGCCGAAGGCGATACAGCAGCCCCTGCCCCCGTGGCCGGTATCGGCAACATCATGAACGCGGTCAACCACGAGCAGCACGGCTTGTTCGGCATGATCAAGACCTTCTGCGACGCCAATGGCGGCGACAAGGCTGCGTGGAAGCTCGCCCGTCACCGCGCCCAGATCGTCGCAGAGGCTGGCAACATCCTCATGGCGAAGTCGCCGCCCCGCGGCGCCGACGACGCAGCCGGCCTCAAGAAGTGGAAGCAGCACTGCGCGGACTTCCGCGAGGCGGGCAAGGGCCTGGCCAAGGCGCTCGCGTTCCGCAAGGCCGACAAGGCCAAGAAGGCGATCGGCATCGTGGCCGCCCAGTGCGAGGCGTGCCACAAGGACCACCGCTCCAACTAGCGCTCTCGCGACGCCCGCGACCGTGCCCGCCGCCGCGTCCGGGGATCCCCCATGAACTCGATCGAGATCCTCCTGGGGCAACTCGACGATGCCTGGGGCCACGCGTGGGAGTCCGTGTCTGTTGTGTTGGCCGGTGTGGGCGAGGACGAGGCCACCTGGCAGGCGGAGGCCTACGCCGAGGTCGAGGGCGAGGCGGGCTGGCCTGCGCCGGGCACGATCCACTGGCACGTTGCGCACTTGGCCGCGAACAAGGCGGAGTACGCCGGCCACATTCAACGTGCCGTCGACCCGGCCGTGGAACCGGTCGAGGGCTACAGCCCCGCCGCGAGCTACGCCGACGAGCTTGCCGCGCTGGGCGAAGTCCAAGCGCGGCTGCGTGCGGCGATTGCCGCGCTGACGCCCGCGGTGCTTGCGGGCGAGGGCAACCACAGCATGCCGCTGCCTGAGTACCTTGCGATGGTCATCCGCCACGACAGCTGGCACGCGGGCCAGATCGCGGTCGTGCGGCGTTTCTACCGGGTCCTGGTCGAAGACGTCTAGTGCCTCTGAGCGCCTGTGGCGCGCGTCAGGTGCTCTACGAGATCCATCGGGCTGACCAGGCCGACGACGCGGCCCCCGTCATCGACGACGATCGCGACGAGGTTGCGGGCGAAGAGCGCCGTGAGGCAGCCGGCGTCGGCATCGACATGGACGGTCTCGACGTTCCGGAACATGACCTCGGCGACCGTGCTCTCAGCGGTTGCACGCCCATCGACGAGCGTGCGCAGGAGGTCGGACTCCGTCACGATGCCCGCGAGCTTGCCCTCGTCGAGGACGGGCACCTGGCTGATGCCGCGATCCTTGAGCGTGGCGATCGTCTCGCCGACGCGGTCCGCACTGTCGGCCGTGATCAACTCGCGCGGCGGAAGCGAGCGCAGCAGCTCACCGAGGGTGTTGGTCTCCCAGAGACTCTCGGTGAAGCCGTTCTCACGCATCCAGGCGTCGTCGAGGAACTTCGTCATGTAGTTGCGGACCGAGTCGCACATCATCGTGACGATGCGCTTGTCGGGGCCGTACTTCTTGGCGACTTCGAGCGCGGCCCAGGCAGCCGACCCCGACGATCCGCCGACCAAGAGGCCCTCCTGGCGGATCAGGCGGCGGGCCATCAAGAAGCTGTCGCGGTCGTTGGACTTGATCCACTCGTCGATCAGGCCGCCGTCGAGGACGTCGGGGATGAAGTCGTAGCCGATGCCCTCGACCTTGTAGCTGCCGATCGGGCCGGGGCCCGCGAGGATCGAGCCCTCCGGGTCGACGCCGATGATCTTCACGTTCGGCAGAGCTTCCTTGATGCGTCGCGCGGCGCCGCTGATCGTGCCGCCCGTACCTGCGGTCAAGACGAGGTAGTCGAGCTGCCCGCCGGTCTGGTCGAGGATCTCTTGCCCGGTGCCCTCGTAGTGAGCCATCGGATTGTCGGGGTTGCCGTACTGGTCGAGGATGTGCGCATTCGGCAGGATCTGCTGGAGCCGCTGCGCGACGCCGATGTGGCTCTCGGGAGCGTCCCACGCAGCTTCTGTGGGTGTGCGGATGATCTCCGCGCCGAGGGCCTCGAGGGTGATCTGCTTCTCGCGGCTCATCTTCTCGGGCATCGTGATGATCATGCGATAGCCCTTGATGGCGGCCGCGAGTGCCATGCCGATGCCGGTGTTGCCGCTCGTCGGCTCGATGAGCGTGTCACCCGGCTTGATGCGGCCGGCCTTCTCGGCCTCCTCGATCATGCGGCGGCCGATGCGGTCCTTCACGGAGCCGCCCGCGTTGAGGTGCTCGCACTTCACGAGGATCTCGCACCCCGTGCTCTTGCCGATGGTCCTGAGCCTCACCAGCGGCGTGTTGCCGATGGCTTCGAGCACCGAGTCGTAGATTCCGGCCATGCGCGCCTCCTGGACGGCGCAGGCTATCCCAAAGGGGCGGCCGAGAGGCGAACTCGCGCAGCGGGCTGACCCCCCTGCGCGCAGGAGCCTGGTCCGGGTGTTGCCTCGAGTAGCGCTGGCCCTCGCCCGCCGAGCCGCGCCCTGGGCGGATCTCTCGCCAGGCGGCGCACGCTTCACGCAACATCCGGGCCTAGCCCGGGGGCTACTTCGTTGCGCCGGGTGCCGCGGCCGGGCCTGCCTGGACGGGCGGGGCGGGGGGCGGGAGGAGCGCCAAGGCCAGCGCCGGGGCGGTTTCGTCCGCGGGGCGGATCTCGAGGACGCGATCGATGGCGTCGCGGGCGGCGTGGCGTTCACCCAGCGTCACGAACAGGTAGGCGCGCACGAGCTGGGCGTCCGCGTCCTTCGGGTTCTTCGCGAGGTGGTCGTTCAGCGCCTTCACGTACCGATCGAAGGAGCCAGCCTGCTTGGCGTAGAGGGGACGCGGGTCGAAGCGGTAGCCGCGGGGGAAGGCCTGGAGGGCGCCCGCCTTCGCGAGTGCGTTCCCGGCCGGACCGTAGCGGCCCAGTGCGAAGTTGGCGTGCATGACCGCAAGCCAGGCTTCGCCGTTGTCGGGCTCGTCCTTGACGACACGATCCAGGTGCGCGAGGGCGCCTTCGTGGTCGCCACCCAGGAAGGCCTGGACCGACGGTTCGAAGTCCGGGTGCGGCTTGCGGGGAGCCTCGGCTGCGCCCTCCGCCCCTTCGGACGTCGGCGCGTCGGACTGCGGGGCGGCCGGCTTCGTGGGCGCGACCGGCTGCGCGGGCGGGAACTCATCCACGCTGGGGGGCTGGGCCTCGAGCGGCTGCTCCTGGACAGGGGCCTCCTCGTAGATCACCTCTTCGATGACCTCACCGGCACCGTAGTAGGGCTGGGCATTCACGAACACCGTGCGATAGCGCGGGCCGTAGTAGGAGAGGCCGAAGCCGAAGTAGAGGCCGTAGCGCGGGTAGATGTTCCAGTAGGGGTAGCCGTAGCCGTAGCCGTAGCCGAAGCCGTACCCGTGATGGTGGTGGTGCCAGGCGTAGTAGTGGCCGTGGTGGTGAGCGCCATGGCCGATGTGGTAAGCCCGGCCGACGCGACCGCTGCGCGTCCCCGGACGGCTCCGAACGCCGCCGCCGACGAGGTTGCCACTGCGGCGGGAACCGACCACGGCGCGGGTGCTGCCCACGCGGGTCCCGGCGATGGCGCGTGTGCCACCGCTGCGGCGGCCTGCGACGCTGCGGGCGCCGAAGCGGCTGCTGGCCGTAGCGCGGGTCGTGCCTTGGCGGGTCCTGGCGACGGCCCTGGTCCCAGCGACGGCCCTGGTCCCAGCGAGGGCCCGGCTGCCCGTGACGGTACGACCGGACGAACGACTGCCGAACGCGGCGCTTCGAGAGCGCGTGGTCGTGCGCGCGGCGGTGACGCCTCGAGTGGACGTCGCGCGTCCCCGACTGGAGACACCCGAAGGAGCGCGTGTGCTGCCGACACGATTGCTCGTCGCGGCGCGGCTGCGGGCGCCCGGCTGGGTGCGCAGGCGGTTCAGGGCTGCCTGGCGCTGCGCGGCACTCGCGCCGCTGCGCCGGAACGGGGCCTGGCGGGTGGGGGTACGGGGGCTGCGGCCCCGGGACGCCGTGGTGCTGGGGCGCCGAGCGCTGGAGGGGCGGGTCGGAGCCTGGCGCGCGGGGGCCCGGCTGATGCCGAACGGCTGGCCTTGGCTGGGGGCCCGCGAACGGCTTCTACTGGGGCTCTGGCGCGAGATACCCACGCCGCGCGAGCTCGAGCGCGAGGGGGCGCGGATGGGTGCGCGGGAGGAGAAGCTGCGGCGCGGGGCGGCGCTCCGGGGGCTTGCGCTGCGCGCGCCGCCGCTGCGGGCGCTGCTACCGCCGCTGCGGGCGCCGCTGCGCGAGCCGCCGCGGGCTTCCGCGGCTGAAGTCGACAGGATGAGCGCGATGCCCAGTGCCACGACGTACATGAGGTGCTTTTGCATGATCCACGCTCTCCTACAAGTCGGAAGCGCCCGGTGGCCGGATCAGCCTGAGCGCACCTAGTGTACGCACAAGGGGTGCCGTACCCGGGAGACGGCCCCGCGCAGCCGGTGATTTCGGCCGATCTGGGCCGGTGGCCCTATTCGCTGGCTTCTGCCGGCACGGACGGGGGCGCTGGGGCCTCGTAGCGGTCCACGATGACCGCTCCGACGGCGTCGCCCATGACATTCGTGGAGGTTCGGAACATGTCGAGGAAGGCGTCGACGGCGAAGATGAACGGGAGGTAGTAGACGGGCAGGTGCACGGCGGTGGCGACGAGCACCATGGTGACGAGGCCCGCGTCGGGCACGGCGGCCGCACCGACGGAGGCCAAGACGGCGGTGATGAAGATGATGAGGATCGCGCCCATCGCGAGACTGATGCCGACGTCGTCCATGCCACCGTAGATCTGAATCAGGAAGATGACCGCGACGCCTTCATAGAGCGCGGTGCCGTCCATGTTCACGGTCGCGCCGATCGGCACGGTGAAGTTTGCGACCTTCGGCGAGACGCCGAGGTTCTGGATGAGGCAGCGCACGGTCACGGGCAGCGTCGCGGCGCTCGAGCGGGTCGCGAACGCCACGGCCCATGCCTCGCGAATGCCGCGCAGGAACCGCAGCGGGTTCATGCGCCCGACGACCGCGCAGATCGTGAGCAGCACCCCTACGTGCACCACGTTCCCGCCGATGACCGTGCCGCAATACCAGCCGAGGGACTCGAACACTTCGGGTCCGTGCGTCGCGATGATGGAGCTCATCAAGCAGAAGACCGCGAAGGGGGAGATCGCCATCAGCCAGCCCGTGATCTTCAAGATCACCACGTTCATGGCCTGGAAGAACTCAGCGACCGGTCTGGCAGGCGCGCCCAGGGAGGCGATGGCCAAGCCAAGCAACAGGGCGAAGAAGATGATCCCCAGGCTGTTGCGCTGGCTCAGGGCATGGAACGGGTTGTCGAGCAGCGGCTTGACGATGTCATCGACAAACATCTCGAACGTCGTCCGGTCCCGCTTGGCGACCACCCGGCTGTACTTGCCGCTCTGGCCCTCGCCTTCGCGCACCACCAACCAGTTCAGGTACTGCGCCTCCGCCGCCTTGGCGGAGAGCCCTGTCTCCTTCTCGAACTCGGCGCGCCGCTCGACGAGCTGGGACATGCGCTTGGCGCGCATGCTCTCCGCGCCCCCTCGGTTGCCCGGTTGGATGACGAGGACGAACACGAGCCCGATCCCGACGGCGATCGTGGTGGTCCCGATGTAATAGCCCAGCGTCCGAAAGCCGATCCGTCCCGCGTCCTTGAACGAGGGGATGCTCGTGACGCCGGCCACGATGCTCGCGAGGATGAGTGGCGCGATGATCATCTTCAGCAGGCCGACGAACACGGTCTTGCCGAAGAAGTCGAGCCATTGGATGCTCGTCTCGTACCAGCCCGCGGTCGGGTCCCCGAAGCGGGAGAGGAGCAACCCGACGACGACGCCGAGGGCCATGAACACGAAGATCAGGTTGTGAAGGCGCGGTCGCATGGGGGCACACCCTATGAACTCGGCGGCTCCGCGGCCACCATGCAGACTGGGAGAACGCGATGAGCCGTCAGATCACGCCCCTGCTTGGCAACAGTCAGAAGCTCGATGGCGGCTCCATGTTCGGCAACTGCCCGCGAGCGGTCTGGTCCCGCTGGCTGCCGCCGGACGAGGAGGGACGGGTGCCGCTGGCGTGCCGCGCCATGCTGGTCGACGACGACGGGCGCAAGATCCTGTTCGAGACGGGCATCGGAGCGTTCTTCGAGCCGAAGCTGCGGGCGCGCTACGGCGTCGTCGAGGACGAGCACGTGCTGCTCGCGAGTCTGGCTGCCATCGGCCTGAGTGATGCGGACATCGACGTGGTGGTTCTCTCCCACATGCACTTCGACCACGCGGGGGGACTCCTCGCCGCCTGGGAGGAGGGCGCGGCCAACCGCCTGCTCTTCCCGAAGGCCCAGTTCGTGGTGGGCAAGGATGCCTTCGCCCGCTCGAAGGCGCCGCACCCCCGCGACCGGGCGTCGTTCATCCCCGGCCTGCCTGAGCTGCTCGAAGCCACGGGCCGGCTGGAGATCGTCGACGGAGAGGACTCCGCCGTCTTGGGCGCGGGCTATCGCTTTCACTACAGCGATGGCCACACGCCGGGCCTCCTGCTGACCGAGGTCGCCACGGACGAAGGCCCCGTGGTCTTCGTCAGCGACCTGATTCCGGGGCGGCCGTGGATGCACGTCCCGATCAGCATGGGCTACGACCGGTTCCCCGAGCTGCTGATCGACGAGAAGCGCGGTCTGCTGGAAGATCTACTGGCGCGCGAGGGGTCGGTGTTCTTCACGCACGATCCGGACGTCGCCCAGGCGCGCGTTCACCAGGATGCCAAGGGCCGCTTCAGCGGGGTCAGCCCTTGACGCCCACCGCGAACCGGTTGGCGGCGAGCGCGATCCCTTCCCACTCGAAGTACAGCTCATACCAGCCGCCGGCCTGGACGGGGACGCTCGGCAGCGTGACATGCAGGGCCACCTGCCGGTCCTGGAAGCCTGCGGGTACGTCCATGCGGAGCGGGAGGCGGCCTCCCTTGTTCTCGTTGTCGGGCGCGTGCAAGAGGAAGGCGCCTTCCCCGGGGCCCGGCGGAAGATTGCGGACGAGCGCCACAAACGTGAGCGGACCGGCATCTCCCGGAAGAGAGTCGACCGGAGCGACTTCCACGACGTTCTGAATGGAGACTTCGCCGCGATCGTTGGCTTGGACCGAGCGGCAGACGAGGAGCGCATGAACAACCGGCGTCGGAGCAGTGGGGGTCTCGTCCGTGGGTGTCGTTTCAGCCATGGGCGGGCACCGTACCCGACGCGCCCGAGCCTGCCCACGCTCGCCTTCACCGTCCTCGCGGCACTCCTCGCCCTGTGGGGGCCGCAGGCCGTGGCAGCCCCCGCTACAGCCCAGTTGAAGGCCAGTGGCGCGGCCAAGCGCTTCAACATCCCGGTGGCCGGCAAGGCCGTCACCATGCGCTTCACCCAGGTGGCCGGCTGCCGCTATCGGCTGACGGCGACCCCCGGCACCCTCAAGCGCCCGATCTTCGAGCTCGGTCGCCTCGACGAGGAGCCGATCACGCGCGTGGACGCCGGCGCCTCGGGGCAGGCCGCCGTGCATGTCTGGGACGCGGAGCGCAACGCCGCGATGGCGATCCGGCTGCAGGGCTTCTCCGCGCAGGTTGGCCTCGCCACGATCCGGCTGGAGACGCTGGGGCCCGGCGACCGCAAGGTGAAGGCGCACCGGCGCTTCCTCGCACCTGGCGGCGAGCGGGCCCGCGTGGGCGAGCTCCTCGTCGGCGAGCCCAATCGCTGGGAGCTCGCCGTCGAAGCGGGCACCGCGTACGTGATCACGCCCACCCGCGGCTCCGCGGGACGCGTCCGGCTCACGGTCCTCGGCTGGGACGGCGTGGCGCTCGCCGACTCGATACTCGGCGCGGCGGCGTGGCTGGCGCTGCCCCCCGTGCGTTTCAAGGCCCCGCCCAAACCCGAGGACACCAAGCGGCGCTCGTTGGTGCTCGTGGTCGCAAGCCTGCTCGACGGGGGCGGGACGTACGGCGTGAAGCTGCGGGCCCTGCCCGCGGATCAAGCGGTGGAGCCCGCGGAGGTCACCCCACCCGAGACGGTCGAGCGCGGGGTGGTCGAAGGTGCCGTCAACACGTTCCGTGCGGGACCCGGCGACGTCGCGGTCCTGTACGTACCGCACTCGCCGGGCCGCTCGCAGGTCGTGGAGATGAAGCGCGGCGAGCGCTGGGTGCATCTGGAGGACATGGGCCTTGGCAGCAGCGCCCGCTCGCAGGAGAACTCGCTGCTCGTCTGGTTCCAGCCGTACTACCCGGGGACGTACCGCTTTCGCGACACGTTTGGCAGGCCCTCCCCGGGAGCGCAGCTCCTGTTGCACGACCGCGCCGCATTGGGCAGTGCGCCGGTCCACATGGGAACCGGGGCCGACCCGACACCCAGCGCGAGGCTCCGCTCGGACTGGTCGTTGGTTGGTCTGGCGGTCTGCATGCCAGGGTGGGACTACCTCTTCGTCTGCGTCCACGCGCCCGACATGGGCGTCGCCATGCGGGTTCGGGACGGGGACGGCAAGACCGTGAAGACCCGCAGCGCCTCCGCCCGGACGATCTCGCCGGGCCTTGGCCCCTCGCTGCGATTCAAGGTGCGCAAGGCGGGGGTCTACCGGCTGGAGGCCCGCAATGCCCGCAAGCGGGTGATTCGGCCGCTCCTGCGCCGGGCCGCCGACTGAGGGCCCAGCGCCGCCTGCCGCCGATCGAGAGAGCCGATCCTTGCTGGCCCCACATATCGAGGCAGTCGATCCTTGCAGGCCCCGGGCCGCGTTGGCTTCATGGGACCCGCATGGACGCCAGTCACCACTCCCTGAACCGAGCGCCGCGGCTTGGACTGCCGGCACTGGCGGTACTCCTGCTGCTGCTTGCCACGGGTGCCCCGCCGGCAAGCGGTGAGCCCGTCACCCTCGAGGATGGGGTCGCGCGCGCCCTCACGCTGCCCGGCAGCGGCGTGTTCAGCGGTCGCGTGCGCGTGCCCGAGGATGCGCTGGCCCTGACCGTTGCCGTCTGCTCGGCAGGCCCCGTGAGCTTGCACATCCGGCATGGTCGTGCGCTGGCGACGGCACCGGCCACCTTGGCGGATGTCAGCCGGGTCGGCGGGAGTGCACTCAAGGTTGCCCGCCTCGCGAAGGACTCGCCCGTTCCCGTGAAGGCCGGTGACTGGTACATCGCCGTCACGGCCCCGCCCGGAGCTGCCGGACGCGCGTTCGAGTTGGTGGCCTTCGTGGACCGCACGCGCGGCACGCCGAGCGTGCTGCCCGGCGCCACGTCGTTTCGACTGCCCGTCTACCGCGACCGCGCGGAGCTGCGCACGTTCGTTCCCAAGCTTGCGAGCCGGGTGACGCTGACCCTTGCGGGTGCCGAGCAGCCCGGGCTCCGGTTTCGGATCGACGGTCCGGGGGAGTACCGGCGAAGCGGCGCGGCACCGCGGACCATCGAATTGAAGCGCCCCGAGGCACCGGGCGGGGTGTACATCCTCGACCTTACGGCCGCGCGCAACGTACGGCTGCCTGCCTCCGTCGAGGTGCGTGCGGAGTGGACGTCGGACGCGGCAGCCGGTGCACCCAGCGGTCCGCCGCCGATCGTGCGCCCGGGCGAGTCCCACACACTGGCTCTCGGGGGCACGGGCCCGACCGCCCGCACGGTGCGTATTCCCGTCGACGCGCAGACCGGCGGCATCGAGATCGAAGCGCGCGGGCCGTCCGGCATCGACGTCGATCTCTATGTCCGCCGGGGCGGTCCGCTCGAGGCCGGGGACCAGGACGCGGACTACTTCGCGCTCTCCAGCTCCCCGATCGAGCGGCTGTCGCTGGGCGGCATCCAGGGCCTCGCCGCGGGGATGCTGTGGTGCGAGACCGTCCTCGTCGAGGGCAAGGGGCCCGTCGAAGTCATGCTGTCGGTTCGCCGGCTCCCGAAAGACACGAAGCGCCGGACCTGGGGTCGCGCCGATCCGCCGCCGCTCGTCTCAGGCCGCTGGGTACGCGGCCGCGTGGAGGCGGGCGCGGGTGGTGTGACGTGGTACGCGCTGAATGTGCCCGCCGGCAGCCGCTCCTTTCACGCCATGATCCTGGACGCCTCGGCACCGCTCGATCTCGTGTTCGCGCGCCAGACGGACGGCAGCATCATGCGCCGTGCGCTCACGGCCCGCGTCGACGAGCGGATCGACCACACCTTCAGCGAGCCGCCGGATAGTCCGCGGCTCTTCCTGCTCGGTGTGATGAATCGCAATGCCCTCGAGAGCGTCGTGGACTACCGCGTCGCGTTCTCCTTGGATCGTCCGCCGGAGTTGCCGGTCGGTACGACGTGGCCGCCGCTCATCAACTGGCAAGGCCGGAGTCCGACCGTACGAGCCGCCGCTGCGACGGTGGAACTCACGGTCCGTGACAACGCCGGCGGCAGCGGCACCTGCGTCACCCCCCGCGGCCGCATTCTCACGTGCCGCCACGTGCTGGAGCTCGCAGGCAAGTCCGGCGCCATCCAGCGGGACCGGATCCTCGTTGCCTTCCCGGCCAACCTCGATCGTCCCCCCGTCCAGAGCTTCTATGCGCGCGTGACCTACGACGATGCGAGCAAGGACCTGGCGCTGCTCGAGATCACGACCGATGTGTTCGGCCGGGCGCTGGCGAAGGAGCTGGCGTTGCCGTGGCTGCCGCTGGGCGACTCCGCAACGCTCGAGCTCGGCGACCCCGTCACCGTGTTCGGCTACCCGTCCCAGGGTTCCGAGCGCAGCCGGACCCCGGTCATCCTCACGCGCGGTTCGATCGCCGGGCTTGAGTCGGTGAGCGGCGCGCCCCGCTGGCTGAAGACCGACGCCTGGATCGGGCTGGGGCACAGCGGCGGCTCCCTCGTGGATGGGGGCATGCGGCTGGTCGGCATCCCCGCCGCGACCCTGGGCCGCCGGCAGGTGCTCGGGCTCGCGGTGCCGGTCTCGCTGATCCCGGCCCAGTGGAAGCTCCGGATCCTCAAGGATCAGCCCCGCTAGGCCGCCTGGCGGGCTGGGGCAAGGGTTGTCGCTCGGGCAGAGGTTCGGGCGGGGCGGGGCATCCGGTACGATCCGCGATTCAGCGCGAAATCCCGCGAACGAGGCTGTTTCTGCACATGACGCCCGCCAAGTCCGTTCCTGACGATTCCCCCTCGGGTGCGAAGCCCGATTCCGCAGCCGAGTCGAACGCTGCGGCCGATGCCAACGCGGCCGCCGACCCGAAGCCTGCCGCCGACCCGAAGCCTGCTGCCAAGGCCACGCCGGTCGCGACGGGCGAGCCGGCGATCTACGAGGCCAGCTCGATCCGCACCCCGCGCAAGCCGTTGATCCCGCGCAAGGTCTGGATCCTCGCCACGGCGTCTGAGCGCGTGACGAACGCCATGGCCGCGATCAAGGCCGCCGGCCACGAAGTGCGTGCTGCCGAGAGTGCCGCCGAGTTGGCACCGGCGCTCAAGGAGTTCCGGCCCGACATCATCATGATCGACATGCAGGACGAGCCCGATCGTGGTCGCCATGTCGCGCTGCAGCTGCGCGCCGATCGTGCCACGCGTCAGCTGCCGATCGTCCTCGTCGCGGCCCGTGACATCTCGCTCACCCAGGGCGAGAAGACCATCACCGGACCCACGCGCCGTTACGCCCTCCAGCTTGACGCGCCGTCGGTGCTCAACGCCGTCCTGACCGAACTGTAACGTTCCTCGCGGTCAAACGACCGGCGAGGCCTTGGGAGAGATCCAATGGCAGCGCGCATGCGAATCGAGAAGGACTCGATGGGAGACGTCAAGGTCCCCGCGAAGCGCTTGTGGGGCGCACAGACCCAACGCGCAGTTGACAACTTCCAGGTCTCCGGCCGCGGGATGCCCCCGCGCTTCATCGAAGCGCTCGCCGCGATCAAGTGGTCGGCATCGAAGGCCAACCAGGACCTCAAGTTGCTCAAGCCGCGTATGGGAGCTGCGATCCGGCGCGCGGCGGACGGCGTCATCAAGGGCGCGCATCCCGAGGAGTTCCCGATCGACGTGTTCCAGACGGGCTCGGGTACATCGTCGAACATGAACATGAACGAGGTGCTCAGCAACCTCGCAAACATCGACCTGGGCGGCAAGGCCGGTGCGAAGGCCCCGGTGCACCCGAACGACCACGTCAACATGGGGCAGTCGAGCAACGACGTCATCCCGACGGCGCTGCATGTCTCGGTGGCGCTTGCGTGCCGTGACCAGCTCATCCCGGCCCTGAGTGGGCTCTCGGTCGAGCTGCTGAAGAAGGCCAAGGCCTTCGACGACATCGTCAAGGTGGGGCGTACGCACCTGCAAGACGCCACGCCTGTTCGCATGGGCCAGGTGTTCATGGGCTACGCCGCGCAGACCGCGCACGCCTGCCAGCGTCTCGCACTCGCCTACGATGGCCTGCTCGAGGTCGCACTCGGCGGGACGGCCGTCGGCACGGGCATCGGTCGTCACAAGCGCTTCCACACGCTGGCGATCAAGCATCTCGCCAAGAAGACCAAGCTTCCCCTGCGCGAGGCGCGCAACAGCTTCGAGCAACTGGCGGGGCGTGAGGCCTGTGTGTTCTTTGCGGGCGCCCTTGGTGCTACGGCCGCCGCGCTGACGAAGATCGCCAACGACATCCGGCACCTCGGCATGGGGCCGCGCTGCGGTCTGGGTGAGCTCAAGCTCCCCCCCGTGCAGCCCGGCTCCTCGATCATGCCCGGCAAGGTCAACCCGGTCATGGCCGAGAGCCTCCTGATGGCCTGCTACCTGGTCCAGGGCTACGTCACGACGGTCACCGCCGCCGGTGGTGCGGGGAGTTTCGAACTCAACGTGACGCTGCCCCTGCTCGCCGACACGCTGCACGACGGCATACGGGTTCTCTCCGGCGCCGTCGACGGCTTCAGCAAGCGCTGCGTCAAGGGCCTCGAGGTCGACCGCGAGCGCGTCGAGGCGCTGGTCGAGCAGAGCCTCATGCTCGGGACGGCGCTGGCCCCGCACATCGGCTACGACGCGGCAGCGGCACTCGCCAAGGAGGCCTACGCGACAGGCCGCACCATCCGCGAGCTGGCCACCGAGAAGAAGCTCATGAGCCCCGCCAAGCTCCGCAAGGTCCTCGACCTCACGCACATGACCGAGCCGGGTCGGTAGGTCAGTACGCCGACCGGGCGGATGGTCCTGTAGGGGTGGTCCAGGTCTGCCGCGTCGCGGCAGGCCGTGTGGCCACCCGGAGTCGCGTACGTCGAGCGGGCGTCGCCCGCTCCTACGCGTGGATGTGCTCGGCGACGTAGGCGGCTTCGCCCATCTTCTCGATCATGGCCAGGCGGGCTTCGAGCCAGTCGACGGCCTCTTCCTCTTCGACGAGGATCCCTTCGAGCAAGGCGCGGCTGCCGTTGTCGCCCTTCTCGGCGCAGAGCGCGATGCCGCGATTGAGCCGGGCACAGGCGTCGACCTCGATGGCCAGATCGACCTGATGCTGCTCGGTCACGGTCTCGCCGACGCAGACCGGGCTGAGGCGCTGCATGTTGGGGACGCCGTCCAGATAGAGGATGCGCTCGATCATCTTGTCGGCGTGCTGCATCTCTTCCATCGACTCGGCACGCGCGCGGGCGGCGAGCTTCAGGTAGCCCCAGCTCTCCAGCATCGTGTAGTGGATGTAGTACTGGTTGATGGCCGTGAGTTCGGCGGTGAGCACCTCGTTGAGGAGCTCGATGACTTCCGTGTCGCCCTGCATGGGGACCTCCTGCAGCTGGGGAATCAAGCGGGTGGCCCCAGACCCTACCGCACGCGGGGCTCAGGCCCTTGCGCCACCCGGCTCAGATCGCGAGGGGTGCGCGCGGCTGCTGCGTCGCGTGCTCGTTCGGTCGCACGCTCTTCACGATGAGCTCGACCCGCGGCATGCAGCCGCCGCACACGGAGCCGGCGCCACAGCCTTGCTGGACGGCCTGCGGACAGGCGCCGCACGCGCGCGCGGCGGCGCGAATGTCGCGGTCGGTCAGGGCGTGGCAGTGGCAAACGAGCATGCGAACTCCGCGTCGCTGGGACAGGTGGAGTGTACTCCGAAAGTGAGAATCATTCTCAATAAAGGGGCGACTGGTCGGGAACGGTCCATTCGTTGGGCCAGGGGGCAGTCAGCGGGGGTTGACCCGCTGGAAATTTCGCTCGTCGAACGTGTCGCCGGCGCGGATGTCGCCCGTGTTGAAGCCGTGCCGGAACCAGGCCTCGCGCTGAGCCGAGGTGCCGTGGGTGAACGAGTCCGGTCGGACACCGCCGCCACCGCGCCGCTGGAGGGCGTCATCGCCGATCTTCTTCGCCGCGTTCATCGCCTCCTGGATGTCGCCCGACTCCAGGATGCTCGCCGTCGCTTGGGCGTGGTGCGCCCAGAGGCCCGCGTAGAAGTCGGCCTGCAACTCGAGGCGCACCGAGAGGCGGTTGTACTCCACCTTGCTCACGCGGCCGCGGGCGTCGTGCAAACGCTTCGAAGCCCCGAGCAGGTTCTGGACATGGTGGCCGACTTCATGGGCGATCACGTACGCCTGGGCAAAGTCCCCACCGGCGCCGAGCTCCTCACGCAGGGTCTTGTAGAAGCTCAGGTCGATGTAGAGCTTGTTGTCGCCAGGGCAGTAGAACGGCCCCACCTGGGCACCGGCGACGCCGCAAGCCGACTGCACCTTGCCACGGAAGATCACGAGAACCGGCTCTTGGTAGCGCTTGCCGAGCTTGCGGAACTCTGTGTTCCAGACGTCTTCGGTGTAGGCGAGTACGGTCTTCGTGAACGCGACGAGCTCTTCTTCCTCGGCGGTCGGCTCAAACGGCGTCGCCGGGCCCGAGGAGGACGGGGTCTGCATCTGCGACTGGCCGAGATCGCTCAGCAGCTTCCCGAAGTCGCCGCCGATGAACATGCCGGCGAGCAGCAAGACGATGCCGAGGCCGCCAATGGCGGCGCCCTTGCCGACCGGACCCTTGGCGCGGCGGTCTTCGACGTTACGGCTCTGGCGGCCACCCTTCCAACGCATCGTGCTTCTCCTCGAGGGGCGCGCGATCCTACCGGAAGCGCAGGTGCACGGCGCGGAGGGTGCCGGTGGATCCAAAAACCGGGCGGGGCAGCAAGCGGGCGCTGCAGAGAGGCTCTAGCCCAGGCGGGCGCGATTGATCGTGTAGGCGTGCTTGAAGGGGGGGTAGACGAAGCCGAGGCCCCGGGCGAGCCAGCGCAGCGTACGCGGCAGGCGGCGCGGATGCCCCGCGAGGAGATCGTGGAAGCGGCGGCTCTCCTCGATGCGGATGCGGGGATCCCAGCGCTCGAGCTCCACCACGGTGTCGACCGACCACGCAAAGCGCGCTCGGAAGTGGCGCATGGCGTCGTGGCGGTGCTGGTGGCGGAGCACCAGCGGCGTCATGGCGTCGAAGGCGATCTGGGCCCCGGGGAAGCAGCTGGCCAGGCGCGTAAAGAGCGCACGAACCTCCGTGGGCTGGAGGTAGGGGAGCATGCCCTCCGTCACGAAGAGCATGGGGCCGTCGCAGGGCAGCGCCTCGATCCAGGGCGTCTCGAGGACCGAGCCCGCGAGCATCGTGTGGCGCGGAGCGTCGGTGAAGAACTGGCGGCGGAGCGCAATGACGCCGGGCAGGTCGAGGTCGAACCAGCGCACCCGACCGTTGTCGACGCGCTCGAAGCGCGTGTTCAGGCCGCAGCCAAGCTCGACCACGGTGCCGTCTGGGTGCTCGGCCAGGAACGTGCGCACCCAGCGATCCATCAGATCGCCGCGCACGCAGCAGCCCAGTTGACTGGCGCGCGCACCGTCGAGGCGCTCGAAGTCGAAGTCCAAGCGCGCGCGAATCGCCGAGGCGCGCGGATCGCGCAGGACCGGCTCCAGCTCGCGCGCCTCCTCGGCCCGTGCCCAGAGGGGCACGAGCAATGTCTCTTCGACGGGGGCGAGGTTGACGGCGAGCTTCATCAGGTGCGAATCAGTCGCCCTTCTTGCGGACGAGGGTGACGAGGAACGCGGCGTTCTCGTCGCTGTAGTTGCCCGGCCCGGCCTTGACCGAGCCGTCGTAGTAGGCGATGTCGCCCGCCGTGAGCTCACTCTCGCCTGCGCCCGGCGTGACGCGTACGCCACCCTGCAGGCAATAGACGATCGCCTCGCGGCGACGGTGCGTGAACGGGGTCAGGGCCTGGCCCGGCTTGAGGCAGACCAGCGTCACCGTGCTGCGGTCGGTCTCCAGCACCTTGTGGGTGAACGGGCCTTCGTCGCGAAACTCGATCATGCTTGCGGCCGACTTGTGCAGATTCATGCGGTCCTCCGATGCAGCGCGTGGCGTCGCTCAGGACAACGCGGCAACGAGGGCGACCAATCCGCCGATCAATACCAGCGCCACCAGGAGGCGAGCGCCTCGTCCTCTGCCAGCCTGTGCTGAGCCAGCCTGTCCTGTACCACGGGAGGCGTAGCGGCGACTCTCCTCGGCCCCCCCCGGGATCGGCGGCGGGGTCGCCTGGGAAATCGCCTCGCGGGCGGCCTCGACCTCCTCCTCGGGGGCGGTCACCGCCTCTTCCAAGGCCGTGATGCGCGCCGTGACATCGGCCAGGCGCTCGTCGGCGGCGTTGCGCAGGGTCCGCACGGCGTCCTCGATGCGCTCGCAGCGCTCGGCCGTCTCGTTCGCGCCCGCCTCCAGGGCGGCCGTGACCCGACTCTCCGTGCCTTGTGTGGCATCCTCCACGGCCTCGAGACGCTGGCGCGCCTCGGCCAGCGCCGGCAGGTTCTCCGCGAGGGACGCGCTCAGATCGGCGACGGAGGGCTCGAGGCGCTCGAGGTGCTCGAGCTTGGGGCGGATCTCGCCCTCCACCGACTCCCAGGTTTTGGCGCCCTCGTCGAGCCGCGTGCGCACGTCGCTGCCCATGTCGCGCTGGACGACCTTCATGCGCTCCTGCTCGGCGGTCAGGTCCTCAAATCGTCGGGCCATCCGGATCATCACGGTCAATAGCAGCCCGATGGCGACCAAGGCAGCGAGGAGCATGAGGGGGACGAGCATGCGCCCAGGGTAGGGCCGCGGGTGGACGGTTGTTCGCAGCCCCCTCCGCCGGTAGGTTCGCGCCCCGTGACGACCCCTCGAACCGGCCCCCTGCTCGCCGCCGCTGCGGCCATCCTCCTCAGCCTGGGGCTGCTGGCGGGCTGCGGCTCGAACCCCTACCCGGGGGAGGACCCGAACACCCTGCACGTGTTCCTTGCCCTCGAGGTGAAGAGCCTCGATCCAGCTCACGCCCAGGACGAGGCCAGCAGCATCTGCATCCTCAACCTCTATGACCAACTCTACGAGTACGAGTACCTGGAGCGCCCCTTCCGGCTGAAGCCCTGCATCGCGGAGGCCATGCCCGAGATCTCCGAGGACCGCCTCACGTACACCATTCGCGTGAAGAAGGGCATTCGCTTCGTGGATGACCCGTGCTGGCTGGGGAAGCCGCCGCGCGAGGTCAACGCGCACGACTTCGTCTTCGGGCTGAAGCGCCTCATGGATGTGCGCACCAAGAGCACCGGGACCTGGATCTTCGACGGCAAGGTCGAGGGCCTCGACGCGTTTCGCAAGGCCTCGGGCGATGTGCTTCCGAAGGACCCCAAGCGCGACGCGTACACCATCGAGGCGGGCTACCCTGAGGTGGAGGGCCTGAAGGCGCTCGATGATCACACCATCCAGATCAAGCTGACGGAGCCCTACCCGCAGTTCATCTGGACGCTTGCGATGGGCTACACCTCGCTCTACCCGCGGGAGGCGATCGCCTACTACGGCAAGGAGTTCATCAACACGGCCGTCGGGACCGGGGCCTACAAGCTCGAGAGCGTGAACCTCTCCAAGAAGCTCGTGCTGGTGAAGAACCCCGACTATCGCGAGGAGCGCTTCCCCGCAGCGCGCATGGACACGGAAGCGTTCCGCGCCAAGGCCGAGGCCGACAGGAAGGCGAACCGCCTCGTCGATGTAGGCAAGCTTCTACCGCTCAACGATCGCGTCGTGGTCACCGTCTTCAAGGAGTCGCAGCCGCAGTGGCTCTACTTCATGCGGGGCTACCTCGATCGCACCGGCATTCCGAAGGACAACTTCGATGGCGCGGTCGATCAGGAGACCTTCAGCCTCCTTCCCGTGATGACCGACCGCGGGATCGCGCTCGACAAAGACCCCAAGATGGAGGTCATCTACGACTGCTTCAACATG
>JAJDEM010000229.1 GCA_029259795.1 Planctomycetota bacterium
CTGACGCCGGGTCCCATATAAATGAAGTACCCGCTGCCGGATTGGCTTAGTCTTCTCATGTTACTCGCCCCTTGGTTTGGCCAAGCAGCCGCTTTCTGAGAACCACGAGGTAGAGCAGCACAAGGAGGATGACCACCGTCAGCGGGCCGGCGCGGCGCCTATCGAAGTAGCGGTTCATCACATGGGAGAACGGCATGCGGCTGATCATCAACACGCCAAGCAGCGGGGTCGCCGCGAGCAGGCCCCACTCGATCGACTCGAGGCCGCCCAGCGTGGCGTACTTGTCGCGCAACAACAGCAGCGACGCGAGCACGCCGGCAGCCGCCGGGCTGGGCAAGCCCCGGAAGACGTTGGTGACGTGCTGGGCGCCTTCACGGCTGAGACGCTCCGACTCGACGTTGTAGCGGGCGAGCCGCATGGCGGCGCCGACCACGTAGACAAGGCACACGACGAACAGGAGCCGAGGCGGGATCTCGGGGAAGGCCGTGCCAAGGACGGTCTTTGCGATGAGCGCCGGGGCCACGCCGAACGTGACGACGTCCGCGAGGCTGTCGAGCTGGGCGCCGAAGGCCGAGGTGGAGTTCGTCATGCGGGCCACGCGGCCGTCGAGGCCGTCGAGGAGCATGCCGATGAAGATGAGCCAGGCGGCCTTCGTGAAGAGGTCCTCGGCCAGCCCCTGGCGCGCGGGCTCCGCCACGAAGGCGCCCGCGTCGATCATGTAGGCGCACGCCAGCACGCCCACCATCAGGTTCCCCGCCGTCATCAGCGTCGGCAGCACCTGGACGGTGCGCAGCACGCGCCGCCGGCGACCGGGCTGCTTGGAGGGGATGGGACGCAGACGCATGGCTCGATGGTATCCGGCATTGGCCTGGCGCAGGGACTCCGGGCAGAGGCATCAGAGCGGGGTCCCCACGGCTACACTTCGCCCATGAGCACACCGGAGCGCACCTCGGTCCAGGCGATCCGCGCCTGGGAGATCCTCGACTCTCGCGGCAACCCGACCCTGGAGGTGGAGGTTGCCCTCGCCGGCGGGGCCCGCGGAACCGCATGCGTCCCCAGCGGCGCCAGCACGGGCGTCCACGAGGCGCTCGAGCTCCGCGATGGCGGGCCGCGCTTTGGCGGCAAGGGCGTGCGGAAGGCCGTCGCGAATGCCGAGGGTCCGCTCGCCCAGGCGGTGCACGGACTCGACGCCGCAGATCCGACTGCGGTGGACGCCGCGCTGCGTGCGGCAGACGGCACCGCGACGCTTGCGGCACTCGGTGCAAACGCCGCGCTCGGCGTCAGCCTCGCCGCCGTCCGCGCGGCCGCGCTCGAGCGCGAGCAGCCGCTCTGGCGATTCCTCGCAGACGCCTACGGGGGCGGGGTGCTGCGCATGCCCGTACCCATGCTCAACGTGCTCAACGGTGGCGCGCACGCCGACAACGGCCTCGACGTCCAGGAGATCATGCTCGCCCCGTGCGGGTTCGAGCGCTTCGACGAGGCCCTGCGTGCCGGCGTCGAGACCTACCACGCCTTGAAGGCGCTCCTGACCGAGCGCGGGCTGTCCACCGCGGTCGGCGACGAGGGTGGCTTCGCGCCGCGGCTCGGGAGCAACGAGGCGGCCGTCGAACTGGTCACCACGGCGATCAGCCGGGCCGGGTATGAGCCCGGCACCCAGATCATGCTGGCGCTGGATGTGGCTGCGTCCGAGTTCCACGGCGCGGCCGGCTACACCTGGGAAGGCGCGCGGACCTCGGCCTCGGACCTCCTTCATGTGTACGCAAGCTGGCTCGAGCGCTACCCGATCTACTCCATCGAAGACGGGCTCTCCGAAGACGACTGGAGCGGCTGGACCCAGATGACACAGGAACTCGGCGATCGCGCGCAGCTCGTAGGCGATGATCTCTTCGTCACCAACCCGGAACGCGTGGCGCGCGGCATCCGGGAGAACGCAGCCAATAGCGTCTTGATCAAGCCCAACCAGATCGGCACGCTCAGCGACACGTTCGCCTGCGTCCGCACGGCCTTCGGCGGCGGCTTCACGACCGTGATGAGCCACCGCTCGGGCGAGACCCGCGACACGACCATCGCCGACCTGGCAGTGGCCCTGGGCACCGGCCAGATCAAGACGGGGGCCCCCTGCCGTGGTGAGCGCACCGCGAAGTACAACCGGCTTCTGCGCATCGAGGCGGCCATCGAGGCCGAGACCGGCGCGCCGGCCCCCTTCGGCCTGCCCGCCGGCGTCCGCGGCGTGGCGCAGGCCTAGGCCGCATGACGCGCGAGCCGCTCCCCACTGCCGTCCCCCTCCTCGCGGCTCTCGGCTTGGCGCTGCTCGCGCTCTGCACCGTCCCGGCGGTCCGCTCCCAGCAGCGGCTGGAACGCGAGCACGCGCGGCTGCAGGCACAGACCCAGGACGCGGAGGCCGAGCTCGACCGGCTTCACCGCGAGCTCCGCGACCGGACGCCCGAGCGCTACGTCCGCACGCGCGCCACCCGTGACCTGCTCCACCAGGGCGCGCGCTACGTCGAGGAGCGCGACCGCCGCCTCGGCCGCCGCAAGCCGTAGGAGGCCGGGCCGCCGCGGGAGAATTCCGCCGCGGTGTTGCGCCCCGAGGGCGGGCCCCATGCGATGATCGGCGCCATGCTGATCCGGCGACGCCTCCCCGCCCTGCTCCCCGCGAGCTTGCTCCTTGCTGGCCTGCTCGCCGCCCCCCTCTGGGCACGGGATCGCGAAGATCGCCCCGGCGGCGGGCATGCGCCGCAGAAGAACTTCTCGTTCATCCACGACGAAACCGAGTGGGTCGTGCGCGCCTTTGCCGAGGCGCAGGCTGGCATCGACGCCAAGGACTGGGTCGCGGCCACCCGTGCACTGCAGCCCGTCATCGACCAGCGCACGAGCCGCGAGTCGCCAGCGGACGCCGCCCCCTACGTGCGCGCCGTCAACGGTACATCCGTCTATGAGGGTGCCTGGATTGTGGCGCGCCACACCCTGCAGTCCTTGGGGAGCGAGGCGCTGACCGCCTACGAACGTGAGTTCGGCGGCATCGCCCGCGAGCGGCTCGCGCGGGCCGCCGGGCGTCGCGATGCCGAGGCGCTCGAGCGCGTCGCGCGGCGCTTCCTCGGCCTGGCCTCGGGCCGCCGCGCGGCTCTCCTGCTCATCGACGTCGCGCTGGAGCGGGGCGAGCGCGAGACCGCGCTTGGCTGGCTGGAGGCGCTCGAAGACCTCGAGGCCGTCAGCGCCGAACCGGCGGAGGTGCTTGCGCCGTGGCGGGCCGCGCGGATCCGCCGCCAGGCCCTGCTCCTTGCCAAGGACGAGGCGAGCCGCCCGGCCGTCGCCAAGGCCTTGCACGCGGCCGACGTCGCGAGCGACGCCGGCATCGACGCGATTCCTGCCGCGCTACGCTGGCAGCCGCCCGCGATCACGGCGTGGCCGACGACTGGCGGCAACGGCAGCCGGAGTGCGATCGCGCCGGCGCTCGGCGGCACGTTCACGCTCGGCTGGTTCCGCGGCCGCGGCGACGTCGAGCACCTCGCCGACACCGCCGACCCCCGCCGGCGGGACCACGACCGCCCGAGCCTCTGGCTGCCGCCGCGCGCCGTCGCCAGCGAGAAGCACCTGTTCGTCTCCGACGGCGCCGCCCTCCACATCTATGACCTGGCGACCGGCGCTCCGGTGCTCGCGGACCCGGCCCGTGGCGTCTTCCCCGGGTCGCGCAACACCGGCATCGGCACCGACACCGCCGAA
>JAJDEM010000230.1 GCA_029259795.1 Planctomycetota bacterium
GTAAGATGGGCGACATGGAACCGATGAGCCCTAGCACCCTGGCACGAGAAGCAGGGGTGAACCAACAGACCATCCGCTACTACGAGCGGCGGGGCTTGATCCCCGAGCCACCCCGCACGGGTTCGGGCTACAGGTTGTTCCCTCCCGACACGCTGCGGCGCGTCCGCTTCATCAAGCAGGCGCAGGCCCTGGGGTTCACCCTGAAGGAGATCCAGGGCTTGCTGGACCTGCGCGTGCGGTCTGGTGTCGGATGCGCAGACATCCGACAGCGCGCCCGCGAGAAGATCGAGGACATCGGCGAGAAGATCGCAGCGTTGCAGCGTATGGAGGAGGCCCTCACGCGCTTGGCCAATCGGTGTCGTGGGCGTGGCCCGGTGGAGGAGTGCCCGATCCTCGACGCGCTTGACGCCGGTGTCGCAACGCCTCCGGTGCCCCGGGAGAAAAAGTCGTGAAACCCTGTACCAAGGTATAGGTCGTCAATCTCTCTGCACGGGCTGATCCCAGCCTGCATCAAGGAGAGTTGCCATGCGCCTGACCCTAATCGCCATCTCTGTTTTGGCCCTGGTCATGTTGCTTTCGGCCTGCGGACAAGCCGACCCCTGGGAGCAGGGCTTCGCCAACAGGATTTGTCCGGTCCAGGGTGGTGAGATCGACACCGAGAACGCAGCACTCGCGGTGGAGTACCAGGGCGAGAAGATTGGCTTCTGCTGCGCCGGGTGCCCCCAGGAGTTCCAACGTGCGTCGGAGGAGTTCATGTCGGGGATGCGTGCGAACCCGTCCGCCTACGGCTATCGGCGATGAGTCTCTGTCCCACCAGGACCCTGTTGGCCGGTGGGAGCACGTCATCCTGCGAACGGCTGCAACTCGTCGCGTTCGTGGAGCAGAATCAACAACGAAGCATGACGAAACCCTGTACCTAGGTACGGCTCGTCTAATCCATACGCGCCGCATTGGCGTGGCCATCCGGAGACTTCCCATGCGCAAGACCATCATCGCCCTGGCCGTTCTCGTCCTCATCGGAGGTGGCGTCGCCATCGCCGCGTCGGGCGCAAACAACGACGTGCTCAAGGACCCCAACCGCGCTGATTGCCCCGGCATGATCGAGTGCCCGCTCACGGGCGAGATGATGTGCGCCGACGACTGCCCGCTCGACAACGCGGAGAAGGCAGACGGTGATGTCCCGCCCTGCTGCAAGGACAAGTAGCGCCGCGCCCGTCTGCCCCGTAACGGGGACACGTGGGCGGCCCGTCCACGAGCGGACAGTCCTCGCTTTGGTTCCCGGGACAGTGTCCAAGGACCCTCCGGGGCGGAGTTGGTACTACTGCACCGAGCCGACTTGCAGCACCGTCTACTTCGACGATTCAGGGCGCACGATCGATAAGACGCAACTCAAGGTGCGTGTCGGTGAAAAGGAAGCCACCCCGCCGCACACGGTCTGCTACTGCTTCGGTCACACCGTAGAGGAGATCGAGGCCGACATCGTTCGTCAGGGGAGTACGACGATTCCGGACTCGATCAATGCCAAGGTTCAGGCGGGTGAGTGCAGTTGCGAGACCATGAATCCCAAGGGCACATGCTGCCTGGGCGACGTGGGGGCGGTGGTCAAGCGCGCCATCGCCTCGGCGGGAGCGGATGCTCTCAGTGCCTCGGGCTCGGACGAGGCGTGCGATGTCGGGTCAGGTGGCGGTGCATGCTGTGCCGCGGCCACGGATGTCGTCCCGGAGCCTCCAACCGACACACCCAGGCGCGCCACGAAGGCGGCGCTCGGACTCTCCGCGCTCACGGCCCTGGGCGCTTCGGCGTGTTGTTGGCTACCTCTACTCCTCGCCGTCCTTGGCGCCTCGTCGGTTGGCGTGGCGGGAACCTTCGAGGGCATGCGTCCATACCTTCTCGTGATCGCACCCCTCTTCCTCGGGTTCTCGTTCTACATGCTTTACCTGCGCCGGAGTCCTTGCGAGGAAGGCTCCTCGTGTGCGACTACGCGGGGTAGCGGGAGTCGGGCCGCGAAGGTGTTCTTCTGGTTCGCCGCCAGCCTTCTGGTCGCCTCACTGGCCTTCCCGTCTGCGATGGCGTCTCTACTGGGCGGTTCGGCTCCGGTGGGAGCAGAGCGGCTCGGTACCCTGCCAACGCTGGAGCTGCACGTCGAGGGCATGACGTGCGAGTCCTGTTCGGCGAGCGCGCGGAAGGCTACGCGGAGCGTTCGTGGCGTTGTTGACGCTGCTGCCGACCATGAGGGGGGTACGGTCACCGTCTGGTTTGAGCCTGGATCGAAGCCCAATGTGGACGCGATCAGTAAGGCCCTGGCAGTGCATGGATACGAAGTCGTCGAGAATGCGGAACGTCCACCGCAGAGTGATTCGCGGTAGGTATCGACTTCCGGAGCCTGATCATGCGTGCATCCCCTGTCTTCCTTGGCCTCGTCGCCTTGATCCTTGCGGCGTGCGGCGGTGAGGACCAGCACTCAGCCCGGGAGACGGAGCAGCACGCCTCCACGCTTCACATACGGGCAGCCGGGATGGTTAAGTCGCTTGGCATCACCTGATTGGGGTGACCGAACTCGGTCCTGGACGCCGTGCGCGTCCTCGATGGCGTGACCAAGGCCGACTTCGACATCCCGACGGAGACATTTGCGATCGACCTCGAACATGGAACTGACGCGGACCCGGTTCTGGCCGCCATCAAAGGGCTCGGCTACGCGCCCGAGATTCTCGACATGGCGCCGGACAGTCCAGACCAGATCACGCGATTGGAGAGCCCCTCCTCCACGGCGCTGCGACGCGCTGCTGCGTGCGAAGCGTCGCGGTGCTGTTCTGATCATCGACTTCGGCGGGCCGTTCTGCCACCTGTGTCGAAAGTTCGAAGAGACGGCGCTGAAGGACGAGCGAGTCGTGAAGATGCTCGCCAAGTTCGAGTTCGTGAAGATCGACACGGGAGCCGACCCCGATGCCGCGAAGGACCTTGATGTTCACGGCGTGCCGGACATCTGGGCGCTCGACGGCGACGGCAAGGCTCTCGCTCGCAACAACGGTTACATGGCGCCGGAGGCATTTGTAGAGTTCCTGTCCAAGCTCCTTGAGTGAGTCCACGAACTCGGCG
>JAJDEM010000024.1 GCA_029259795.1 Planctomycetota bacterium
GCGGCATCCTCTGGCAGAACTGCAACACGGCCAACTCCGATTGCCCGGCGTGCATGATCCAGCCCAACACAGCGAACGATCGGGGCAAGGAAATCGGCTTGGTCGGTTCACGGGAGATCGAGCTGTCGCCGGGCGAAACGGTGGCTTGCGAAGTCAATCTGGTCCGACTCGCCAAAGATGTCGTCCTCGCGGTAGACCTCGACACGACGACGTTTTCCAACGCCAACGCGTCGGCGCAGGTGGAGTTCACGCTCCTGCGACCCGGTGGGGGCGCTACAGGCGACAGTGACCTGACGACGAGCTACACAGCGCCGGCCAAGTACGACGCGGCCGGCAACTACATCGAGGCCTGCAAGCGCGGCACCGGGATCACCCAGACCAGAGCCAATGGCACCAAGGTGGAAGACGGGGCGCAGACCTTCCAGTTCTCGGATACCGGCACCCAGAAGCTCTGGACGATCACCAATCCCGGTGCCGGGATCTGGCGCGGCGTGATCACATCCACGGCCAGCGTGCGCCAGAAGGTCAAGTTCGCCTACCGCGTGAACTACAAGTGCAGCTTCCGCTGTGCGGCAGGGACGACCGACGGGGAGGGCAACTGCGTCTCAAAGTCCGCCGACGTGAACCAGGCGTGCATCATGGATGGCGGCACGACATCCACGGACCGCAACCAGCGGATCGAGTACTGCACGCAGCACGGCATGAGCCCGAGCACGGGGCACGACGCCGGGACGCAGCAGAATGACCTCAGTGACGACTGCAACGTTGTGTACTTCGTCAACGCCCAAGAGCAGTCGGTGAGTCGAGCCTGCTGGGAGACGCTCTCCAATGGGCTCTTTCGGCGCAAGCAGATCCTCGGGCTGACGGGGATCTTCGCCGCATCCACGCCCCTGACCGAAGACCTCCTCGCGGAGCGCGCCAAGGCGCTGGGCGCCAACGGGGAGCAGATCGTCAAGCTGCTTGGCAATCGCACGAGCACCAAGCGACAGGAACTCCCCCCGGAGCTCCTGCCGGAGTTCGTTTCGACCGAGCAGGATCCGTGCTCCCCCAAGGAGCAGTCCGGCACGCAATCCAGGCTGGCGCTCACGACCGGCGTCTCGGAGTACGTCACCGGGCCGCCGGGCTTCATGATCTGCATCGATACGTCGCGCAGCATGAACGATCCGGTTCCTGGTAGCGGCGGCATTGCGAAGATCGCGCTCGCGATCCAGGCCGTGCGAGACAGCGTCAATCTCTTGAAGGAGCGCGAGCAGTTCGCGGTCCTCGCCTTCGACGACGTCATCACCCAGGTCAGCGCCCTTGGGTCGGCCGAAGATCGTCGCCAGGACTTCCTCGACGCCGAGAGCACGGACCCCGACCTGTTCCCCTCCGGCAACGGGACCTCCATGGGCGATTGCCTCTCCGCGGCTCATGACGCCCTCGCAGACCTCGACGGCGGCGAGATGTCGACCAAGTCGATCGTCCTCGTCAGTGATGGGCGGAGCACGAAGGGCAGCACGGTTGCCGAGCAGATGCAGAAGTTGATCGATCTTCGCCGGCTGGCCGTTCACACCGTGGGCCTTGGTTCGCAGGCCGATGTGGCGACGCTCGAAGAACTCGCCCGCCGCACCGGGGGTACATTCTGGTTCGCCAATGACGCGCGGGAGCTCGGCGTGATCATGCCCCGGATCCTGGCGGCCGCCCGCGGCGAGACCGAGCTGTTCATGACGGCCGGCGTTGCTGCCCCGAGGACGACGACGCCGGCCACGCTGGAGCTCGCGCCGTTCCTCAACGATGCGACGTTCCTGCTCAGCGCAGCGGACGGCGAGCGCCTCGAGTTCACCGTCGAGAACATGGCGGACGGCCGCGTCTATACGGCGGCCGACGCCGGCGACGACAAGGTCGAGTTCCGTACCGAGAAGACGCAGAAGTATTTCCGGATCCGGGACCCCGGCGCGGGCACGTGGACGATGAAGGTCACCAATCCGGAGGCAGTGCCGGGCCTTCCCCCCAGCGTGCCCTATCGCATGCAGGTCCTGGGCGGCTCCTCGAAGCTCTCGATCGGCACATCGGTCCGCACCGATGGGCCCGTCGAGTACCCCAACCCGATCGTCGTCGAGTCCATCATTGCAGCGCCGACGCGCATGACGGATCTGCAGGTGACCATGGTCGTGACGCATCCCGGCCCGACCGGCGAGGCGCCGATCCAGAGTGCGCCCATCATCATGCGGGATGACGGCAGCAAGGAGAGCGGAGACCGGGAGGCAGCGGACGGCGTGTTCACCGCGATCTTCTCCGACTACCGGGGCAGCGCGGGTACGCACGGCGGTGACGGCGCGTATGTCGTCAACGTGACGGCGGAGAACGTGGTCACGGCCGAATCGAGCGGGCGTCAGGTGTCCTCCGACGACGGCGTGGCCCTGCGACCCGAGATCCCCGTGCGGGAGCCGTTCGTGGTCCTCGACGAGACCTGTGCGCTGGTCAGTGGCGTCCCGCCGGTGACCGGCGAGGGCTTTGCCGTCCTTGAGCGGGTCAAGGAGGCACTCGTCGAGAAGCGCAACGTCAAGGACCTGCAGGTGACGCCGGTGTTCACCTTCAGCATCCGCGGCTCGGAGGAGTGGCTCTTGATGGAGCGGCTTACCTTGGACCTGCGTGTGCCGAAGCTGGATCCGCCCATCGCCGTCGAGAAGAACGAGATGGTCGCCTTCTACCTCGACGAAGATCAGGACGGCATCGTCGACAACCCCTACGCGCCGCTGTCCTGGGGGCGGTTTGAGAAGGTCGATGAGTCGCCGACCCACCTCGACTACCAGGTCACCTTCGATCTGGGTAGTGACGCAGCCGGACGCAATCAGTTCCTCTGGCTCATGCAGACGGGGATGACGCACGAGTTCCTCATCACGCTCGGCCAACCGCGGCCAGGGGATGTGCGCACGGCGACTACCACAACGAAGCCGAGGCTCGGCGCCGGCGGCGTCGTGCCGGTACTCCCGCCAAACCCGGGCTTGCTCTACGGCCTCGCCGGTCTTGCGCTGCTCATGCTTCTCGCGAGCTATCGCTTGAACGCACCGCGCGTCGCGCGAAACGCCGCCACGGTCGGCTTCGCCGGGATGCTCTTCGTGCTCTTCCTGGCCATGGGCTGTGGCGGGGGAGGCGGCGGGGGTGTGATTCCGGAGGAGCCGCCCCCTCCGCCCCCTCCGGTGTACGCGGGCCCCTTCAAGCACGAGCCGCGGCCCGAGGTCGCCGGTTTGTACAACTTCACGCTGCTTCCGAGCAATGTGCGCTTCCGGAGCCTGAGCGGCGACCTGAACGACGACGCCTCGGGTCAGCGACCGACGCTGGGCGCGCCCGTGAACACCGTGGTGCTTCTCGAGAAGTAGGCCGAGCGCGACAGCCGACATTCGTGCGAACGCGGCTTGCCGTGTTCATGCAGATGGACATTGAGACAATGTGAGACAGCGGATACGCCCGAGGTCTTGAAATGTAACGACGTTTCGTAGACGCTTCGGATGTGTTCGACAGGCGAATCCGGCGGCGGCGTAGGGGCGCACCGGACCGGAGGGATTCAAGATGGTTCGAGAGAACGTGTTTCGTGTCGGGGTCGTCGTGTGCCTCGTGCTCGCCTTCGCGAGTACGGCGCTCGCGGAAGACCTGCAGGTCCAGGTCTACGAGAGTACGGACCTCAACAACCCGCTGAGCAAGGACATCCTGGTTCCGGGCGTGCAGGTGTTCCTGTACCGCCTGACCGACGCGGGTCCGGATGGCCAGCCCGGCACGGTTGACGACGTCTGGGACGAGGTGCCCCAGAACCCGCCGGTCTTCACCGATGGGGACGGCAACGCGACGTTCACCAACCTCGGCCAGATAGGCCAGACGATCTTCTACGAGGTGCGCCTCGATACGCTGCAGGCCATCGTGCCGCAGGGGAGCCCGCCGCCGCCCGATCCGAACGCGCTGCGCTACACCGTGCCGACGGTCGTGACGTCCGCCCCGAACCAGAGCCCGCCGTCGCCGAACCTCGCGAACGAGGTCCCCCAGGGGCCGCCGCGCGACGCCGAGAAGCCCTCCTCCGGTCCCATGACGACGATGGGCACGGGCGGCACGCACCGCGTCGAGTTCCCGACGGCACGCAGCCGCCCCGAGGACACCGACAACTTCGCGATCATCAAGGGCTTGATCTACCGCGAGAAGGGCGGCAACACACAGTTTGATGAAGGCGTCGACGAGCGGGTGGGTGGGGCCGATGTCGAGATCGACTATCGCGATCCCGTCCTTGCCAGGAGCACCTTCACGACCCCGGCCAACGGGATCTTCTCCGACAGCGCCAAGACGCTCGTCGGCAAGGGCGGCGGCAACACGCCCCCCGATGTGTTCGTTCGCTTCCGCGAGACGTCCGCGGACCCGTTCAGCGAGTGGATGCAGGTGCCGATCACCTACGACGCCCTCGGGGATCGCTTCAAGTACCCCAAGACCTCGACGCACTACGCGGTGGCGACGGTGGTGCCGCCGCAGAAGGGCTCCATCGAGGGCATCGTCGTCAAGGAGGACGCCCCGGGCAATGGCCAGGCCGATCCCGGCGAGGAACCGGCCGCCGGCGAGCGCGTCGAGCTGCGCAACGGCGATACCAACGGGCTCATCCGCTTCGCGACGTCGGCACCGGGGACGGGGGCCTTTGCGTTCGACGACCTGGATGCAGGCACCTACATCGTGACGGTTCCCGGCAAGGCCTCGGCCTCGCAGGCCCTGGCCGCAGGCCAGGACGCGGTGGTGAACCTTGCGATCCTCAAGGAGGTCGTCGACCCGGTGGATTGCGACAGCGACGGCTGCAAGGCCGGTCCGCTGCACGCGGCCGTCGTCGAGACCGAGATCTGGGTGGGTGCTGCACCCACGGGCTTCTCGGTCGCCGCCAGCCTGCGTGAGGGCTGCAGCACGCGGAGTCCGGCGGTCGACTCGGTGAGCCTGGACTATCAGGGTCTGGCCTTCCCCGGCGCGCAGAAGGGCCTCGATGAGGTCCTGACGCTCGAGGATGTGCGCATGCAGCCCAACAGCGGCTGGGCAACCGTGAGGCTCCGCCTTGCGGCCGATCCGCGCTCGTTCGCCGACGGCTCGTTCGGCAACGCCCCGCGGCGCTTGGACGTGACGCTCAATGGGCGCCGCACCATCGTTTGCTGGCGCTTCCGCTGCGAGACCACCCAGCCGGGCGGTCGCTTCGGGACGTTCCGCGTACTGGAGACCCTGAGCCGCGACGCCTGGGCCGAGTGCACCGACTTCACGGTGCCGAGGCCCCAGCCGAAGCCGCGTCCGTGCGTCTGCCCGCCCAGGCCTGTCTGCCCCAAGAGCAGCGGGAAGTCCTCCGGGAAGTCGTCGGGCAAGCGCAGTGCGAAATCCTCCGGGAAGTCCTCGGGCAAGAGCAGCGGCAAGAGCCACAAGCGCAGTCGCTACGCGAAGGCCAAGAAGAAGCGCGCGAAGAAGGCCAAGCGCCGTCACGCGCGCAAGAAGGCCAAGCGTCGCAGCTGGAGCCGCTGGCGGCGGCGTTAGCCCCGACGCGGCCCCTCGGCCGCACCTCTTCTCTGGACACAGA
>JAJDEM010000231.1 GCA_029259795.1 Planctomycetota bacterium
GCCCTTGGCCAGCTCGACCTCCGCCTCACGCAGCTTGCGGATGATCTGCTCTGCTGAATATCGCTTCCTTGCCATGTCTGGTCCTTTCCTGATCGGTCAAATGTATCCGAACAGGTGGCACGCTCAGAGGGGGGCAGGTCAGTTTTGAGCAGCATCCGTTCGATCTGATCGGAACGCTTGTTGGTGCCGGCGTGGCGCGCCTTGGCGGTCGCTTCGGTCAAGGGGGGGGAGTATCGTGACCGCGCCGAGGAAGCCTGCCAGCAATACGGACTCCCGCCTCTCCACCGTCGAGGAAGGGTTGCGGTCCCAGAATCACCAGATCATCGCGCTTCGTAAGGACTTCCAGGAGTTCGCTCGAGATGTACGGAACGGGCTCGCGGAGCGGTCGCGGTTCCCGTGGGCGGCCATCGCTGTCATCGTCTCCATCCTTGGTGGGTTGATTACGCTCGGCGCGTGGGGACCGCTTCGGGAGCAGGAGCGGCAGGAGCGGCAGATCGAAGCCCTAGACACCCGCGCCGACCGGGTTGCGGCGACTCGCTTCTCGTCGGATGACGCGAACGGCATGGAGGCGGACTTCTCAAACGCCCTGTCCCGCGCCGAGGCCCGCGCCGAGAGGTTCGTCGCCTTGATGGTCGCGCCGATCACCGTGAAGCTGGACGACGTTCGCGCAGAAATGGACCGCCTCCGCGACAAGGTGGAGGACCACCAGGCGGACGGACACCCCGCGCGGGTCGAAGCGATTGCCCGCGGGGTCGAGGGCGTCGTCAAGTCCAACGCCGAGCGTATCCGGGCGCTCGAGTCCAAGATCAGCGACTAGATCGGGGCGTAGGATCCAGCGGCGTCAGGCCCGCCTTCACCAGCGCGAAGAGCGGCCGCCGAAGTGAGTAGCCTGCTAGGATGGGGACATGAGCGACCTCGAGCCATTTGTCTGTAGCGGATGCGGCCGATCCGGTTTTCGCGATGCTGGCTACGGCCCGCGGGATCCCTGCGCTCGGTGCAGTGGGCAAATGCTGGTGGCTACCTGGGAAGAGTGGGACGCCGCATACGCGTCGAAGGGGCCCGAGGGTGAGTCCTTGTGCACGATCGGTCCCGCCGGTGTGACCGAGCATCGCTTCTGCCCGACCGTGCAGAACCCTCGTCCGGCGGCAGACGCTCACGACGACGAGCCCGGAGAGATGACAATCGATGTGCACTTCGATCCGCCAGCCGAGGACAGCTAGCGCAGGCTCTGTCGCGAGCGGCCGCCGAAGTGACTGGCCGCGTGGGCCCCCCCCGGCGTATCGTGTCGCCGGGAGTGTGCCTATGTCACTTGGAAGAGTTACGCGTTTGATCTGCCCGGGTTGTGGGACGACGTGCCAGCCGAAGATCACGGCGCTGACTGACGCCGCTCTGGTGCGCCCGTGGCCTAACATCCCAGGCAATCAGTATGCCGCCGCGTGGGGTCCGTGTTGCGGGAGGCCGTTTCTCCTGTGGTTCACCAAGGGTGGCGACGAGGGTCGGATTCAGTGGATGGCTCCTCGCCCCGTCTCTGTTGACGTACCAGCGCATCTTCCGCCGGGTGTGGCGATCGACTTCGATGAAGCGCGGACCGCGCACGCAGCAGGGTTGATGCGTGCCACACTGCTGATGTGTCGCCGCTGCATAGAGGCGACTGCGGACGAGAGGGGTTGCAAGGCCGGCGATCTCGTGGCAAGCGTCGACAAGCTGGCAGCCGAGGGGGTGATCCTCGAGAAGATGCGCGCTGGCGCGCACGCCATTCGGCTACTCGGCAATGAAGGGGCACATGATGCCGACTTGCAAGCGGGCACCCTCACAGACGGGGATGTGACCCTGGTGCTCGAGTGGACGCGGGACTTCCTCAAGCTCGTCTACGAAATCCAGCACCTATCCGCCGGCCTGACAGCGAAGACCAAGGGCAACCGAGCCGATCCTGGTGTCGACTTGCCGTAGGGGCTGAGAGCGGGGCGGTCAATCCGCCGGCTCCTCGGGCGGCTTCCACTTGCGCTTCCACGGCTTCTGGCCAGAGCGCATGTGCCCTTCGAGTCGAATCCGAATCTTGGCCCGGATCTCATCGTGCAGCTCTGCCTTCCCGCGGATGGACTTGGTCTTGAAACCGCAACCACCTGCGCAGACCCAATGGTGGCTCCCCACGCCGCCGTGGACGGAGTAGGTAGAGTGAACTTCTGATCGGCAGCTTGGGCAGAGGAGGTTGTCCACGTAGGCCTTGTGCTCGGCTGGTCCGAAGCGCGCCTCTGCCAAGAGCTCACCGCTCCGAACGAGGGCCTTGATCTCCTTCGGCAACCGACTCGCTCTCCACGCGGCGGCTCCCTCAGCTGCAGCGAACCCGGCGAGGCCTCCGACCGCAAACCAGCCGAGGTCCCGGGATCCTCCAGCTTCACCCTCCCAGAGGTCTCGGAGCCAGAGGACGAGAGCGGCGCTTCCGAGAGCGCTGAGGGACGTAAGGAGCCGGGAGAGCCAGACGCGGGGGGTGGCTGAGGACATGCCTGCATGATGACGCAGTCGTCCGACCGCAAGACGCTGAGACAGCGCGGGTCGCCCCAGCGTTAGCCGCGAGCGGCTGCCGGGGTGAGATTAGCCCCGGTGCCGAGCGCGAGATAGGGGCTGTGGGCGTCGAGGATCCTCCGTAAGGCCTTTATCCGGGATTTGCCGCCGAGGAGGGCTCGAGCGAAAGCCCTCCGCGCGCCGATGGTGTAGTGTTGGGGCATCCGCTGTATACAGTCCGCCCCACGGCGACTAGTGGAGAGGCAAGCACAGATGTCCTCGGACGAGACCCAGAGTTCTGAACCCCAACCCGTGACGCTAGTCGACGGTACGTCGGCCATGGGCGTGCCCGTTGGATTCGAGGGTCCGGATAGCGGGATTCTGGACTTCCAGCTTGAGGATGGGACCCTTCTCAAGGTGAGATTCAACTTCGAGAATAGCTTCCGGGTCGTCGACCACTTTTTGGATGACGGGTCGCCCATGTACCTTTTGGGCTACTCAGTAAACCTGCTGTCGAACGCGCCAGATCACCTCAAGAAGGAAGGGGGAAGTGATGAGACTGCATCTAGTTGAGGCCGTAGCCTGCGCTGCCATTCTTTCCTCCGCCTCAGTAGTGGGCGCTGCCCAGGCATCCGCGACGCGGGTGCGGATTCAGCCTCGCGCCGTACACCGCGCTAGTCCCGCCAGCTTGGGCTCGGTGGCGCGAGACCTGCTCGTATGCGTCTCCATGACGCCGGGCCTCTCTGTAGTTGACTACGCGCGCTTGCGGTCGGTCCCGCTCATCGACGCTCTCGACGCGGCTGATCAGTTGCTCGACATGGGCGTTCTGGTTCGCTAGAGCGTGACAACGCACCTTCGCGCCGGAGACTCGATCAGCGGCGTGGTCGTGGGCTACGCGTTCGGGTCGAAGCATCCTGGCCGGCAAGACAAGGACGGAATGCACTGTGGCGCCCTCAACACGACGGGGGTGGCGTTCGTGGTGGAGCCTCTGTTCGCGGCGCTTTCTCCAGAAGCGGAGGCTTCCGGCGCAGGCTTGGCCCAAAAGCATGATCAGGTTCGATGCAACCGTGCTCGCTACCGTGCTGGCGTCGAGCCGAAGTTTCCGCGCTCGAAGGTCAAAATCAGCGCGAAGCACACTGGTTACGCAGGGACGATGCGAGACGCAACGGTCTTGATTGCCAAGCCGTTGCCTGGTCGCTAGCGGCAAAGGCTCGAGGTCGGCCGATGCCGGGGGCGTGGTGGCGTCTACTCCAGGGCCGTCCCGTAGCGCCGCATGGCCTCTTCGACGTCCGAGCGGTCGGGGATCTCGTAGAGCAGCGTAGAGATGCTCCCGTGGGCATGCCCGAGGATGGCCGCCACGACCGGCAGAGGGGTCCCGAGGCGCATCAGATTCGTCCCGAGGCTCCTTCGGTAGCGGTGCCAGCCGTTCTCGCCTTGCGGGGCAGGCTTGATGCCCGCTGCCCGCTGGAGGCTGTGGAGGGGCTTTGAGAGGGCGGACTTGTTGGGTGGCATGCCGGCGCAGACCTGCCCGCTGCGCGGTCTGCCCTGCTTCATGTGGGCCCGCAGCAGGATCTCCCGGAGGGGGGGGACGATGGGGATGTCGAGGTCGACGCCAGTCTTCTGCCTCGGGCGGGTGATCCATGCCTCTTTCAGGTCCACCTCCCGCCAGTCCAGGCTGACGATGTCTCCCAGGGAAAGGCCGGCGTACGCCGCGAGTGCGACCGGAGCCTCCATGTAGGGGGCGTGGTGGTGGGAGGCTTCGCCGTCTGCGTGCTGCCTCGCTTGCTCGAGGACGGCCTGGACCTGGTCGAGCGTGAGGGTCGACATGCGCCGTGCCGGTTCTCGGCGGATCCTCATGTTCCCGATGAAGTCGGCGACATCGATCCCGTTGTCGACAGCCCACCGGCGCCACGACTTCAGGATGGAGAGGAGCGCCCGCTTGCTGTTGCGCCCCATGGTCTTCCGGCTTACGAGGTAGTCCTCCAGCATGGACCGCCGCCACTTGTGCATCGGAACCCGATCCCACGCCGCGAAGATGGCGTCGAGCTTCTCGCGGTAAGAGCGGATCGTCTCCGGCACCACCGCGTCGATGTGCTCCTTGAAGCGGAGCCAGCGCGCGTAGGCCTCCGCCGGGGGGATCCGCTGCCCAGGGGCTCGCTCGGCTTCGAACTGAGAAAGTTTCTTCTCAGCGTGCTTTTTGGAGCCGGTTCGGAGCGACTTTGCCCGGGTTTGGCCGTTCTCGCGCCATCGGATGTAGTAGATCTCGCCGCGAAGTTCGATGCTCGCCATGGCCAGAGGGTACCGAAACCGTGCACAAAAGCGTGCATAGCCGAATCCTGAAACCTTAAGTGGTCCGCAAAGCCCAAGAAATGGGGTGCCCTACGGGATTCGAACCCGCGACCTCCGGTACCACAAACCGGCGCTCTAACCAACTGAGCTAAGGGCACCACGTGTGCACGTCGGCGGGCGAGTATCCGCGCCGCCCGCCATCCGTCAACTCTGGGTCGTAGAATCGTCCGGGCTGGGCGGGGCGTCCTCGCTGGGCTCTTCCGAGCCTTCGGCCTGCTCGTCGTCGCCACGCTCGTCGCGGAGCTGGGTGAAGATCTCCTCGAGGCGCGCCGCCTGCGCGAGGCCATCGTCGTAGCGCAGCTCCAAGCGCGGCGTCGTGCGAGTCTGGAGCGCACCGGCGACCGCGCGCTGGATCGAGGCCAGGGCGCCCTCCAGTCCGCGCTCCGTGGTGCGTGTCTGGACCTCGTCGCCAAGGACCGACCAGAAGATCAGGCCGTGGCTCAGATCCGGGGAGAGCTTGACCCGCGTGATGGAGACGACCCCCAGGCGGGGGTCGTCGAGCTCCTGCTGCACATGCTTGGCCGCGGCCTGCAGGATGACCTGCTGGAGGCGCTTGACCCGGCGTGCCGTCGCCATGGCGGTGCCTGCCGGCTACGACGACGCGACCGACGCGAGCGTCCGGCGCTTCGCCTCGATGGCGTGGGTCTCGATGATGTCGCCCACCTGGAAGTCATCCCAGTCGGCGATCGTGATACCGCACTCGTGGCCTTCCTTGACCTCTTGTGCCTGGTCCTTTTCGCGGCGGAGCGTGCCGATCTTGCCCTCGTGGATCAGCTCCTCGCCGCGGCGGATGCGCACGAGCGAGTCGCGGCGGACGAAGCCCGACTTCACGCGGCAACCGGCGATGTTGCCGACCTTCGAGAAGGTGAAGATGGCGCGCACCTCGGCGGAGCCCTGGGATACCTCGACCATCTCGGGGGCCAGGCGGCCTTCGAGCAGGTCGTTGACGTCCCCCTCGATCTCGTAGATGACCTTGTAGGTGCGGACCTCGACGTGGTCCTGCTTGGCCTTGGCGCGAGCCTTGGCGCCCACGTGGACGTGGAAGCCGATGACCCAGGCGTTGGAGGCCGAGGCGAGGACGACGTCGGACTCGTTGATGTCGCCTACGGCGGCGTGAATGATCTTGGGGCGGACTTCGTCGTTGCCGAGTCGCTCGAGGACCGTACGGAGCGGCGTCAGGGAGCCCTTCACGTCGGCCTTCACGATGAGGTTGACGTCCTGCGTCTTGCCCTCCTCGATCTTGCCGAAGAGTGCGTCGATGCTGGAGAGCTTCGACTGCGAGGCGACCTCCATCTCGCGGGCGTGGGCCCGGCGAGCCTCGACGATCTTCTTGGCGTCGATGGCGCTGCGCGCGGCGTAGATCTTCGAGCCGACCTCCGGGACGCGGTCGAGACCGATGATCTCGACGGGCGTGCTCGGCGGGGCTTCCTTGATCTGGTTGCCCCTGTCGTCGAAGAGGCCGCGGACCTTGCCCCACGCCTCGCCGGCGACGACGGCGTCATGCCGCAGACGGTCGAGGCGATCAGCCACGCCAAGGCTGCCGGTGTGCCGATTATTGTCGCCATTAACAAGATGGACGTAGACGGCGCCGATGCTGGCCGGGTTCGTCAGGGTCTTTTGCAGCATGATCTGGTGGTCG
>JAJDEM010000232.1 GCA_029259795.1 Planctomycetota bacterium
ACCCAAGAGAACCTCATGCAGGAACTCGGCAAGATCCGCCGCGTGACGGGCAAGGCCATCCCCGGCGCGCCGCACGAGGTGCTCCTCGTGCTCGACGCCACGACGGGGCAGAACGCCGTCCGCCAGGCGCAGCTGTTCAACCAGACCGCCGCCGTGACCGGCCTGTTCGTAAGCAAGCTCGATGGCACCGCCAAGGGCGGCGCCATCATCGCGATCCGCGACACGATCCGCGTGCCCGTGAAGTTCATCGGCATCGGGGAGCAGATCGACGACATCGAGGCGTTCGACCCCACAGCGTTCTCGGCCGCCTTGTTCGAATGACCGGCGAGCCGACCGGCGTCCGAGGGGCCGTGATCGACGCTCCCGCTGCCCGCCGTCGCCCCGCCCTCCTCGTCGGCCTGGCGCTGGTTCTGCTCGCGGGGCAGCCGGCCGTGCTCGGCGCCCAGGTGTTCTCGTCGGGCTTCGTTCTCCGCGGCCTCTGCCTCGCCCTGCTCAGCGCCCTCGCTCTGCTGGCTGCGTGGCAGGCCACCTCGACGCGACCCCAGTTGGGGCGGCTGGGTACCGCCCTCCTGCTCCTGCCGGTCGGCGTCGCGATCCTCGGCCTGCCGGCATTTGACGGCACCTGGGCGGGGGCCGCGCGCGCGGGCGCCGCGTGGGTCCTGCCGTCCGCCCTCGCCCTGGCGCTGCTCTGGACATGGCAGGGCCCGCGGGACGCGGCGGCGGCCTTCCGCGTCCTGAGCGCAGCAGGCGCCGTGGCCGCGCTGTTCGTGCTGGCGGACCGCCTGGCTGGACATCCTGCGGTGGGACCCTTCGGTCGCACCGGCATCGCGGGCCCGGTGCTCGGCGCGTTGATCGGGCCGGCGCTTCTCCTGCCCTGGCGGCGGCGCGTGCTCGGTCGCCTCGTGCTCTGCCTACCCCTCATCCTCGGTTGCGTGGCCACGGGCAGTCGGACCGCCGTCGTCGCCGCGGCCTTCGGCGTCGTGGGCGCCTACGCGGCCGGTGCCCCGACGGCGCCCGCGCGCCGCCGGGCACGGATCGCGCTGGCCATGGCCGCTGTGCTCGCCGTCTGCGCGCTGGGCCTCATCGTCGAACGCGTGATGCCGATCCCGGGCCCCAGCAGCACGGTCGACGTGCGCCTCGGCTTGCACCGCGCCTCGCTGGACGCGATCGCCGAAGCCCCGCTGGGCGGGCACGGCCTCGGCGGCTTCAGCGCAACCGCGCTGCGGCATCGCGACCTCGCCGAAGCCCGGCTGGAGCCCGGCCGCCGCGCCTACCACGCGCACAACGACTATCTCCACGCCGGGGTCGAGGGCGGCTGGCTCGCGACCCTCCTCCTGATGGCAGGCCTCGCCGGCCTTGCGCTGCGCGCGCTGCGACTGCCGGTCGGGGCTGGGCCGGGTCGGCCCGTCGCGGGTGCGGCACTGGGCGTGTTCGTCACGCTCGCGGTGGCCGCCCTGGGCGACGGCGTCCTGATCGACCCTGCGCCCGCGCTCTTGCTGGGTGTCGCGATGGCCGCCGTCCTGAGCGCCTCGGCGCCTGTGCGCGTGGCCGCCGGCTCGGTCGCGCAGCTGCCTGTCGTCGGCGGGGCGCTCCTCGCCTTGCTCGTCGCGTTCGTCCTCGCGGGCGACGCCATCGCCGATCGCGATCTGATGCGCTACCGCCACGCGATCAGCGGCCATCCGCATCTCGCAGCGCGCACCCTGGCTGCCGCAGACGCGATCGAACCCTACCTCGAGCGCGGCGTCCTCGGCTGGCGGCCGCAGCACGCCGAAGCGCTCTACCGGCGCGGCGCGTACCAGGCGAGCGTGAAGAAGTTCGATGCCGCACGCGAGAGCTTCCGTGCCGCCATCCAGGCAGACCCCGGCATGACCGAGGCGCGCCTGGACCTCGCGCAGGTCTACGAGCTCGAGGGCCGCAGCGAGGACGCACGCGCGACGCTGGAAGAGGCGCAGCGGCACGATCCGACCCGGTACGCGATCCCCCGCCGCCTCGGCAATCTGCTGCTGGGCCCCGAACCCGTCCCCGGAGATCCCGCGCCGACGTTTGACGACATCGCGTTGCTCCGGCGCCTCAACGATGCGCGCGCCCTCGCCCCCGATCGGTTCGAGAACCTCGTCGACGACGCCCGCATCGAGCGCCGGCGCGCACGCGACAACGACGGCCTGGCCATGGCCGGCGCCAAGCTCCGGGTGGCCCTGAGCGCGGCGCCCGGCGGGCCGGCGCAGCCACCGGCGGAGATCCTGCTGGAGTCCTTCCACCTCGCCGAGACGGAGGGCGGCGTCCCGCTCATCTACTGCAGCACGATCTTGATGCAGGCCCTGGCGAAGAACCCTGCGCCTGCGCTGCGCTACCGCGCCCAGGCCGATCGCTTTCTCCAGGAAGGCGTCCGCCGGGCCGAGGCGGCGCGCCAGCGCGCGGGCCAAGACCCCAGCCTGCTCGACATGCGCTCCGCCCAGCGCGCGTTCGACGCCGCCGCCGTGCGCTACACGGCGCTCCTCTACGTCGGCCTCGAGGCGCCGGAGGCCGTGCTCGCACGGGCTCGTGCGGCCAAAAGCGCCGGCGAGTGGCGCCATGCGCTCGCGCTCTACCGCAGCCTGCTCGCCTGGACCCTCCCGCCGAAGGAGCGCGCCGACGGCGAGGGTCTGCGGGGCGATCAGCGCCTGGAGGCCATCGCCCGCCAGGGGGATCTCCTGATCGAAGCCTCCCAGGTCGCCCAGCGCGTGGACCGGCCGCTCGCGTCCTTCTACCGAATCCAGGGGCAGCTCCGGCTGGGGGTCGAGTTGCTCGCCAAGGGCAAGTACGACATGGCCCGCCTCAAGCTCATGAGCGCCGTGGACGCGGACCCCGACCTCGCCGATGGCCACTTCGCCCTGGCCCGTGTCCTCGCCAACCTCACGCACGAGAGCGAGGCCGAGCAGCACCTCCTGGAGGCCCTGCGGCTGAAGCCGTCGCTGAAGCGGCGCGCCCTGGCCGCCCCGGACCTCCAGACGATCCGACGCCGAAACGCCGTGAAGTTGCGCCTGGGCATCCCCTAGCCGCGGACTGTGGCGGGGACGATACGACGCAATCCGGGCCGCCGTCCCTGAATGGTGCAAAGGTCCCTAGGATGACGTTCCTAGCGGGTGCCTGTTGGAGGGCTTCTGGATGCAGCATCGTCGACATGGGATCCGGGTCGCTTTGGGTACCTTGCTAGCCGCCGGGGCCATTGCTTGGCTGGCGGGCGCCACGCCCCTGGGCGACGACAGCGCCCGTGCGGACGGGACGACGATCACCTCGCGCATCCAGGCGCGCATCGAGTTGGGCCGCCGGCTCTACTACGAGCCGCACTTGAGCCGCTCGGGCAAGCGCTCCTGCGCCTCCTGCCACGCGCCGGAGCACGGCTTCTCGGATCCGGATCGCGTCAGCCTCGACGACATCGGCACGACGCGTCGCCACAGCCAGACGATCATCGACAGCAAGTGGAACCCGAGCGCCCACTGGGATGGTGAGTTCTCCGGCGTCGAGGAGCTGGTCACGCGCCGCCTCGGCACCCGCGGGTCCGTCTGGCGCCGGCGCCCCACGCCGCGAACCCCGATCACGCCCGGCCAGATCCCCGTCTTCGCCAATCAGCCCGTGCGCAGCGCACCGACCACGCCGCAGGGCACGACGGTGACCGGCCCGGTCGAGCAGCCCTTCCGCGACAGCTTCCCGCTGGCGCAGGGCTTCACCAGTCCGCTGACCACCATCCTGGCGACCGAAGGGCGCTACGCAGAGGCGTTCCGCGCCGCGTTCGGCAAGGCCGACGTCACGTTGGAGCGCGTGGCGCTGGCGATCGCCGCGTACTGCTACTCCATCGAGAGCACGGAGGCGCCCTTCGACCGCTACCACGAGGGCAAGAAGGACGCACTCTCGCGTTCGGCCAAGCGCGGCATGCTGCTGTTCATCGGCCGCGCCGGCTGCGCCGAGTGCCACAAGATGGAGGGCACGCGTCCGCTGTTCACCGACTTCGCGTATCACAACACGGGCGTCACCTACGAGGCCATCCAGGTCGGCCGGCCGGACCTCATCGCGGCGGGCGCTGATCCGCGCTTCTTCGCGGCGTTCCTGAGCCGGGAGGGCACGCCCAAGGATGGCGAAGCCGCACTCGTCGACCGCGGCCGCGCACGCTTGAGCCAGAAGTCACCGCATGAGCGCGCGTTCAAGACGCCGACCTTGCGTGACGTCGCACGCCGCGCGCCCTACATGCACAACGGTGGGATCGACTCGCTCGAAGAGGTCGTCCGTTGGTACGCCGCCGGTTGCGGCACGGACCCCGACAAGGGAGGCACCCTGGGTGGCTTCCGCTGCAGCGACCGGGATGTCGAAGATCTCGTCGCGTTCCTGCACTCGCTCACCGGCGACGAGCGTCCTGGCCTCGCCAAGAAGGCTTGGAGTGCGCGGGCCAAGCGCACGCGGGTCACCTTCCTCTGCGGTGAGACCCCGCTCGCGGATGTGGATGTGAAGCTCGTGCCTGTGGGCGATCCGATTCCTGTCGCCTTGAAGGCGGGCGAGACGGCCGACGGCGCCATCACCCTGCGGACGAACAGCCGTGGCGAAGTCACCTACTCCCCGCGCGGACGGACCCACATGCGGGTGGTCCTGCCCGACGACATCCCCTCGACCAACAGCGCCCTGATCCCCGACACCGCCCGCCGGGCCACGATCCAGACCGCGCTCGCCGGCGAGATGGAGCTGGTCGTCACGTTCCCGAGCGGCTGGCCGTCCCCGCCCGTCGTGGTCGCCGAGTACCCGAGCACGGTCAACGCCGGCACGCAGACGGCCTCGCGCACGCGATTCCGCCGCACCGGCGTCGTCGAGACGACCACCACGCGGGTGGCGCGCTATCGGGGCTGGCTCCGCAAGGACATGCCCCCGAGCGCGGTCCTGCGCTTCCCGGGCCTGACCCGCTCGCGGCGCGGCACGCAGATCGGCGCGGTGACTCTAAAGGTCGAAGCGGGAACGACCCAGCGCATCGATCTCACGGCCAACTAGGATGGATACGGGCTCGATCGTCTGAACGACCCTCGGAGGCTGCCATGCGACTACGTCACGCCCTTCCGTTCGCCGTGGGCATTGCCCTGCTCCTGCCCCTGAGTGATACCCCCCTGGGTTCGGGTGGCACCCGCGCGGACGCCGGCGGCACGCAGGTTCGCGCGCGCGCGCCGCAGAAGATCAGCCGTACGTTGTTTGCGCGCATCGAGCTCGGGCGACGCCTGTTCTTCGATCCGGCCGCGAGTCCCTCCGGCGCGCGCTCCTGCGCCTCCTGCCATGCCCCCGAACACGGCTGGTCCGATCCGGGACGCGTCAGCGCGGACGACATTGGCGACACGACCCGCCACAGCCAGACCATCATCGACGCCGCCTTCAACCCCACCGCCCACTGGGATGGGGAGTTCTCGTCCGTCGAGCAGTTGATCACCGCCCGCCTCGGCTCGGAGCCGACGCCGAGCGGCGGCAGCTACGGCGGTTCGCCGTTTACCCCGCGCGATCCGCGCCGGCCGCGCGGCCCCGTCACCAAGAACGGCAAGACCGGGAAGAAGAAGCCCGTCGTGACGCCCGGCGAGCGCCGGCCGCTGCTCGCAGAGATCCCGATGCCGATCCGCGTGAACCCGCGCGTGTCCACCCGCCTCGACAGCAACGGACGCTACAAGGAGGCGTTCAGCGCCGCGTTCAAGACCAAGAGCGTCACGCTGCCGAACATCGCCCGCGCCATCGCCGCCTTCGTGCACTCCGTCGAGAGCACGACCGCGCCCTACGACCACTTCACGGCGGGCAACCTCGACGCCCTCTCGGCAAGCGCCCAGCGCGGGCTCAAGCTCTTCGAGGGCCGCGCGGGCTGCGCGCAGTGCCACATCAGCAAGGGGAACGACAGCACGGGCGGTTACGCGTTCTTCACCGACTTCGACTTCCACAACACCGGTGCCGCCAAGCACGATCTCAAGCTGCTCATGGACGACGGCGACTCCCAAGGGGCGCTCATCCAGCGCGTCTTGCGCAAGCACGTCAAGGAAGCCAAGCCGCTGCGACGGGCCCTGTCCTCGATGGCCGACCGCGGCCGAGGCAAGGTCACCGGCATGCCCCATGAGGAGCGCAAGTTCAAGACGCCCACGCTGCGTGACGTCGCCAAGCGCGGCCCGTACATGCACAACGGGCGCCTGGAGACCCTGCATGCCGTGGTGCGCTACTACGCCGACGGCGGCGGGCCGGATGACACGAAGAGTACGAAACTGCACAAGTTCGAGTGCTCCGAGCAAGACGCCGACGACCTCGTCGCCTTCTTGGAGTCCCTCAGCGGCGAGACCCAGCCTGGACGCGCCAGCAAGGTCTGGACCAAGCGCCCGCGCAGCACGCGACTCCAGTTCGTCGACGCAGGCGGGCGCGCGCTGAAGGGGCTCGAGGTCAAGCTCGTCGCCGCAGGCGCCGAGCTCCCGGTGCTCCGCAGGCCGGCGGAGCCCATCGTCATCGAGAAGACCGATGGCAGCGGGCGCCTGCGCTTCGAGCCCGGCGCGACCACCCACACGCGCATCGTCCTCCCCGAAGGCTTGCCCGTACTTGGCGGCGCGTTGATCCCGGACACCTGCGCCAAGGCCGAGGTCCGCGTACCGGTTGCCGGCCGGATGAGCTTCCTCGTTACCTTCCCCGCAGGCGCGGCGGCACCGCCCCTCTTGGTTGGCGTGCACACCGAGCGGCCGCAGGTGAAGGGCCATCCCCGCGCCCGCACCACGTTCGTTCGCGTCGGCGAGGTCGTCGAGGTCAAGGGCTCCCAGGTTGCCAAGTACGAAGGCTGGGCGCGCACCGACGTCGGGCACTCCGTGACGCTGCTCGTCCCCGGACGGGAGACCCACGAGCGCGGCGTGCACATCAAGGCCGCGCTGCGCTACCCCATCGCCGCCGGCGCCGAGATCCGCCTCGATCTGCGTGATGAGTAAGAGGCGCGGCGAGTAGGCGGCGCGCTGCGCAGCCCCCCCCCCGAATCCGCTCACGCGACCGAGATCTGTCCGTTGAGGAACGGGTTCTCGATGCGCTCCACGCCGATCGTGGTGTCCGGTCCGTGGCCCGTGTAGACGATCGTCTCATCAGGCAGCTCGAGGATCACATCGCGGAGCGTGCGGGCGTACTCCGCCGCATCGCCGCCGAGATCCGTACGCCCCACGGACCCGCGAAAGAGGCTGTCGCCAAAGAAGCCCTCCTTGCCCCACAGGAACGTCACGCCGCCGGGCGTGTGACCCGGTGTATGCAGCACGCGGATCGCCGCCTCGCCGAGCGGGATCGACGTCACCTCGGCAAGGTCGATCTCGACCTCCGGGACCTCGAGTCCGGCGATGCCGAACATCCGACCGTGTGCGGGCAGTTCCTGCAGCAGGGGGAAGTCGCCCTGGTGCAGTGCGAACGGCACGTCGAGCGCCCGCTTCACCTCGGCGACGGCGCCGACGTGGTCGAGGTGCGCGTGGGTTGCGAGCAGGTGCGTGATGCGTGCGCCGCTCGCTTCGACCGCCGCGAGGATCTTGTCCGCCTCTGCGCCCGGATCGATCACGACGCCGTCGCCACTGACCGGGTCCTTGACGACCCGACAGTTCTGCTGGAACGAGCCGACAACAACCGTGGTGATCTCGAGTGTCATGGCGGGACAGTCTGCCGCCCGCATCCGCTGCTCCCCAAGCAATCCCCGCGGACCGCTACCGGAGGAACGCCGTGTCTTCGCGGGTGATGTGGACGAGGGTGCGCCAGAGCCGCTCCATGACGTCGATGAGGTCGTCGCCCTCGTAGCGGAAGCCCAGGCGGCCCACGGGCGTGGCCCCCAACTCGAGCGCCCGCTCCCGCATCGCATCGCGGTGCACGTCCACCTCGACGGCGACCGGCAGCTCGACGACGTAGGGCTCGCCCCCCGCCGCCAGACCGGCGCGCGCCGCCTCGCGGACCCGCCGGCGCCCCTCGACGAGCGGGAGCGTGACGATCGCCGTGGGGCCCAGCGCCCGCTTGACCTCGGCCAGCGCCATGCGCTCGCCGAAGTCCTCGCGCATCTGGCGGCAGAAGTCATCGGCGCCAGACGCCATCACCACGGGGATCCCGTAGTGGCCGAAGATGGCCATGTTCAGCATCGCTTCACTGGCAGGCAGACCGTTGAGGCGGATCTCTTGGACCACCATGCCGATCCAGGTGTGGGCGAGCAGGCCGCCCGGGGTGCCGGCGCGGGTGTGATGGCCCACGAGCATGGCCGCGTCGAAGGCGCCGTGGTCGAGCGCCCCGAGCTGGGCGAGCGGTCGGTTGCCCGGCTGGGCGGGCCCGGTGAGGAGCCGCGCGCGCGGATCGAGGTCATCGAGGAGGATGTTGCGCATGGTGCCGTGGCCATCGGCCACGAGGACGTCGGTCGCGCCACTCTCGAACGCGCCTTCGATCGCTGCGTTCACGTCGCCGGTGAGCCAGCGGCGCGCGTGCTGGTAGTCGTCGCCGCCAGGCAGGAGATGCTCGCGATGGCAGACGCCCGTCGCGCCCTCCATGTCTACGCTGATGAAGATCTTCATGCCGCTGACTATAGGGGGCGGGCGTAGACTTCGGTTGTGGATGCCCCCCTCTCACCGGCCCAGGCCGCCCAGCGCCAGCTCGACGCCTACAACGCACGCGACCTCGAGGCGTTTCTTGCCGCCTATGCACCGGACTGCACCGTGCGCGCGTTTCCCTCAGGCTCTGTGATGATGGAGGGCGACGAGGCGCTGCGCGTGCGCTACGGAGCCCTGTTCGAGGCGCATCCGGACCTGGACTGCAGGCTCCTCACCCGCGTCGAGCACGAGGTCTTCGCCATCGACCACGAGGAGGTCGCCGGGCTGCGGGAGGGCGAGCTCGTCCATGCCGTCGCGATGTATGAGGTGCGCGAGGGCCTGATCCGCAACGTGTGGTTCCTACGCGACGATCCGTCAGCCGGGTAGGGGGTGTCTGAAAACACACCGTCGCGCGCGGGAAGAGGCCGAAGCGAGCCGTAGCCACGACGAAGGCATGGTCCGCAGGCGTGCTCCTGCACGTTGAGGAGCCAGGTCGCCGTTGGGGCACGGATCGGGAAGGCCTCAGCCGGCGCAGCGGGCGGGCTTTGCAGACAGGCCCTGGGCGCGCTACTTCCGCTGGACGGGGCGGACCGGCTTCAGGGCTTCCGAGTCGCCCCCCAAGTAGACCTTGCGCAGATGGACCAGCGCGACGCGCTCGACGCGCTTGTTCGTCCCCGTCTGGAACTCGACGCTGCCGCCGAGCAATACCCAGCCGCCCTCCGGCGCGCGAACGGTCGCCTTGATCGTGCCCACGTCGATTTGCGGCAGCTGGATCGTGACGTCCGGCCCCGGCCCGACGGAGAGCTTCTTCTCGGCGATGGGCTTGCGCAGCGCCGAGAACGTGCCGGCAAACGCCAGCTCGACCCAGCGACGGTCGTTCGAGAGCGTGGGCGTGAAGTCGATGACCAGGCCCTCTTGGATGACGCCGATGATCGGGTCGGCGATGGAGGAGCCGTCCTTTGCCTGCTCCACATCGTAGTCCTGCACGAAGCTGATCTGGTTGAGCACGGACACGTTCGCCTTCTGGCGGTCGTACACCGTCAGGCGCGGCGCGGAGATGACGCTGGCACCGGGCTGCTGAGCGATCCGCGTGAGAAGTGCCCGCGCCTCCGACGTCGCCAGCACGCTGAAGGCCGAATCCGCCGTGGGGCGCTGCTTGCCGAAGAGGGCGGCTGACTGCCCGAGCTCGACGTCGATGATGCGCACCTCGACGTTCACGCCCCAGCCAGCCGGGGCCGCCTTCGCCTTGGCCGGCACACGTGTGCGCGCCGGTGCGAGGCCGATGTCCTCACCGGGGAACTCCCGAGTACGCGGGAAGGTCTTGGGCGCGGCACGCTTGGCGCGCAGCGAGCGCAGCGCCGTGAACACCGCGCGCAACTCGCCCTTCGAGGCCGTTGCGAGCCAGGCGGTGACCAGCTCGTGCTCGGCGGCCTTGCCGTCGAGGACCATACGCGCGAGCTCGGCGGGGGTCGGGTCGTGGGCGTCGTCCTCGGCGCGGACGCCGGGCGCCCCCAGCAGGAACAAGGCAAGGCAGGCGGCGAGCAAGCAGAAGCGCATGGGGATCCTCCAGATGAAGGACCCAGGGTGGCCCGCGCGGGTCATTCGCGCGTCGTCAGCGGGTCACGGACCGATCAGCGACCAGCCTTTCGGCCCGCCAGGGTCACAGGCGGCTCGACGGCGGGCCGCTGCGTGGCGAACCAGCGCACAAGCCGGGTCATGAAGGCGACCAGCAGCGCGGCCAGCACGAGGAAGACCGCGATCCGCACCCACGGCGGAACGAAGGCCTCGACCCGATCGAGCGCCTCCTTCAGCTCGTTGGCCAGCAGGGCGTAGGCCGAGCAGACGATCACCCCCGCGACGGTCACGGCCAGCACGATGGCGCGCTTGCTGATGCCGACCAGCCGCCCCATGAGCGAGCCGCCCAGCGCCCCGGAGCCCGGCAGCGGCGTCACCACGAACAGCCCCACGCCGACGACGGCCCAGCGCCGGATCCATGGACGCTGGCGAAGCATGATCCGGGCGTTGTGGCGCGAGCGCACGAGCCACGGCCCGACCCGCGGAAGGCGCTGAAGCAGGTCGAGGTTGTAGGTATAGAACACGGAGCTCACGGCGTTGACGAACATCACCACGTAGGCGAGCTCCCACGTGTCGAGCCCGAGCTGGAAGGTGTTGTCGCCCAAGGCGGCCTCCCCGAAGACGACGGTGGTTCCCGCGCCGAGCAGACTCACGAGGCCCGTAATCCACACCTCGTTCAGGGTCCAGGCGCCCGCAACGAGGTAGACCAGCCCAAGGACCGCCGCCGTCAGGGCGAGCGGGCCCAGCACGTAGAGCAGGCGCAGGGCGACGCCGACGGGCGGATCCGGCTGGAGGGCGATCGGTTCGGGTGCGGGCTTGGCCATGGGCCGCGCAGCATATCGGCAGATGCAGCGGTGGCCCGTATGGTGAGCCCGCCTCGGAATCACCATGCAAACCGTTCTCGTCACCTTCGGCACGCGTCCCGAGGCCATCAAGATGGCCCCGGTCGTCTCTGCCTTGCGCGCGCGGCCGGACGACTTCCGCTGCGTGGTCTGCGCCACGGCCCAGCACCGGGACATGCTGGATCAGGTCCTGCCGCTCTTTGGCCTCGTGCCGGATGTCGACCTCGACCTCATGCGGGCCGGCCAGACGCTCAACGAGATCACCAGCCGCGTCATCGCCGCCATGGATGGGGTGATCAAGGAAACCGCCGCGGATCTGGTCGTCGTCCAAGGGGACACCACCACCGCGATGGGCTCGGCGCTCGCCGCGTTCCAGCGCGAGGTGCCCGTCGCCCACGTCGAGGCGGGGCTGCGCTCGGGGCGCCTGGACGCACCGTTCCCCGAGGAGATGAACCGCGTCGTCATCGACCGTCTGGCCACCCACTGCTACCCGCCGACCCCCGGTGCCGACGACCTGCTCGCGGCCGAGGGTCTGCCCGCCGCGCGCCGCCTTGTGACGGGGAACACGTCGATCGACGCGCTGCTCGACTTGCGGGGCCGGCTGGGGGATCTCGACCTGCCCATCCGCAAGGCGCTCGGCACGCCCGAGCGGCTTGTCTTGATCACGGCCCACCGGCGGGAGTCGTTTGGCGCGCCGCTGCGGGAGGTGTTCGCCGCGCTGCAGCGCATCGCGCTCGCCCACCCGGACGTCACGTTCGTCTACCCGGTCCACCCGAATCCCCAGGTCAAGGGTCCGGCCTACGAGCATCTCAGCGCGCCCAACCTCCGGCTGATCGAGCCCGTGCACTACGGCGAGCTGGCCTGGTTGCTCGACCGCGCCGAGTTGGTGATCTCCGACAGCGGCGGCCTCCAGGAGGAGGCCCCCACCTTGGGCAAGCCCCTGCTGGTCTTGCGGGAGGTCACCGAGCGACCCGAGGTCGTGGATGCCGGCGCGGCGCTGCTCGTCGGCACGGACGGCGCCCGTATCGAACGCGAGGCCACGCGCCTGCTCGGCGACCCGGCGGCCCGGGCCGCGATGGGCACATCGCGCTTCCTGTTCGGGGACGGCGCGGCGGGCCTGCGCATCGCGGCGCATCTCGCCGGGGATGCGCCCGCGCCCTGGCAGCCCACAGCCCCGAACTCGGACGAGGCATAGCCCACGTGCTCTGGGTTCTGCTCCCCGCCTACAACGAGGCCGCGAACATCCCGCCCCTGCTGGAGGGCCTCAAGGCAACGCTCGCCTCCTGGCCGGGCGGCGCACCGCCCTGCACGGTCGTCGTAGTCGATGACGGCAGCACGGACGACACCGCCACGGCGGCGCGCTCGGTCGACGGCCTCGAGGTCGTCGTGTTGATCCACGACCCCAACCAAGGGCTCGGCGCCGCCATGCGTACGGGGATCACCCATGTCCTCGACCACGGTGTCGACGACGACCTGTTGATCGCGCTCGATGCGGACAACACCCACCCGACCTCGTTGATGCCGGGCATGGTCGCCAAGGCCGACGGGGGCGCACAGCTCGTGATCGCGTCACGCTTCCAGCCGGGGGCCGAGATCCACGGGCTCGACACGTTCCGGATCCTCGTCAGTCAGGCCGCGTCGTGGCTCCTGCGGGTCATGTTCCCCGGCGCACGCGACTACACCTGCGGCTACCGCTGCTACCGCGTGGCGCTCCTGCGCTGGGGTCAGGACCACTACGGCGACGAGTTCATGAACCAGACCGGGTTCGCCATCATGGTGGACATCCTCCTGAAGCTCCGCCGTCGCGCGCGGCCGATCGAGGAGGTCCCCTTGATCCTGCGCTACGACCTGAAGCAGGGGGCCTCGAAGATGAAGGTCGCCCAGACCGCCATCACGACGCTGCGGCTGCTCGCGCGGCGGTTCGTCGGCAACCCCCGCGGACCCTAGCCCTACACTCGGGCGATGGCGACGAACTGGGACAAGGCGGCTGGCTCCTTCCGGGCCGAGCTCTCGGCCGCGATCCCCACCGAGACGCTGCGCGCCCTGCATCAGGTCACGCCTTGGCGCCATGCGCTGGTCGTACTGCGCCAACTGGCGATCCTCGCCGGGGTGGTCACGCTGATCCTGCTCTTCGGAGAGCGCGCCTACGTCTGGATTCCGGCCTCGATCGTCATCGGCTTCATCGTCTTCGACTTCACGGTGTTGGTGCACGAGGTCGTGCACGCGATCGTCGTCCCAAAGCGCGACAGTCGCTGGCACGCCTGGCTCGGCCACCTCTACGCCGTCCCGAGTGGGCTTTCGTTCTCGCAGTTTCGCCGCTGGCACCTCGACCACCACGACCAGCTCGGCACCGACGACCGGGATCCCAAGCGCGCCTACCTGACGCCCAAGCTCGTCCGCCGCTGGTTCAAGGCGCTCTATTTCACGCCGGCGCTCTTCCCCATCTACTTCCGGGCCGCACGCCGGGCGGCGGCGGACTACCCCGCAGACCTGCGGCAGCGGATCGCCTGGGAGCGCCGCGGGGCGATTCTCTTCCACCTCGGCCTGGCCGCGCTGCTCGGCTGGCAGTTGGGCTGGGCCCTCATGCTGAAGCTCCACGTCCTGCCCGTGTTCTTCGTCTTCCCGGTGGCATTCACGATCAACCGCCTCGGTCAGCACTACGACGTGGACCCGAGCGACCCTGCGCAGTGGGGCACGCTGATCCGGCCGAGCCCGCTGCTCTGGGACCGGATCTTCCTGTGGTCGAACTACCACCTCGAGCACCACTACTTCCCGCGCGTGCCCATGTACAACCTGCCGGCCCTGCACCGGGCGCTCGGTGGCTTCTTCGATGCCCACGCCATGCGCCGGCGCACCTACGGCGGTCTGCTGTGGGATTGGCTGGTGCGCAATCGCGTGCCCCACACCCGCTGGGGGGCCTAGCGCTCCCTCACTTCCTCAGCCCGTGCGGCTAGACTCTCCCGCGTGAACGTCGACGTCCGCTATTTCGCCGCCGCCCGCGAGGCGACCCGGCTTGCCCACGAGACCCTGCCGATGGCGGCCGGTGCGACCGTGGCCGAGCTGGCCGAGGCCCTGCTTGCCCGGCACCCCGACCTGGCCGGCGCCTTGCCCCACCTGCGCTTCGCGCTGGATGAGGACTTCGTCGGCCTCGACGCCCCACTCACGGACGGCGCCACCGTCGCCCTCATTCCCCCCGTGGGAGGCGGCTAGCCATGCCCACCGAGGAGAGTCCCCCCGCCCGCTTCCACATCACGAGCGAGCCGATCGACGCCGAGGCCGTGCGGAGGGCCGTTGCAGGCCCCGCCTGCGGCGCGGTCGTGGTTTTCCACGGCACCGTCCGAAACCGGACCGGGGACCGGGTGGTAGAGCATCTGGAGTATGAGGCCTACGAACCCATGGCCTTGCAGCAGATGGAGCGCATCGCGGACGCCATGGCGGCAGAGCACGGGATCGAAGCACTCGCCTGCACCCACCGGATCGGTGCCGTCCCCATCGGTGAGGACGCCATGGTCGTTGCGGTCGCCTCCCCCCACCGCGCGGCGGCCTTGGCGGCCACGGGCGGCTTCATCACCCGGCTCAAGCAGGACGTCCCGATCTGGAAGAAAGAGCACTTCGAGGGAGGCGCCGTCTGGATCGGCACGCCGGAGAATCCGCAGGGCGAAGGCAGCACGCCGTGAGTCCCGCCCAGCCGACCATCATCGCCGTCAGCGACGCCACAGGGGAGACCGCCGAGCAAGCCGGCAAGGCCGCGCTCGCCCAGTTCGGCCACCACGAGGAAGGCGCCGTTCGCGTCATCTCGAACATCCGAAGCGTCGAGGCCCTCGAGGCCGCTGTTCTCAAGGCCAAGAAGATCGGGGCCCTGCTCCTCTTCACCTTGGTGGAGACCGAGCTGCGCGGCGCCGTGAAGGACATGGCCTTGACCCACGGCGTCCGGGCGGTCGACCTCATCGGCGGACTCATTCGGGGCCTCGCAACCCACCTGGACCTCACCCCCCTCTCCGTGCCGGGCCTCAGCCACGAGCTGGACGAGGAGTACTTCAAGCGCGTCGCGGCCATCGAGTTCTCGGTGAACAACGACGACGGCAAGAACCCCCAGAACCTGCCGAAGGCCGACATCGTCATCGTCGGCATCAGCCGGGCATCGAAGACACCGCTCTCCAACTACATCGCGCACCGCGGTTACAAGGTCGCCAACGTGCCGATCGTGATGGGCGTGCCGCTCCCGCGTCAGCTCGACGAGGTGGATCCCGACCGCGTGTTCGCCCTGACGATCGACCCGGTCGTCCTCATGAAGATTCGTCAGGCGCGCATGGCGTCCTTGCGCATGCGCTCCGACAGCGACTACGGCGACCTGCGCCAGATCCGGCGGGAGATCAACCACGCCAAGCGCACGGCCCAAGAGCAGCATGGCTGGACGCTCGTGGACATGTCGCGCAAGGCCGTCGAAGAAGCCGCCACGGCGATCATCGAGACCTTCCGCAGCCGGTTTGCCCTCGACGGCACCCGGCGCGGTGACACAAAGAAGGGTTCTTCGAAGAAGAGGGCCGCGAAGAAGACGACCGCCAAGGCCAAGAAGAAGGCCTCGAAGAAGAAGGCGCCCAACAAGCAGGCTGCCGCGCGCAAGCCCAGCGCCAAGAAGAAGGCCGCCAAGAAGAAGGCCTCCAAGAAGAAGGCCGCCAAGAAGCGGGCCACACGCACGAAGGCCTCTCGAGGAGCAAGGCGCTGATCATGGGCATCGTCGACCTCAAGGCCCTCACGAAGTCCTACGGCGGCCGCCCGCCGGCGCTCCGCGACGTCACGTTCGAGATCCCGGAGGGCGTCACCGGCCTGCTGGGCCCGAACGGCGCAGGCAAGTCCACCCTCATCCAGTGCGTGCTCGGACTGCTACCGGACTTCGACGGTGACGCCACGGTGCTTGGCCGGGACGCGCGCAAGGATCGCCTCGCCATCCGCACGCTCGTGGGCTTCATGCCCGAGACCGATGCCTACCTGCCCAAGATGACGGGCATCCAGTCGGTCCGCTACCTCGGACAGCTCACGGGCTTGCCGCGCAACGAGGCTCTCCGCCGAGCGCACGAGGTGCTCTACCACGTGGGGCTGGGCGAGGCGATCTACCGCCCCGTGAAGGAGTACTCCACCGGCATGCGGCAGCGCTTCAAGCTTGCCACGGCGCTGGTGCACGACCCCGAGTTGGTGTTCCTGGACGAGCCGCTCTCCGGCATGGACCCCCAGGGCCGCATGGAGATGCTCGCGCTGATCCGCGAGCTCGCCGCCGACCACCACAAGCACGTGATCTGGTCCTCGCACATCCTCCCCGACGTGCAGAAGGCCGCGGACGCCATCGTCGTACTGCACCACGGCCGCTTCCGCGGGACCTTCGAGCTGAAGGACCTGGCGCTGGGTGAAGGCAAGCTGCGCCTTGAGATCGAAGGCGAGAGCACGGCCTTTGCCGCGGCGCTCGAGGCGAGCGACATCCGCCTCGCCCCCGCCGATGCCGCCGATGAGGCCGAGGCGCGCGCGTCAAGCCGCACCGCATGGATCGCAACGCTGCCGAGCGTCACGGGTGCGGCGGCCGTCTTGAAGGCCGCGCACGAGACAGGCGTTCGCGTCCGCCGGCTCGCGCCGGTCGTCGAGGATCTCGAGCAGGTCTTCCGCCGCATTCTCGGCGAGACGGAGGAAGACTGATGGCCGTCTACGAACGCGGGTATCGGACCTACAGCGGCGACCTAGGCGGGGCACCGGCCTGGCTGGTCATCTTCCAGGAGGGCTATGCCCAGGCCTTCCGGAGCTGGGGCTTCCGCATCATCGGCCTGCTCTTCGTCGTCTGGTTCGTGATCTGGGGGGCGGGCCTCTACTTCACGCTCGGCATTGCCGAGACCACGGAGCGTGTGAGCAGCGGCAGACAAGAGGTGATGCCTGCTTCCACGCAGCTCAAGGAGATGCTCTCGATCTTCTATGGCGGGATCTCGGTCCTGACCGGGCTGCTCGCCATCTTGATCGGCGCGGGCCTCATCAGCGCGGACCTGCGGGCGCGCGCACTGCCCCTCTACCTCGTGCGACCGATTCACGCGTGGGAGTACGTCCTCGGC
>JAJDEM010000233.1 GCA_029259795.1 Planctomycetota bacterium
CATGGCGCGCCAACCCACGCAGGCCGGCGACGGTCAGGGCCCAGGTAACCGCGGAGCTGGCCCCGAGCAGGTTGCCGAGCGCCGGGTTCGGTGCCGTTCGCTGCGGCGCCTCCGTACCCAGGAAGAACAACCCAAGGCCGACGGCCAGCGCGCCCATGAACGCGAGGTCTCGCCGTCGGATGGGTTCCTTCAGCCAGAGGGGCGCCAGCAAGAGCATGTAGAGCGGCGCGGTGGACTGGAGGAAGATCGCATTCGATGCCGTGGTGCGTTTGTTGGCGAGCACATAGAGGATCAGCGTGACGGCGTACGCACACCCCACGAGGCACTGCCCACGGGACGGCCAGCGCCTGGCCGCTGGGAGGAAGACAAGCAACGCGAGTGCGGCCACGCCGCTGCGAAAGCAAGCGATCTGCCAACCATCCAGGCTGCACGCCTTGATGGCGGCGCCCCCCGTGGAGAAGAGGAGCGCTGCGGCCAGGACCCGCCAGCGGCCGGACGTGCGCGTGTCCACCGAGACGCCGATCTACACGGCGCGGCCGGCGACGAACCCGGCCCACACCGCAAGCAATCCGCAGCAGACCTGCGCGGCGACGTTCAGGCCGGCCATCCCGACCTGCCCCTGCCGGAAGAGGTGAAAGGTGTCGAAGCCAAAGGCCGAGAACGTCGTGAAGCCGCCGAGGATGCCTGCGACCAGGAAGGCGCGGAGGCCAGGCGTCAACAGCTCGCGGCTCTCGCCCCAGCCGAGGACGCCGCCGATGAGCAGACAGCCGAGTGCATTGACGAGCAGGGTGCCGGCTGGAAACGACGGGTTGTCCGCGGGATGGTGCAGCCACAGACTCATGGCGTAGCGCCCCGAGGCCCCGAGGAAACCGCCCAGGCCAGCAAGGAGGAGGTTCGTCATGCCTGCGCAGCATCCGTCGCCCGGGGGACGGAGTCCATCGAAAGCCCGCGATTCCGGCGTAGGCTACCGCTTCGTCAGGGGACCCGCCGTGCCGCGCCTCACTTTGCTATCCAGCCTGATCGCGCTGCTGCTGATCGCCGCCCCCAGCGCGTCACCCGCACGCGCCGGCGACACCGGGTGGGACGCTCTCCTCACACGCACGGCTCAGACGTTCGCTCGCCCGGGCGGCCTCGCCGCGAAGCGCCGCCTGGTCGGCCAGTTGGGTTCCGTCGGCCGCCCCGATGCATGGGTGCTGATGTTCGCTGCGCTTGAGCAAGAGGGCCACCACCTGGACGCCCTGGGGGCCAACCGCCGTGCGGCGTGGGCCGTGACGAGGGATCTGTGGAGCCTCCCCCGCCGCCAGCACCACGAAGCCCATGCACGCACCTTGCGCGAGTCCTTTGCGCGTCTCGGCGCCGCCGACGAGCGCTGGTTCCAAGAGAAGATGCTGGTCGGTCAGATCCAAGCCCGGCTTCGTGGCGCGCCGGCCGGCCCGCTTGCCGAGTTCGTGAAGCAGGCCACGGCACCCGCCAGCCTCGTCCACCCCGTGAGCCGCGCAGCCGTCGCCAACGTTTTGGCCGCGCAGCTTGGGCAGCCGGCTGCCCTGCAGTCGTTGCGGACGCTCCTCGAACGAGACGAGAGCAGCGACGTTCGTCTGGCAGCACTCCACGCGCTGCCGACGACGGGTGAAGCCCCGGTCCCGCTCCTCATGCGCCGCCTGCGCGACGACTCCTGGGTGGTGCGGGTCAGCGCCTCGCGCCTGGTCGGCACGCGCGGGCTCAAGGGGGCTGCGCCCCTCGTCCGCCGGGCGCTGCGGGAGGCTGAGCCTCGCGAGGCCCTTGTCCACCGGGCTACGCTCAGAACCCTCGGTGAGGCGGCGCCCGAGCCGGCCTCCGCCACCCTCAAGACGTACGGCGTTCCGATCCCGAGCCGGCACGTGGTCTTCGTGTTGGACTGCTCTGCGGTCATGGGCACGCAACTGGCCCGGGCGAGGCGCGAGCTCTCCCAAACCATCGAAGCCCTCCCCGCGGCGGCCACGTTTGCGATCGTCGCTTATCACGGCGCAGTGATGCCGTGGCGGAACACCGCTGTTTCTGCGACCGCAGAGAACAAGCGCGCTGCGCGCACATGGCTCGCGGGCCTGAAGGCAGAGTGGAACGCCAGCCTCGGCGGCGCGCTCCGCGAGGCCTTCCGGCTGGCGCGACTCGCGCCCCACGAAGCCGGCGAGACGCCGCTGGACACGATCGTCATCGTGGCAGCCAGCCGGCCGACCGGCTACGCCCCCGGTGCAGCGGGCCCCTTGGCTGCGGACTACCTGCCGCGACTCGTACGCGCGTGGAACACCGATGGACGCGTACGCATCCAAGCCATCGCGCTCGGCGACGACGAGAGCGCCGAGGCGCTCGGAACCTTGGCGCACGAGCACGACGGAACGCTCACGCGGCCGTAGGCGGCGCGGTCGATCAGCGCGCGGGCTTCTTCTTCTTGGCCTTGCTGCGTGAATCCGCCGGCGCGCCTCCGGCCTCCGGCGTGATCACGGGCACCTTCATGCGGCTGGTCGCGCGCTTGAGGAAGAGGATCGCAAAGCAGCTGTCGGTAAGCTGCTCCGATGACGGCCAACCGCCGACTTCCTCCTGCGCCATCATCAGGGTCTCGGCACCTTCTTCGTACCAGTCGCGCGTCCCATAGAAGCGAACACGGCCGAGGATGCTCGCCCGCTCGAGACCGTAGAGATAGTAGTAGTGGTTCGGCCCGCCCGAGAGCGGCTCGGGGGGGTGCCCGGGCTTGCCGTCGTTGCGCTGGATCGGATTGACGCGTACTTCCATCCACGCCTGCATCCACGCCATGGCATCACGGATCCCCACACGCGCGCGGGCGCGCAGGTCGCCCTTGAACTTGCGCGAAGACCACAGCTCGCTCTGGCAGATGATGAGGCTCGAGATGCCGGCGGTGGTCATGGCGCCTGTCACGGGCGGCTTCTTGGCCGTGTAGCGGAACCCCCGGGTCTTGGCATCTTCGCTCCAGGCGATGCGGTACTTGCCTCGAACTTCGTTGCCGCGCAGCTTCAGCTTGGCCCCGTCTTGCTCTTGGTGGTCCAGCAAGAAGCGGAGCGCCCTCAGCCAGACCCCCGGCGGGACCTTGATGCCGCAGCGCAGTGCTGCCTTGAGGCCCAAGAGGGCGTACTGCGTACAGGAGAGGTCAAACGCCTGCTTGGAGGGGTAGCGCCAGACACCCTGGGTCGTCTGCGCTTCGAGCAGGAAGGTCACGGCCCGCTGCATCCAGGCCATGTCCTCCTTGCTGATGCGGCTGAGGCACGGGTCCTTCTCCTTGGATCGCCCGTAGCGGTCGACGGTCTCCACCGCAAAGGGATCTCGCGCAGGTGCATAGCTCGCGTCCATGGCCATGAGCAGGACGCTGACGGCGTAGGTCTTCTTCATCGGCAGCGTGCGCAAGTGCGCAAACGCCTTGCGCACGGCGGGGTGATCGGCCTTCACGCCTCCCTTGAGCAGCGTGAGCACAGCCAGCGACGCGGGGCCCATCGGATAGGCCTTGTTGAAGCGACTGGACCAGGTGCCGTCGGGCTGCTGCTGCTTGAGCAGCCATGCCACGCCGCGGTCGATGGAGTCGTTTACACGCTTCCGAAACTCGACCGGATAGCGCTCGTTCTCGTCCGGTTGCGCGGCGGGAGCAGGCTTCTCGTCGCACGACGCGCTACGCGGCGGGACTCCGAGCACGAGCGAGAGGCAAAGGGCGGCGAGGATCACGCGCATGAGCACACGATACAGGGCCGGCTTCCCGGACGGCTAGCGAACGTCGAAGATGAACGCGTTGGTCTTGTTCGGGAACGAGCCGTCCTCGTTCAGACCGCCGCAGTAGAGGATGTCGCCGCTGGCCAGGTACGAGGCCGCACTGAAGGCCATGCCTGTGCCGAACCGCACGGACGTCGAGAACGTGCTGGCCCCGGACACGCCGCCTTGGACGATGAGGTCGCAGGACGCTTCGATGAAGCTCCCGTTGGAGAAGTCGATGCCGCCCGCAACGAGAATCTGGTCGGGCTTGATGCGCATGGCCGTCGCGTAGGAGCGCGGCATCGTGAGCGCGCTGCCCGTGTTCAGGACGAAGCCGTTCGAGGTCACGAACGCAACGCTCCCCAGGGTGTCCCCTCCGGCGATCACGACCCCGCCGGCATCGAAGGCCGCGACCGCCGCACCGAAGCGAGCGCGGTCGCTCGCCGCCGGCCCGAGATCCTGGAAGGTCATGCTCGTCGTGTCGAACCAGCCGTGGCCGAGGTCGGTGTCGCTCCCTCCGCCGAGCACGAACTTGCCCGCGGCGCCGGGCACCATGCCGTGCGTCGCGCGTGTGTGCGACATGGGCGCTGCGAGGGCCGTGAACAGGCCCGTGGACGGATCGAAGACCTCGGCATCGTCGAGGTCCTCGAGGAAGTTCCCACCCACGAGGCGGCTGCCGCCGGTGATCAGCACGCGGCCGTCCGGAAGCAACAGCGCCGCGTGGTCGGTGCGCTGCTTGCCCATGTCGCCCACGGGCGTCCAGGTGTTCGACGACGGGTTGAAGACCTCTGCGCTCTGGCGGACGTTGTTCTGGCCCGGCGAGCCCTGGAACCAACCACCGGTCACGAGCACGCGACCATCGTTCAGCCGAGTGGCTGTGTGGCTGGCACGGGCCTCCGCCATGCGACCAGCCAGCTCCACAAAGAGCTCCGTGGCTTCGAAGAACACCTCGACGCGATCCGTGGTCGCTGCGCCGATGGTGAAGCCCCCCGAGATGAGCACGCGCCCATCAGTGAGGAGCGTGGCGCGATGGCCCTGCCGGCCGACGTTCAGGCTTCCGTTCGAGGTTCGCAACTGATCTTGCGTCGGGAAGAACCCGGGAGGCATGGGGATCTCGGTGATGAACCGGAATGAACCGGGGCCGCCCAGCTCCTCACCGTCTACCGAGAGCAGAGCGGCCTCGACGGCGCACTCGTGCTGCTCGCCAATCGCCATGTCGTGCAACGGAATCCAGCGCAACGTGTCGTCGGCGCCGCCTTCCAGGATCGAGACGGTCCCCGCCATGGGGGCGCCGGCAACCGACATCACGCGCAGCGAGTTGATGCCCACCGTCGCCGGATCGACCGCCTTGTTGAAGCGGACGAGGATGGTCTGCGCGAGGGGCACCTGCGTGCTGCCCTCAAACGGCGTCGAAGAGGCGATGTGGAACGGGGGCAGCTCGATGGGCTCGCCCGTCCCGCCCCCGCCGCCGCCGCCGCAGGCGCCTAGACAGAGTGCGAGGCCCAGAAGGACGGCGAGGTGCCGCCCGCAGAAAGGATTGAGTCTGGTCATGATGTGATGTCGCGGGATCGCCCAGAGCCCGCCCGAGTGTAGCCCGACTTGTCAGGGGCGGGACCCCACTTCAAGCCTCGACCCCGAGTCGCTTGGCCCAGCGCGACACCTGGCGCCTGACATTGGCGGGGGAGGGGCCTCCGAGGGCCCGCCGCGCTCGTACGGCGCCGTCCGCCGTCAGCACGCCGAACACGGACCGGTCGAACTTGCCGTGCGCCGCCTTGAACCGCTCGAGCGCGAGCCCATCCAGCCCGACGCCCTGCGCCTCGGCCTCACGGACCAACGCTCCGACGGCTTCGTGCGCCTCGCGAAAGGGTACGCCCTTGCGAACGAGAAAGTCCGCGGCCTCGGTCGCCAGCATGAAGCCCAGCGGCTCATCGACGGCCGCGCGCATGCGGTCGCCATCGAACGTGATGTTTTGCAGCATGGCCTCGGCCACCTCGAGCATCTCCTCCAGGGCGTCCTCGGCTTCGAAGAGCGCGGTCTTGTCCTCTTGGAGATCCTTGAAGTAGCCCATCGGCAAGCCGCGCTGCACCTCGTAGAGGCGCTGGAGCGCGCCCGTGACGCGTGTGGCTTTCGCACGCAGCAGCTCGGCCCCGTCGGGGTTGCGCTTCTGTGGCATGATCGACGACCCGGTCGAAACGGCATCGCCCAAGCGGACGAAGCCAAACTCACGGCTGCTCCAGAGAACGAGGTCGCCGCCGACGCGGGAGAGGGTCACGGCAAGCGCCGCAAAGCCCCCCACCAGTCGCGCCGCATCGGCGCGCGAGGACACAGCCTCCAAGCTGTTCGGGGACGGACGCTTGAACCCGAGCAGCCGGGCCGTAAGCCGCCGATCGATCGGGAGGCTCGTTCCTGCCCCCGCTCCGGCGCCCAGCGGACACTCATCGAGTTCATAGTGCGCCGCTGCGAGGTCGCGCTCGAGCATCTCGATGTAGGCGAGCAGGACGTGGCCGAGCACGACCGGCTGTGCGCGCTGAAGGTGGGTGTAGAACGGCAGGATGAGCTCGCCGTCGCGCGCCGCGAGCGCCAACAGGGCACGCTGTACCTGGCGCACCCACGTGACGATGCTCTCCGACGCGCTCGCCAGATAGAGCCGCAGATCCGTGGCGACTTGGTCGTTTCGGCTGCGTCCGGTGTGCAGACGCGCCCCATCCGCACCAATCAGCTCGGTGAGCCGGCGCTCCACGGCCATGTGGATGTCCTCGTCGGCCGGCGTGGCCCGAAACGAGCCGTCCGCGAATTCGGCCGCAACCGCCTGGAGACCGCGAACCATGCGCCGCGCCGCGGCCTTCGTGACGATGCCCTGGGCCCCGAGCATGGTGGCGTGGGCGATCGAACCTGCGATGTCCTGGGGCCACATGCGCTGATCCACCTCGAAGGATCGGTTGATCCGGTCGAGAGCGGGATGGATGCCACCAGCAAAGCGACCCCGCAGGAGGTCGCCGTCGGGCGCTGCCTTCTTTGCCTTGCGCTTCTTGGCCGCCTTCTTCTTGCGCGCTGCCATCTAGTTCTCCGGCGCGAGGAATGCTCGCGCGATCTCATCGTAGGCCTTCACGGCGGCCTCGACCTGGTCCACGGCCACCCACTCGTCGGGGGCGTGGCTGGCCTCGCTTGTCCCCGGCCCCATCACGACGCCCGGCTTGTGGCGGACATGGAACAGGTCCGACACGCCGCCGAACCCGCGTACGGCGCCGGACGGACTCGCGGCGAGCGCGAGCTGTACGATGCGTTCATCCCGCGCCGTGCGCACCGGAAGAAACCGGTTGCTGCGCACGGTGACTTCGCCGGTGACGGCAGCTTGAAGGTGTGCGAGCAGCGCCGCGTTGTCGCAGCCGGGCGTCGGGCGGCCATCGAGTTCGATGATGCACTCGCCCGGCAACACGTTCGGCCGGGTCCCTCCCTGGATGACGGTCGCCTGCAGCGTTGCGGGCCCGAGCAGTTCGTCCTCGCCACCGAGGGTGAGTCCCTGAATCGCCGTAACGTCACGCGCCGCGAGCTCGATGGCGTTGACACCCTCCCACGGTCGCGACGCGTGGCACTGGCGGCCGTGGGCCGTGACCGACGCGCGGAAGAGGCCGCGCTGACCGGGGCAGACATCCAGGCCGGTAGGCTCGCCGACGACCGACGCCTCGAAGGCCGGCAGCTCGTCACCGCAGGCCTCGATGCCCTCGCCGCCCGTCTCCTCATCGCAGACCAGCGCCACGATGAGGCGGCCACGGATGGCGGAGCGATCGATGTGTGCGGCCACCCACGCCATGGCGGCTGCACTCGACTTGGCGTCGTTGCTACCCCGGCCGAAGACCTTGCCGTCCTCCAGCGCCCCGTCCCACGGCTCCCGCGTCCAGCCCGGACCGACAGGGACGACATCGATGTGCGTGAGCAGCAGGAGGCCGGGACCCTCGGGGTTCTCGCCCTCCACGACGGCGAGGACGTTGCGCCCACTGGTCCACGCCTGGACCCCGTGCTCGGCGAACCAGCCCGCCAGGTAGTCCCGGCACGCGGCCTCGTCTCCGGAGACGGAAGGAATGCGCACCATGGACTGCAGGAGGTCGATGACGCTCATGCGGCCCCGTCCGGCGTGATCAACGTGCCAACGCCGCGGTCGGTGAACAGCTCGAGCAACAAGGCGCTCTCCTCGAGGCCGGAGAGGATCACCGCTTCGCCCACGCCGTCCTCGATGGCCTCGATCATGGTCGTGACCTTGGGCACCATGCCCCCGGCCACGGTGCCATCCGCGATGAGGGCGCGCGCCTCCGAGACGCTCGCGCGCGACACGACGCTCGCGGGGTCGGCCGCGTCGCGCAGCAAGCCCGGCACGCCGGTGAGGGTGATCAGCTTCGAGGCGCCGAGATCTCGGGCGAGTACGGAAGCCACGGTGTCTGCGTTGACGTTCAGCGCGTTCCCGTCGCTGTCGCCGGCGAGCGAGGAGACCACGGGCACGTAGCCGTTCTCCTGCAGCAGGGAAAGGAGACTCGAGTCGACGCCCGTCACGTCACCCACATGACCGAAGTCCACCATCTCGGTCTCGCCCGTGCTGCTGTCGCGCATCTCGGTCGGCGGCCGGCGCGTCGCGTTGAGGATATCGCCGTCGACTCCGGACAGACCCACGGCGCGAATCCCGTGCCCCCGTAGCGCCGTCAGGATGTCGACGTTGATCTGCCCCGCGAACACCATCTTCGCGACCGCCAGCGTGGCCTCATCGGTTACCCGACGGCCTTGGACGACACGCGTCTCGAGTCCGAGCTTCGCGGCGAGCTTGGTCGCTTGCGGGCCGCCCCCGTGGAC
>JAJDEM010000234.1 GCA_029259795.1 Planctomycetota bacterium
GCCTGACGGCCTACGCCCTCGGCGAGCTGGACGGGGACGAGGCCCAGGCCTTCGAGGCCCTGCTCGCTGCCGATCCCGCCGCCCAGGCGGAGGTCGCGGCGCTGCGTGCGCTGGGTGGTGATCTCAGCCTGCAGCTAGCTAGCCTGCAGCTTGCGGGCGCTCCCGAGGCTGCGGGCCTCGCGCCGGAGCAGCGGGCGGCGGTGACCGAGGCACTTTCATCGCAGACCGTCGTACGACCTTCCACGCGCCTCAGCGCCGTCATGTCGTTCGCTGTCGCCGCTGGCCTACTCATCGGCCTGCCCGTCTTGCTCGGCTTGATGGCGAGCAACGGCGCTTCCAGTGGTTCCGATTCGCACGTTGCCATCGAGGGTGATACCCCGTTCGACACGCGCGAGACAACCGCCGACGCTCGTGCTCCGGGTGAGCAACCCGCCCCCTGGACATTCCCGCAGGCGGCGGATGGGACCCTCCTGACTGACGGGGTCACCCGAGAGACCGCGCGCGCCAATCGAGCCGCCATCAAGGCGACCAACGCCAAGAATGAGCATCAACTGGCCATTGCCGCGGCCGCCGGCGAGGCGAAGAAGCGGCATGACCTGCTGCGACAGCGCCACCGGTACTTTCCGCCGAACGACCCCTGGTCCGGCGGCTCCGCAGCGGGCGGCGGTGGCGGTCATGCCGTGGGGGGGGTCGACGCACCCCCGGGGCCCGTAACTGTCCACATCCCCAACCTCACGACGGCCGACGTCGGGCGACGTACGGCCGGGGCCGTGCTCGTCACCGGCGGCCTCGACAAGACCGCAAGCTACGGGGCCCTGCTCAAGCTGGAGGCCAGCAAGCGCAAGCTGAAGGCCGATGAACTCCTCGGCTACACCGAGATCTACAACGCGCAGTTCCGCTCCTTCACCCGTGGCTACGCAAACGGCGTGTGGCAGGGCTGGACCGCCCAGACCCACGGCGAGCAGTATGTGCACCCGGGCATCGACGGCTTCCTGCGCGTCGGCAAGCGCGCCGGGCACACCTCCACGTTCAGCATCGACGTCGACACGGCCTCCTACACCAACGTGCGCCGCATGCTCAACCACAGCCAGCGGCCGCATCCGGCGGCTGTGCGCATCGAGGAGTTCGTCAACTACTTCGACTACGACTACAAGGCCCCCGCCGACGACGCCAAGCAGCCCTTTGCGTCGCATGTCCAGATCGCCGCCTGCCCCTGGAGCCCCAAGCACCGTCTGGCGCGCATCGCACTCAAGGGCAAGACGTTCAAGCCCGCCGGGCGTCCCGCGAGCAACCTGGTGTTCCTGATCGACGTCTCCGGCTCGATGCAAGACGAGGACAAGCTCCCGCTGCTCAAGTCGGGGCTCGAGCTCCTCACCGAGAACCTCGACAAGCGTGACCGCGTGTCGATCGTGACCTACTCCGGCTCGGCCGCCCGTGCGCTCGAGAGCACGCCTGGTAGCGAGCAGGCCGGCATCCTGGCGGCCATCCGAGGCCTGAAGGCCGGCGGCTCCACCAACGGCGCCGCAGGCATCCAGCTGGCGTATGACGAGGCGCGCAAGGGCTTCCTCAAGGAGGGCGTCAATCGCGTCATCCTCTGCACGGATGGTGACTTCAACGTCGGCATCGCCGACGGCCCCGGGCTCTCCGGCCTCGTGCAGAAGCAAGCCAAGAGCGGCGTGTACCTCAGCGTGCTGGGCTTCGGCACCGGCAACCTGCAGGACGGCAAGATGGAGGCCTACTCCAACGCGGGCAACGGCAACTACGCCTACATCGACAGCCTCGCGGAGGCGAAGCGCGTCCTGGTCGAGCAGATGCAGGGCACGCTCATCACCATCGCGAAGGACGTGAAGTTCCAGGTCTGGTTCAACCCGAAGACGGTCAGCGCCTGGCGCCTGCTCGGCTACGAGAACCGCAAGCTCGCCGCCAAGGACTTCAACAACGACGCCAAGGACGCAGGCGACATTGGTGCCGGCCATGCCGTCACCGCGCTCTACGAGCTGGTCCCGACGGGCGTGGGCATCCCCGGCCAGGTCGACCCCAACCCGTTCGTCAACAGCGCAGCGACGAAGGATGCTGACTCCAAGAAGGCAGCCGACGAGCCCAAGCCGCGCGACAACGCGCTGTTCGTCTGGCGCCTGCGCTGGAAGAAGCCTGATGGCGACACGAGCGAACTCGTCGAGCAGAACGTCTTCGACAGCGGCCTGACGTTCGAGAAGGCCGACCGCGACTTCCAGTGGGCCGCCGCGGTCACCGCGTTCGGCATGCAGCTCCGTCACTCGCCCCACCGGGGGCAGTCGAGCTGGGACCTGATCGAGGAGCTTGCCAAGCCCGCGAAGGGTGAGGACCCCAAGGGTCGCCGCGCGGAGTTCCTTGGCCTGGTCGCCAAGGCCAAGGGTCTGGGTCGCTAGGCACCCGCCTCCGGGCGACCACGGACGTCGCGTAGCGAGACGGACGCGCCTCCGGGCGACCACACGCCCGATGGCTGAGGGCCCGGCAACCGGGCCGCTGCCATCAGG
>JAJDEM010000235.1 GCA_029259795.1 Planctomycetota bacterium
CAAGGTGCCGTTGCGAACAACGGGAAGCTCAGCGTTCAGGGCCATTCGGGGTCCCGGTGGGGAAGCCCACCGAACCACAGCGGCCGACACGTGGAGGCCGCGGAGGGATGTGCTCTCCGGCGCGGGACCTGATGGCAGCGGCCGCGAAGCGGCCTTCTGCCGTGGGGTGGGCGACACGTGGAGGCCGCGGAGGCCCGTGCTGCAACGCAGAGGGACCTGATGGCAGCGGCCCCGCTGCGGGGCCTTCTGCCATGGGGCGATTACGACGGAACAAGGTGCCGTTGCGAACAACGGCAGGCTCAGCGTGCAGGGCCATTCGGGGTTGTTGGTCCGGGGGTCGCCCAAACCACAGCGGCCGACACGTGGAGGCCGCGGAGGGACGTACTCCGACGAAGAGGGACCTGATGGCAGCGGCCGCGAAGCGGCCTTCTGCCATCGGGCGCCGTTGCGAACAACGGCAGGTTCGATGTGCGGGGCCATTCGGGTGGCTGCGCTGACACTACTTGTCCGACCCACCCAGGTGCTTGAGCTCGCGGACGAAGGCGGGGCGGTCCGGGTGGCGGGCCACGGCGAGGCGGGCGGCGGCGGCGGCGTGGGCGGGGAGCTCGGCGCGCTGCGCGATCCAGGCGACCTCGAAGTAGTGGGGGGCATGGTCGAGCGCGTCGGCCCAGACCTCGAGCAGGGCCCGCCAGCGGCCCACCGGGTGCCGGCGAGCCGCAGCGCCCATGAGGGCTGCGACGCGGTCGCGGAGGCGGTGGTCCTTGCGGGCGGCGACCTCGGCGAGAATGGGACGCAGCGCCTCGGGATTGCCCGCCAGGACGGCCAGCGCGAGGCGTACGAAGAGCCGTGCGGTCGGGTCCGAGTGATGCGCCTGCCCAAGCTGGGCCGCCGCGTCGATGGCCATCAACTCGGCGTACATGCCCCGCTTGGTCGCGCCTGCGTCGAAGGCCTCGCCCTCGGCTACGAAGTGACGCCACCACACGGTCCGGCGATAGCCGGGGGCAATGTGGATGATGCGCAACGCGGCCGGCGGCGGCGTGGCGCCAATGCCCGCGGGCAGCGCGGCCCGCTGCACATCCTCGACCCCTGGGGGCCCGGCGTCGGCGACGAGCTTGGCGAACGCGTCATCACCCAGGCGGGTCTCGTAGAAGTCGGCCAACGCGGCGTAGGGCGTGAGGATGCGCGCGTTGCCGTGGGTCGTGCGCACGGCGATCTTCAGGAACCAGCGGGTCACCAGGCGCTCGACGACCGTGCGGTAGCCGCGGGTGAGCGCGGAGGGCTCTGCGCGCGTCTCACGCAGCCCGCGAAGGGCTGCGTTCACGTAGGTAGTCGCGTTCGTGGTGTGGCGCGGCATTCCGCGGTAGTGGAGCCAGCGCGGGTTGAAGCCCTTGCGCGCGGCCAGCTCCTCGATCGCGCCCAGGGACGGCTCGACGCTGCGGCGGGCTTGGTTGGCGAGGATGCCCAGGCCGCGTTCCTTGTGATGATCCGAGGCAAGCAGGGCGTTCGCGAGTCGGAGCCAGGGCTGCAGCAGCCGGCCCCGCTGGGCGTGCTCGAACGCGGGAATCAGATCCTCCTCGAGTCGTGTGGCCAGCGCGGTGATGCGGCTGCGGGGCCCCGTCTTCACCAGCGTCGTGAGCAGGTCGAGCGCGGCATCCACACGGGAGGCGGGCTCCTTGGAGGCTTCGAGGGCCTTCTCGAAGGGCACCACGGCGTCGGCGTAGCGATTCGCCCAGCGCATGAGGTGGGCGACCTCCCGATGGTCGCCGGCCGTGGGCGCCTTGCGGGCGTCGCGGATGGCAATCATCGTCTCGATGCCGCTCAGATAGGTGTGGAACCGATAGGCGGCCTGCACGGCGACCATGCCCAGCGCGTAGCTCCGATCGGCGAAGATCTCGGCCGGCAGCAGGTAGCGCTCGCGGACCGCATCGCCCCCGAAGCGCAGGGAGATGGGCAGCGCGTTCAGGTCGATCGACTCGTGCGAGTCGAAGTGCTCGTAGGTCTTGCGGAGGGCGCCGTCCAGCGTGCTCGCGCGCACCTCGATCGGCGGGCCTGTGTGCAGTACCGAGACCACCCAGGTGCCGTCGGACTCCTTCTCCGCGTAGGCGTTGGCCAGATGGTGCGGCAGGGAGAGCACGTGAGCATTGCGGCCTTGATGGGTCGTGAGGGCGTGGAAGAAGCACGCGAGATCGTCGCAGTCACCGCGGTAGAGGCCGCCGCAGCACGTGCCGAGGGTCTGGGTGGCGGTCTGGTGGATGTCGCCGTTGTAGGTCTCCGTGCCGATGAGGAGGGGGCGGTCGTACTCGGCGGTGTCCCAGGCGTAGTCGTAGAGGATCTCGCCGACGAGGTCCATGTGCGCGGCATCCGGCAGGGCCAGAGCGCACTCGTCGAAGAAGCGCTGCGTCTCGGCATCGCTGCCGTCGGCCGCCGGCCGCACGACACCATGCGCCGTGACGAGCTGCACGGCGTCGCCATGAATGTCGCTGATCAGGATGTGCGGGGGAAAGAGGCTGGCCGGCGTGTTCTTGCGATTGCCGATCTTGCCGCTGACGTAGCGCTGCCAGAGGGGCTCATCGGTCTCGAGTGTGCCGCCGGCCTTCCAGGAGGCCAGCACGTGAGCGCCACCCCGGAGACGCAAGGTGGCGGCGATCGGCTGCTGGTGGCCAGTCAGCGGATCGCTGCCGGGGGGCAGCTGGATGACGGCCGAGCGCTGCGCCACGCTGCCGAGCCACTGGGCGCCGGGCTGCTGGCACGTGTACCAGGTCCCCTCCGCGCACGTGAGGATCTCGACCTTGCGACCGAAGGCGTCGGTGTAGCGGATGAAGCTTCCGCCGGGCCCCTTGAGGCCGCGCGTGGGACGGAGCGCGAGGGCGCTGGCAACAGCCCCTTCCAGCGCACGCGTCTTCGCCTCCGGCATCCCGAGATGGCGTAGCCAGCCGTGGCGGATCAGCCGCCGGGTGACCGTGGGCTTGAGATCCGCGAAGTGGTTGCCTCCGGACTGTCTGAGCCCATCGAGCAGCGTGGCCGTGGCAAGCCGGGTGGCTTCATCGATGGGCGCCTCGTCGAGCCCTTCGATGAATCGTGCGGCTGCCTGCAGTAGATGCTCGCGTGCGTTGCGGCTGTCCGTGCTCACGCCGAGCCCCAGCGTTGGGTCGCGCCGGATCACGCCTCCTGGGAGGACACGGAACTCGTTGGCCTTCAGATGCAGCGGGCCGTCGGTCTGCGTCGCGATCGCATCCGCAAGCGGCAGCCCCGCGTGCCGGGCCCGGTCGATCAGGCCGAGGAGCTCGGGGGTGGGGCCCGCCGTCGACGCCTGCCAGACGGCCTCCTCAAGGCGCAGCCTGCCCGCGCTGGTCTCGATGGCGAAGGGGCCCCGGCTGATCAGCTCGACCACGCGATAGCGCGCGTCCTTGCCATCCGTCCAGAACAGCTTGCCGTCCTCCAGGACGAAGTCCGGCCGCTTGGCGGCGAGCGTGCGGGCCCGGGCATTCACGCGCCGGGAGCGGCGGGTGCGCGTCGTGGGCTCTGTCGGGGCACCCGCGCGGTTCTCGGCAGGCGCCCCGTCGTTAGTCTGCAGGTCGAGCGCAATCTTGCCGGCGATGAGGCCGGCGAGGGCGATCACGATGACGACGAGCAGCCGGCGGTCGCGGTCGCGGCGCGACTGCAAGCGACGCTCCAGCGCGTCGCGCCGTTCGGTCCGGTCGTGGTCCTCGTCGTCCATTACAGGGCCACTCTAGCGGAGGCGGTAGGCGAGGGCGGTCGGGAGCTTTGTTAGCGGTCGATGGCCTCGAGGACATGTTCGACCTCGGGGGGGAGCTCGGGCAACTCATGGAGCACATCGGCCACGAGGGCGTCGCCGGTGAGGCCGCGTGCTTCGGCATCGAAGGATGGCAGCAGGCGATGGCGCAAGGCGGGGGTGAGCGCCCAGGCAAGATCCGCCGGCGTCGCGTAGTGCCTGCCGTCCCGGAGTGCGGCGACGCGGGCCACGCGGCAGATGGCTTCGCCGCCTCGGGGGCTCGAGCCGAGCCGAAGGTTGCGGCGGGCGGCGTCGGTGCCCTCGGGTCCCGTGGGGTCCGTCGCGCGGATGACCCGTGCCACCTGGCGCAGCAAGGGCTCGGGGACCTCGACCGTGCGCACCTCCTCGATGAGTGCGCGAAGGCCCTCGAGGGAGATGACGGACTCGGGCAAGGGCGCGGACGCCTTGTTGGTCCGGCCGAACACGGTGACCAGCGCATCCTCGCCGGGAGGCGGCACGAAGATCTTCAGCAGGAAGCGATCCAGCTGGGCTTCGGGTAGCGGGAAGGTCCCCTCCATCTCCACGGGGTTTTGCGTGGCGAGGACGGTGAACGGATCCGGTAGCTCGTGGCGCTCGTTGCCGCTCGAGACGGTGTGCTCGGCCATCGCCTCGATGAGCGCGGACTGGGTGCGTGGGGTGGCGCGGTTGATCTCATCGGCGAGGACGACATGACCGAAGAGGGGGCCCTTGCGAAACTCGAACCGTCGGCCACTGTCGCCGTCCACGATGATCTCGGTGCCCGTGATGTCTGCGGGGAGCAGATCCGGCGTGAACTGGATCCGCGAGAAGTCGATGCTCGCCGCCGCCGCGATGCTCTTGACCAGCAGCGTCTTGGCGACGCCAGGCTGGCCCTCGAGGAGGCCGTGGCCGCCCGCGAGAACGCAGGCGATGGCTTCTCGGATGACGGGCGCCTGACCGAGCACGGTCTTGGCCACAGCCTCTTCGAGGGCGTGGATGCGCGTCGCTGCCGGGGCTTTGTCCGTGTCGACCATGCCGGAGACCATACTCCCCGTCCAACGCTTGCGCAGCCCTTGGGTTCAAGGGGGCCGGAGGCTCGTTAGGGGAACGTGCGTGCCATCGTCCGGGCGAAGGGCGCTGCCTCGCGGACGTGGCCCAGGTCACCCATCCAGGCGACGACCCGCTCGAGGCCCATGCCGAAGCCCGCTGTCGGGTTCGCGCCGTAGCGCCGGAGGTCGAGGTACCACTCGTAGGCTTCCTTCGGGAGGCCGTGTTCCTCGATCTTCTGCTCGAGGAAGGCGAGATCGCTGGAGCGCTCGCCGCCGCCGATGATCTCCCCGTAGCCCTCCGGCGCGATCATGTCGCAGCCGAGCGCCACGCGGGGATCCTCCGGGTCGGCCTTCATGTAGAAGGCCTTGATGGCAGAGGGGAACCGGTGCACCAGCACGGGCTTGGCATACGCCGCGGAGACGGCGTCCTCTTGCGGCGCGCCGAAGTCCTCACCCCATTCGATCGCGGCGTCGGTGCCCTCGAGCGTCTTGAGTGCGTCGGTGTAGCTGATGCGGGGGAAGGGGGGGGCGAAGGCACGCAATGCGTCGATGTCGCGCTCGAGCGCCTCGAGGTCCGGCACACAGTGCTCGGTCACGGACTCGATCACGTGGCCGATCATCCCCTCCATGAGATCCATGGACTCGTCGAGATCGGCGAAGGCCATCTCGGGCTCGAGCATCCAGAACTCCGTGAGGTGGCGGCGGGTCTTTGACTTCTCGGCGCGGAACGTCGGGCCGAAGCAGTAGACATCGCCCAAGGCCTGGGCGGCTGCCTCCATGTGGAGTTGGCCGGTCTGGGAGAGGTAGATCGTCTCGCCGAAGTAGTCGACGGGGAAGAGCGTCGCCGTGCCTTCGGCCGCCGCACTGTTGAAGATGGGGGCGTCCACGTTGGTGAACCCCCGGCCATCCAAGTAGCTGCGGCAGGCGCGGATGACCTCGGCACGAATACGCAACGCGGCCTGCGGGCGGCGACTGCGCAGCCAGAGGTGGCGGTTGTCCATCAGGAAGCCGACGCCGTGCTCCTTCTTGCCGATCGGGAACTCACCCGTCGCGGCGGCGAGGATGTTCAGCTCGGTCGCAGCGACCTCGATGCCGCCGGCCTGGCGGGGAGCCTCCTTGACCGTGCCGCGAATGACCACGGTGCTCTCGAGCGGGAGGTGGCGCGCCTCGTCGAGCTGATCCTCGGCGACGCCGCCCTTCTTGACGACGACCTGCACGGCACCCGAGCCGTCATCGACGTGGAGGAAGTGGAGTTTGGATCCCGAGGAGCGTCGGCGGCGGACCCAGCCGCAGAGGAGGATGTCCTCGCCGATGTGCTCGCTGAGACTACGAATGCGCGTGCGGTCCTTCATGCGCCCTTTGTACCGTGAGCCGGCTCGCTCGCAGCCCCTGGCAGGCCCGCCCTGGGGCCATGGAATCCCAGGCCCTGCGGCCGAGGCGCACCGTCCGAGCGTCACCCGGCGCCGTGATACTCCAGGGGTGTACGAAGCCATCCGCGGAACCCTGCTGAGCCGAGAGGCTGCCTGCGCCGTCGTCGAGGCGTCCGGGCTCGCCTACCGCGTCCATGTGCCGCTCTCGACCTCGGAGGCGCTGCCGGCGCCGGGCGCGGAGGTCACCCTCAAGCTGCATCTCGCCGTCCGGGAAGACGAGTGGCGGCTCTACGGCTTCGCACGGGAAGCCGAGCGCACGGTCTTCCAGGCCCTGCTCCGGGTCAACGGCGTCGGACCGGTCATGGCACTCAGCCTGCTGTCGGGCTTCCGGCCGGCCGAGTTCCAAGCGACGGTGGCCCATGGCGACGTCAAGAGCCTGACGCGGGCGAAGGGCGTCGGCCGCAAGACCGCCGAGCGGATCATCGTGGAGTTGCGTGACCTCTGGCCGGGGGCGGCCGACGGGCTGTCCGACGGCGGCGGCGTTGGGGCCGAGAGCGGACCCGTCGCCGATGCCGTACGCGCCCTGGAGTCCCTGGGCCTCGAGCCGGCCGAAGCCCGCAAGCGGGTCGCGAAGCACGCGGGCGATGACCCTCAGGCGATCGACACCGCCGAGCTCATTCGCAAGGCGCTCCGTAGCTGAGAGGGTCGCCCACGTCGCTGACGCCTAGCGACGGCGGAGGGTGACGCCAAAGCCCTCGAGCTTGCGGCGGACCTCGTTGAGCGAGGTCTGGCCGAAGTTCTTCGAGGCGAGCAGTTCGGACTCCGAGTGGCGCACGAGGTCGCCGATCGTGGCGACGTCGAGGTTCTCCATGCAACGGCGCGCACGAATCGACAGGTCCAGCTGCTCGATCGGAATCTCGAGCGGGTCCTCCGAGCCACCGCCCGCGACGGGCGGCGCCGTGAGACCGGGCATCGGCGTGGTG
>JAJDEM010000236.1 GCA_029259795.1 Planctomycetota bacterium
GGACGGCATCGCGCAGAACCCCATCCGCAGCGTGACGATCCTCGAGGATCTCTACGACTTCGGCCCCGACGGCGCGCCCGGACACGCCCCGGATCTCCAGCTCGGCTTCAACGAGGGCTACCGCATCTCCTGGCAGACCGCGTTGCTGGGCGGCATGGCCCGCCACGGCGATGTCTTCCAGAAGAACACCATGCCCTGGTCGGGGGATCACTGCAGCACGGACCGGGATCTGGTCCCCGGCGTGGTCTTCTCGAACCGTCCGATTGCACGACCCTCGAAGGACAACCCCTACACCGTTCGTGACATCTGTGCGACCGTCCTCCAGCACTTCGGCATCGACCTGGCGCCCCTGCACGGGGAGTCACGTCCCATCGAACTGGGCGCGGCCTCGGATTGACGATGGCTGGTCCGAGGGGTACCCCAGGGCTCACACGATGACCCGCTCCTTCTTGCCGCTGCTGAAGGGCGCGGGCCCCGGGCATCCCGTGTTCAGCGAGGAACTCTTGGACCGCGGCAACACGGGCGAGGACCACGACGCGACGCTTACGTCGGCTCGCTCAGCAGGCTGGAAACACCTTCTCACCTTCGACAAGCAGAAGGGGACGGTGGTCGAGGAGGCCTGCGACCTGCGCGCGGATCCCGGCGAGCAGTGCGCTCTTTGTGGCAGCAACGGGCGCATCGACGGCCTATCGGTCGACCCGGCCTTCTGTGAGGCCGTCGAGCGCGCGCGCAACCGGATCTGGGGTGACGCCGAACGCGGCGACGCGCTGGAGGGCACGCCCTACCGAGGTGGTCGTCCGCAGGTCACCTCGAAGCGCCCGCAGCCCTGTGGTTCCTAGGCCGCGTGTTCCAAGAATAGAGGCTGAGTCGCGCGCTTCACGAGGCAGCCAGGTCAGGAACGCCTGCGCCCCACGGCAGGCACCTTGGTTACCAGCCGAGTGTCGTGGAAACATGCTTGGCGCATGCTGGCGATACGCCTGCGAGAATCGTCGAGCGAATTGACGAGCGCGGAGGTGCGCCGCAGCAACAATCGCATGCACTCACTTCGATCCGCGGGCTTCCCCTGCCGCCTCGAAGCGCTTGGATGCACACATGCTTTCGATGTCGACCGAGAAGACAAGCGGACGCTCCTACGTGTTGGCCCTGGTCGTGCTCAGCCTGTGTGCGGGCGCGTTCGCTTGGCCCTTCCTGGATGGTTCCTCGGAGCGTGAACCGACCCCTCGTGATCCGCAGGGTGGCGTCTACGACGACGAAGGCACCTACCGCGGCGCGCGACAGGATCCGGCGAGCCAGCGTCCTCCCAACTTCGTCGTCCTCGTGATCGACACGCTTCGCTTTGACGCGGTCGACCACGGCCCTGGCGGGCGCGGGCTGATGCCCTACACCGCATCGCTCGCCGCGCGAGGTGTCGACATGCTGGATGCCACCGCGCCGGCGCCCTGGACGGTCCCATCCCTCACGAGCTTCTTTTCGGGCCTGCTGCCGAGCGTGCATGGGAGCAATGCGCCCAACCGGGCCGGTCGACTGCCGTTGGCCGTAACGACGTATGCCGAGGTCCTTCGAAACAGCCACGGCTACGAGACGGGCGCGTACACCTCGGGGCCGTGGTTTGGGGGGCAGGAGCCGGTCTTGCAGGGCTTCACGCACGGGGGACCCGGCTTTGCCTTGCAGGGAACCGACAAGATCCTGCAGGGGTTCGTCTCGCGGCGTGATCCGGCGAAGCCGTTCTTCCTGTTCCTGCACAGCTACGAAGCCCATGATCCGTATGGCGAGGCCAGTCACCCTTGGCCCAAACCGCCGCTGCAGCCGGGGCGCCAATCGACGCTCGACTTGGACTCCATCCGTGAGCCGTGGCAGGTCGCGCAGCACTTCTTCACCGACCGCGGCGCTCGGTACGACCTTGTGGCGGCGCGGGGTGCGAAGCAGGTCCTGAGCGACATTCGGCACTTCACGAATGCCGGTTATCGCGAGCTGCCCAGACCCCATGTCGCAAAGGCCCTACGCGACGCGTATGAAGCCGGCGTGCGCTGGGTCGATGGGCTCATCCGATCGGCCGTCGCGCAGCTGAAGGCCCTGGGGCTGCTCGAGAACACCGTGCTGGTCGTCACATCGGATCACGGCGAGGCGTTCGGCGAGCACGGCATCCTGATGCATGGCCGCCAGCTCTACGACGAGCTTGTGCACATACCGCTGATCCTGGTTGGACCTGCGCCTTTCGATGGGGGGCGCGCCATCGCCGGCGGGGTGGGCCTGCACGACGTGCTGCCTACGTTCCTCGACCACCTCGGTGGCGCCGCGCTCCCGGGCGTCCAGGGCCGTTCCTTCTTGCCCCTGCTCCGAGGCCTCGGGACCGGGCGGCCGGTATCAAGCGAGGAGCGGCTGGATTGGGAGACTACCGGCGAGGACACCGAAGCGAGCATCGCCTCCGTGCGCTCGCCACGCTGGAAGTACATCGTGACCGTGGACCGGCTGAAGGGCACGACCGTCGAGGAGGCCTACGACCTGATCGAGGACCCCGGCGAGTTGCGTGACCTCTGTGGCGGCTCGGGGCGGGCGGAGAACCTCCCCTTCGATGTCGCGTTCTGCCGCGCGGTCCAGGAAGCGCGGGAGCGAGTGGGCGGCGGCGGTGGCCCGGTGGTCACGCCGGCCGCTACGCCGTATGGGCAGGGCACCACGCCCAGCGCCGCGAAGTGGCCGAAGGCCTGCGGGCCGTAGGTCGCACGCGCTGGCAGTGCGATTGGATACACAGTTTCCAAGCCTTCGGACTGGAAACATGATTGCCTCATGCTTCGTAAGAGGCAGGACGATTTGGGCATCGAATTGGTGAGCGCTGTGCCCCGGGGAAGCAACAATCGGGGCCTCCCTCCGTGTCAGTTCGAGCGATCCCTGCGTGGGCGCTCGCCCCTCCCACCTGAATCGTTTCATGCCGCACGTCAACGCCCCCGGCCGGTCCCTCTGGATCGTGCTTCTCGCTGTCTGCATCTGTGCGGGCTTGTTTGCGTGGCCGCTCTGGCAAGGAGCTTCGGAGACCGTGCCTGACCCACAGGCGCCGGTCGCCGAGGGCTACGACGACGATGGCGCCTACCTCGGTACCGACGCGCCGAAGCGCCATCCGAATCCGCCCAACCTCATCGTCATCATGATCGACACCCTGCGCCACGACGCGGTCGCGCGGCCGGGGACGGCCGGGGGGCTGATGCCGTTCGCCACCTCGCTTGCCGAACGCGGCGTGTGGATGCAAGACGCGACGGCGCCCGCCCCCTGGACGGTTCCGTCCGTGACGAGCTTCTTGACGGGCCTCTTGCCGAGCGTGCACGGCAGCGATGCCCCGCTGAAAGCGCCGCGCCTTGTGCCCGCGGTGACGACCTACGCCGAGATCCTGCGCAAGAGTCACGGCTATGAGACGCACGCCTTTACCGCGGGCCCTTGGTTCGGCGGGGGTCAGTCAATCCTCCAGGGCTTCCGCCATGGCGCAGCGCGCTTCACCCTCCAGGGGTCGAGCAAGATCTTGGCGGGCGTCGCAGCGAAGCGCGACACTGCCAAGCCGTTCTTCTTGTTCCTGCACAGCTACGAAGCCCACGATCCCTACGGCAAGGTCAACCATCCGTGGCCTGAGGTCGTCAGCCAGCTGGCGCCGCGGACGGGCTTCGACCCCTCGACCGTCACGGAGCCCTGGCAGTTCGCGCGCCACTTCTTCCTCAGCCTCAACAACCGACTCGACCTCATGAAGCAGCATGGCTCCAGGGTCAACCGCGAGGTCTCGCGCTACGTGCACAGCGGCTACCGGGATGACCCGCGCCCGAACCTGGCTGCCGAGCTCCGCAACGGCTACGAGGGGGGCGTCGAGTGGGTGGACACGCAGCTTCGCTCGACGGTGGCGCAACTCAAGGCCTGGGGCATGCTCGAGAACACCGTCCTCGTCATCACCTCAGACCACGGGGAAGCCTTCGGGGAGCACGGCATCCTCGCCCATGGCCGCCAGCTCTACGACGAGCTGGTGCATGTGCCGATGGTGCTGGCTGGGCCGAGTCCGTTTGACGGCGGACGCTCGCTTACCGGCGGGGTTGGGCTGCACGATCTGCTGCCGACGTTCCTTGACCACATCGGTGGTGCGCCGCTGAAGGGCGGCCAGGGCCGCTCCTTCCTGCCCCTGCTAAAGGGAGAGGGCCGTGGCCGCCCGGTGTTCTCCGAAGAGGTGCTCAATCGCGACGGCACGGGCGGTGACGACGACGCGTTGCTCACCTCCGTACGCTCGAGCCGCTGGAAGTACATCCTCACCTACGACCGTCTGAAGGGCACCGTGCTGGAGGAAGCCTACGACCTCCGGGCCGACCCCGGCGAGAAGCACGACCTCTGCAAGGGCAGCGGCAGGCTCGATGGCCTGACCTTCGACGCCGAGTTCTGCAGCGCCATCGAGGGTGCGCGCGACCGCATCTGGAGTGATGCCGGGCGCTCCGACAGGCTCGTGCGCACGCCGTACGGCGGCGGACGCTCGCAGGTAACCTCGCTGCGTCCGAAGCCCTGCTGGCAGCAGTAGTCCGCGATACGTGCTGCTCCTACGCGTCGGGGGCGGCTTCGTCGCCTTGCGCGTCTTCAACGTGCGAGTCGCGGTCTTCTGCGTCGGTGTCTTCGGCCGTGGCTTCGAGTGCAGCCAGCTGTTCGTACAGCGCGCGCTCGGCGTCGCTCGGATCCTTTGGCACCGTAATGAGGATCTTGGCGAGCAGGTCGCCACCGGTGATGCCCTGGCCCTTGAGGCGCATCCACGTGCCGGACATGGCGCCGGCGGGCACGGTGACGGTCGCAACGCCTCCGAGGGTCTCGACGGAAGCCTTGCCGCCGAGCACCGCGACCGGCGCCGGGACGGGCATGTCGACCAGGACGTCGTTCCCCCGGCGGGTGAACGTCGGGTGCTCCGCCACGCGGATGCGCAGGATGAGGTTTCCGGCGGGGCCTCCGCCGACGCCGGCCTGGCCCAGGCCGCGCAGCCGCATGGGCGAGCCGTCGGCGATGCCGGCGGGCACGTTGATGGAGACGGTCTTGACGTCGCCACTGGGGTTGGCGGGGTTGGGCACCCGCAGCGTGACCTCGACCTTGCCGCCCTTGGCCGCCGTACGGAAGTCGATGCGGAACTCGGCCTCGACATCGTGGCCACGCCGCTGCACCTGGCGGGCATGGAAGGGGACCCCGAAGCCGCCGAAGAGGTCACCGTGGCGGCCGAGGATGTCCTCGATGTTGAAGGAGGAGCCCCCCCCGAAGAGGTCGTCGAGGCCGTCGAAGCCTCCGCTGAAGCCACCCTTGAGGCGGTTGTCGTACGCCTGGCGCTTCTGCTTGTCGGAGAGGACCTCGTAGGCCTGGGTGAACTCCTTGAAGCGCTTCTCGGCGTCGTCGTCCCCCGGGTTCTTGTCGGGGTGGTACTTGATCGCCAGCTTGCGATACGCGGCCCGCACCTCCTTCTCGGAGGCGTCCTCGCTCACACCCAGCACTTCGTAGAGGTTCTTCTCGCTCACGGGGAGAACGTACCGCCGTTCGGCGTGGAGACCGAGTCTCGGAGCTACGCTTTCCTGCATGCCTGAGCCTGCCCCGAGTCCCACCGCCGCCACGCTGCGGGACCTGCCCGTGGAGGGGATGCACTGCGCCGGCTGTGCAGGCAGCATCGAGACCCTGCTTGGCCGCACCGCCGGCGTGCACAGCGCGACTGTCAACTTCGGCACCCGGCGGCTGAGGCTCGACGCCACGGCAACGCTGCGTGCTCTGGAGACGGCCCTCGGCAAGGGGGGCTATGCTCTGGGCGGACGAACGACGGTGCTGCCTGCTGGGGTGGACGCGGCGGCCGTGCGTGCCCTGGACGGCGTTCGCTCCGTGGACGCGGCGCCTGGCGGACTGCGGGTCGAACACGTCGACGATGTGGCCGTTCTTGGGGCGCTCCGCGATCTCGTGCCTGACGGCTTGGCGCTGACCACGGAAGCCGACCCAGCCGCCGCGCGCATCGCGGCCGAGACGGCGGGGTGGCGGCGGCGGCTGCTCCTCGCGGTCCCCGCGACGTTGTTCTTGATGCTCGTGAGCATGACCGCGCTCCTGCCTGCTGCTGTCGGAGCGCCGTGGGTGCAGCTGCTCGTGACGCTGGCGGTGATCGTCGTCGCCGGCGCGCCGTTTCTGCGCGGCGCGCTCGCCGCATTGCGGCATGGGCGCGCGGACATGGATGTCCTCGTCTCGCTGGGCACGCTCGCGGCCTTCGGCTTCAGCGCCGTCGTAGCCATTGCGGGCGAGGGCGCGACGGCTCCGCTCTACTTTGAGACGAGTGCGATGATCATCACCCTGGTCGTCCTGGGGCGCTGGCTCGAGTCGCGTGCTCGCCGGGCGACCGGCGACGCCGTCGGGCGACTGGCCCGGCTCGAGCCGGAGACCGCGTTGCTGCTCGAGGCGCGGGGGGCGGAGGCTCGGGCCATCCCGCTCAGCCGCTTGCTGTTCGGGGACCGCGTCCTTGTGCGGCCGGGTGCGGTCGTGCCTGCGGACGGCATCGTTGCCGCGGGGTCCTCGGCCGTCGATGAGGCGCTCCTGACGGGGGAGTCGCTTCCGGTGGCCAAGGGCGTCGGAGACGCCGTCACCGGGGGCACGACCAACGGAACCGGAGCCCTGGAGGTCGAGATCACCGCCGTGGGTGACGACACGGTCCTGCGTCGGATCTCGGCCTGGGTCGCGAGTGCCCAAGGCGAGAAGGCTCCGGTCGCGCGACTCGCCGATCGGGTGGCGGGGGTGTTTGTTCCCGCCGTGCTCGGCGTCGCGGCGCTGACCTTCGTTGCTTGGTGGCTCGCCGCAGGGGATCCGATCAAGGGACTGATCAGTGCCGTCGCCGTGTTGCTTGTGGCGTGCCCGTGCGCACTGGGGCTCGCGACGCCGACCGCCATCGTGGTCGGCACGGGCCGCGGGGCCAAGCGGGGCATCCTGATCAAGGGCGGCGAGGTGCTCGAGAGCGCCGCGCGCGTGGACACCGTCGTCTTCGACAAGACGGGCACCCTCACCCGCGGCGAGCCGTCGATTCTCGCGGTGGTCGCGGTCGTCGGCACGCCGGCGGCGCTGCTCGCCAAGGCGGCGGCGGTCGAGCGTGACGCCGAGCATCCCTTGGCGGATGCTGTCCGACGACACGCCGTGGCCGAGGGTCTGGAGGTTCCGCCCAGTCGGGCGTTTGCCTCGACCCCGGGCGAGGGCGCGGAGGCCCTCGTGGACGAGCGGCGGGTCCGCGTGGGAAGCGCTGCGTTCCTCCGGGCGTCGGGCGTCGACCTCACGCCATTGGCCGAGGCCCTGGCGGCGGCCGAGGCGGCAGGCGCCACGCCGCTGCTCGTCGCGGAGGACGAGGTGGTGCTCGGGTTGCTCACCGCCCGCGACGAGCCCCGCCCGGAGGCGAGGGAGGCCGTGCGCCTGCTCTTGGCCCTCGGGTTCGAGGTCTGGATGCTCTCCGGCGACACGCCCGCGGCTGCCGCCCATGTAGCGGCGAGCGTGGGCATCGAAGATGTCGAGGCGGGGCAGCGCCCCGAGGCGAAGGCCGCGCGCCTCGCGGCCTGGCCTGCGGCCGCCATGGTGGGCGATGGCGTCAACGACGCCCCGGCCCTCGCCCAGGCCAGCGTCGGAATCGCGGTGGGTGGGGCCACCGACGTGGCGACGGCCGCCGCAGGGATCGCGCTCGTGGGGAGCGACCTGCGCGCGGTGCCGGAGTCACTCGCGCTGTGCCGGGCCACGCTGCGCACCATCCGCCAGAACCTGTTCTGGGCGTTTGCCTACAACACCCTGGCGATCCCGCTGGCCGCGCTGGGTCTCCTTCATCCGATGATCGCGGCGGGTGCGATGGCCTTCTCGAGTGTCTCGGTTGTCGCGAACTCGCTGCGATTGCGGCGCGCCGATCTTGGCTCCGGTACGCTCTCCGGCACCTAGCTCATGCCGCGCCCCATCCCGCCCATTCTCGACGTCGCCTCGCCGGCCCTCCCCTTGACGGTCGTGGGGGACATCCACCTCTGCGCCGAGGAGCCGGAGGTCGTCGAAGCGTTCCTTGGCTGGCTTGAGACGCGCAAGCCTGCGGGTGGCACGCTGGTCCTGCTCGGTGACGTCTTCGACATGTGGGTCAACAAGAAGCAGCAAGAGGATCCGATCCCGCGGCGGGTGCTCGCCGCTCTCGCGGATGTGCAGAACGCCGGGGTGCACCTGATCTTCATGTGCGGCAATCGGGATGTGGCCTTCGCGGGCGTCGACGGCCTTCCGCTGGAGATATGGCCCGATCCGGTACGTTGCCGGCTCGGCGAGCGCCGCGTCGTCCTCACGCACGGAGACCAGCTCTGCACGGCGGATCACGGCTACCAAGCGCTGCGGCGCTTCTTTCACGGGCCGGGCGGCGTGTTCCTGGTGCATGGGCTGCCCTACCGCGTGCAGCGCTTCCTCGGCGAGGGCACCCGCAGGCTCTCGATGCGCGAGACCGGGCGCAAGCCCCGCGCGGACATGGGACTCGACTACGGCGAAGCGCTGCGCTGGATGGAGTGCTACGAGGCCGACGCCATCGTGGCCGGGCACGTCCACACAGGCGTGCATCACCGGCATCCGGGCCCGCCCGCGCGCGAGATCCTCGTGCTCAAGGACTGGGAGGCCGGCGGGAGCGTCATCGAGTTCGATGGCGAGACGCTGGCGCTGCGCACCCCGGGCCAAGGGGGCGAGGCCGTGAGCTTGCCGTAGGTTGGGTCCATGCGTTATCGCGAACCCGTCTTCCGCCCGCCGTCCGAGGCAAACTCCTACTTGCTTCCCGTGACCGACGGCTGCAGCCACAACGAGTGCACCTACTGCGCGATGTACCTGACGAAGCGGTTCTCGGTGCGACCGCCGGCGGATGTCCTCGAGGACATTGCCCATGCCGCGGAGCTCATGCCCGAGACACGCCGCGTCTTCCTGCTCGACGGCGACGCGATGACCATCAGTGCGAGCCGCCTGATCCCCATCCTCGAGGCGCTACGGGAGGCCTTTCCGCGGCTGCAGCGCGTGAGCTCGTACGTCAACGCGATCTCGATCAACAACAAGAGCGATGAGGATCTGGTGCGCCTGCGGGAGTTGGGACTCTCCCTGGGCTACATCGGGCTCGAGTCCGGCGATCCGCTCGTCAACGACGCCATCGTGAAGGGCGCGACGATCGACGAGCAGGTGACCGCAGTCGAGCGCGCGCAGACGGCGGGCATCAAGATGAGTGTGATGGTTCTCCTCGGCATGGGGGGGCGGGCTCGGACGCGTGAGCATGCCATCCACACCGGTCAGGTGCTCTCACGCATGGACCCCCGCTTCATCTCGTGCCTGTGCGTGACGCCGGTCGAAGGCACGCCGCTGCATGCCCAAGTCCAAGACGGGACCTTCGAGATGATCACGCCCGAGGACACGCTCAACGAGCTGGACCTCCTGCTGCAGAACACCGAGGTCTCGGGTGCGGTGTTTCGCAGCAACCACGCGAGCAACTACCTGCCCCTGAAGGGGCGCCTGCCCGTTGACCGAAACCGACTGCTCGAAGCCGTCCGCGCCGCGCGCCGGGGCGAGGTCGCCCTCAAGCCGGAGCATCTTCGCGGACTCTGATCCCGCCAGGGATGTGAATCTCTGCGTTGGCCGCGACTCCCGGTAGGGTCGTTGCATGCGCCGCTACCTCGTCCTCGCAGCCTTGCTTCTTCTCCCGCTGGCG
>JAJDEM010000237.1 GCA_029259795.1 Planctomycetota bacterium
GGAAGTCGGAGCGTAAGTTGCGAAGCCATGGCGAAGTTCCTCCGTGAGGGGGTTGGGTGGTGATCCGTTGCACGCCGCGCCTGCGCGGGCGAACGGGACAATCTACCCCCGTCGCGCCCAGTCCGGACATCTCCCGTAGGCCGGGTTGCCTCGGGAGCGGCCCGGGGCGCTGATCCGCTAGTTGGCACCTGGGACGTAGCGCTCCCCGCCCGTGGTCCGCCGGCGGCCGATGAGCTCGAGGATGCGGGCCGCGCGCGCCCCGATGACACCGCGCTCGCGGCGCAGCTCGCTCATGCGCTTGGCCCCGGCCGTCCCGGAGGCGACCAGCGCGAGCGCAGCCGGGGACATCGTCTCCGGTGCCACCGCCGTCACGCGCGTAGCCACAACGGGGACCGGGTGCGGCAACAGGCTCGCGAAGCGCTCCACGGCCCGGATTCGGCTGGCCGCCAGCGCATCACCTCGGGGACCGTAGCGGATCACGACCTTCCCATCGATGGGCTTGGCGAGGAGGAGCGGCACCCCCGCCACGCCGTTGATCACCAGCACGGCGGTGCGGCCGAGGTTTGCCGCGCTCCAAGCCTTCATCGCGGCGCGGCGTGCCGGTACCACCGAGAGCTCGAGGCCCTGCTCGCCTGACTCGAGGAACTGAATCCCCCGCAGCGTGAAGTCGCCGCGGCCGAACCGCGCGGCGCTGCTCGGGGATCGATGGACCACGAGGAACCCGTGGGCGGCCTCCCCCGCCTTGGGGGGCACGGCACAGACCACGAAGCCGGGCTCCGCGGGCGCGTAGATCGCACCCGCCTTGACGGCGGCGTCGATGAGCGTGCCCTGCTCCTCGACCAGCCGATCGAACGCCTTGCGGGAGCCTGTCCAGAGACTCGGAGGCGTCAGGTCCTCGCTGGGCGGCGGAACCGTCAGGAGGAGCTCATAGTTGCCCGAAGCCGTCAGTTGCCGGATCAGCGCGGCCGCGTGCTCGTGATCGAGCCGCACGCGCTCCTCCTGGCTGACATCGGCCGCGTAGACCGGCTTGGGAATCAGGATCTCGATGTTGCCCTGGGACGAACGGAGATCGAACGTTCCGGGCGGCTGACGAAACACCGGCAGGCGCTCCGCCATGACGCGCATCGCTGCGGTGAGCGCAACGCGGCGCGCATCATCGTCGGCCAGGGCGTCTGGGGCCGCGAGCCGGACATGCAGCGTGAAGCGACCGGCATTGGGCTCGTCGAGCCGCAGCATGGCCACAAGCTTCTCCATGAGCGCCTCGTCGGTCTGCGCACGGACGCCGACGGCTTCGGCCGCGTGCTCCAGCGCTTCGCCCTCGGCGATCTCCAGGGTCGCGAGCAGTTCCTCGCTGGGGATCGGGGCCGGCTCGTCCCCGCACCCGGCGAGGACCAGGCTCGCCGTCAGCACGCAGGCAAGGCCAAGACGGACGAAGCGGGCATGCAGCATGGGTGTCCTCCGGGCGGTTCGCGGCGCGTACCTCATGAGGAACGCTCCGGGGCTTCGGTCTCATCCCCCTTGGGAGTCGGCGCCGCCGCCACACGGAGCGAAAGCTCCTCAAGCTGGTCTTCCGCGACGGGCGCGGGCGCCCGGCACATGAGGTCCGAGGCGCTCATCGTCTTCGGGAACGCAATGACCTCCTGGATGCCCGCCTCGCCGAGCAGGCTCATGACGAGGCGGTCGAAGCCGAACGCGAGCCCGCCGTGGGGTGGCGTGCCGTAGCGCAGCGCCTCCACGAACCAGCCGAAGCGACGGTCCTGCTCCTCGGGGCTGATCTTCAGCAGGTCGAACACGGCGGACTGCACCTCGGCTCGGTGGATCCGGATGCTTCCGCCGCCCACCTCGGCGCCGTTGAACACAAGGTCGTAGGCCTTGGAGGGTAGGCCCCCGATGGCCTCGGGCGGAATCGGTTCGCCTGCAGCAGCTCGTAGCAGGACCTCGGCGGTCTCGTCCGTCGGGCTGGTGAACGGGTGGTGCATCGCGTCGAAACGTCCAGCCTCTTCGTTCCACTCCACGAGGGGGAACTCCGTGACCCAGAGGACGGAGTTCTTGCTGGTGTCGACCAGGTCGAGCTTGTGGGCCACCGTGTCGCGCAGGTGGCCGAGGATGCGATGCACCAGCGCCGCGTCCCCCGCCGCGCAACAGAACCAGTCGCCAACGCGCGCGCCGATCGTTGCGAGGAAGGCCTCGCCCGCCTCGCCGACGAGGAAGCGCGAGAGCGGCCCTGTGGGCTTCTCCTCCGCGATCTTGGCCCAGGCCAAGCCCGGCGCCCCCATGCCACGCGCCTCGGTCTCCAGCGCGTCGATCTCCTTGCGAGAGAACGACGCCGCACCGGGGCCTACCAGCACGCTGATGAGCCCGCCGGCAGCCGCCGTGGCTTCGAAGGGGGCGAAGCCCAAGGCAGCGCCTTCCGCCGTGACGTCCACAAGTTCGAGCGGGTTGCGCAAGTCCGGCTTGTCGGAGCCGAAGCGCCGCAGGGCTTCGGCGTAGGGCAGCCGCTGGAACGGTGTCGGCACGGCCTCACCACGCCATGTCTCGATGAGCTCGGCGACGCAGGGTTCGAGCAGGGCGTAGATGTCTTCTTCTTCGACGAACGACGCCTCGAGGTCCACCTGCGTGAACTCCGGCTGACGGTCCGCGCGCAGGTCCTCGTCGCGATAGCAACGGGCGAACTGGTAGTAGCGGTCCTGCCCACCGATCATCAGGAGTTGCTTGAAGAGCTGCGGCGACTGCGGCAGCGCATAGAACGAGCCGGGATGAACGCGACTCGGCACGAGGTAGTCGCGCGCCCCCTCCGGGGTCGAGCAGATGAGGGTGGGCGTCTCGATGTCCGTGAACCCCTCCCCCTCCAGGTGCTGGCGGATCGTCGCGCTGATCGCGGCGCGGGCGGCCAAGAACTCGGTCTGGCGGGTGCGGCGGAGATCGAGGTAGCGGTGGCGCAGGCGGATCTCGGCCGAGACCGCGCCGCCGCGGTCGTCGAGCGGGAAGGGCGGCGTGTCGGCCTGGGAGAGCACCTCGAGCGACGTCGCCTCGAGCTCGATCGAGCCCGTCGGCATGTTGGGGTTGGCTGCCTCCGCGGGACGGGCGATCACCCGGCCCTCGACCCGCAAGACCCACTCCGGGCGCACCTTCTCCGCGGCCGCAAGCAAGGCCTCGTCCTGGTCCCCGCGGAAGGTGACCTGCGTGAGGCCGTAGCGGTCACGCAGATCGATGAACAGGACACCACCCTGGTTGCGGATGACGTTCGCCCAGCCACTCAAGGTGGCGGTCGAACCCTCGTCGGTGGCGCGCAAGGCGCCGCAACTGTGCGTGCGGTAGGCGGTCTTCATCGGTCCATTCCGTGGGAAACGGCCGAGGGTACCCGCCCGGACGCGGTTGCCGGAAGGGAACCGCGAAGGTCCAGCCCTGGCCCCGGCCAGGCCCGGATGTTGCGTGAGGCGTGCGCCGCCTGGCGACCGATTCACCCGGGGGCGGCTCGCGCGGGCGACCGCCCGCGTGGTTCAAAGCAACCCCCTGCTCTCGGGCTGTACTCGCGCCCGAGGTCGAAGCGAGCGGTCGTCACGACGACGATCGGGCCCGGAGGCGTGCTCCTGCACGTTGAGGAACCGTGGCGCCGTTGGGGCACGGATCGTGACGACATCGGCCGGCGCAGAGCAGGTGGGCCCAAGTGGTGGACGCCGCAGACAGGCCCTAGAGCACGTAGCGGCCGAGGTCCTGATCGTCGAGCAGGTCGCCCACCCGGCTCCGCACATAGCTCTCGTCGATGGAGATCTTCTGCCCTTTGAGATCCGGTCCCGCGAAGGAGACTTCGTCCAGGACGCGCTCGAGGATGGTGAACAGCCGGCGGGCGCCGATGTTCTCGTGCATCTCGTTGGCCTTCGCTGCCACGCGCGCCATCTCGGCGACGCCGTCGTCCTTGAACCGCAGCGTGACGCCCTCGGTGTCCATGAGGGCGTGGTACTGCTTGGTCAGGGCGTTGCGCGGCTCGGTCAGGATGCGCACGAAGTCGTGCTCACTGAGCGCGTCGAGTCGCACCCGAATCGGCATGCGGCCCTGCAGCTCCGGCAGAAGATCGGACGGCTTGCTGACGTGGAACGCACCCGCGCCGATGAACAGGATGTGGTCGGTCTTCACGGGCCCGTGACGCGTCGTCACCGTGGTCCCTTCGATGAGCGGCAACAGATCGCGCTGGACACCCTCACGCGAGACGTCCGGACCGGAGCCGCTCTGGCGACCCGCCACCTTGTCGATCTCATCGAGGAAGACGATGGCCGAGTTCTCGACGAGTTCGATGGCCTCGGCATCGACGTTCTGGTCGTCGACAAGCCGCTCGGACTCCTCGCCCGCGAGCGTCGCCAGGGCTTCCTTGACGGTCATGCGACGCGTCTGGGTTGGGGTGCTTGGCGCCGGGCCGCCGCGCCCCTTCTGGAGTTGCTCCATCAACTTGCCGAAGTCCATGCCCGTCTGGGCGAAGGTCTGCTCCCCGAAGATGCTTCCGAGGGCTTGACTGCCATCGGCAACTTCGATGTCGACATCCTTGTCGTCGAGGGCTCCCGCGCGCAGGCGCTGCCGAAGCTTGACGCGCAGCGCCCCGAGATCCTGCACCGACGCCTGACCATCGGGTCCGGACGCGAAGAGCTCGACCTCGGCATCGCCGGGTTGCCAGCCCTGCACGAGCGCCGTGAGGACACGTTCCTCCGCAGCCTCGCGCGCCTTGGCCTGGACCTTCACTCGCGCCTTCTCCCGCACCATCACGATCGAGTTCTCGACGAGGTCCCGGATGATCGACTCGACGTCACGGCCGACGTAGCCCACCTCCGTGAACTTGGTGGCCTCGACCTTGGCGAAGGGTGCATCCATGAGACCGGCGATGCGACGCGCGATCTCGGTCTTGCCCACACCCGTGGGTCCCATGAGCAGGATGTTCTTGGGGACGACCTCCTGGCGCATGTCGGAACTGAGCTGCATCCGACGCCAGCGGTTTCGGATGGCCACGGCGACCGCGCGCTTCGCGTCGTGCTGACCGACCACGTAGCGGTCGAGCTCTTCGACGATCCGCGCGGGGGTCAGGTCCTTCTCTTGGAGCTTCTTCATGCCTGACCTTCGTGCGGTGCCGCTGCCGGGGCCTCAAGGATCGTGAGGTGGTCGTTGGTGTAGATGTCGATGTCGGCGGCGATGGTGAGCGCCTCCCGGCAGATGTCGTCCGTATCCATCTCCGTGTGCGCGAGCAGGGCCTTGGCTGCCGCGACGGCAACGGTGCCTCCGGAGCCGGTGCCCAGCACCCCGTCATCGGGGACGATGACGTCGCCGGTGCCCGAGACCAGCAGCAACTCGCTCGCGTCGGCGACGATCATGACCGCCTCCAAGCGGCGCAAGACTCGATCGGTACGCCAGTCCTTGGCGAGCTCGACAGCCGCACGCCGGAGCTGGCCGGGGTGCTCCTCGAGCTTGGCGTCGAAGCGCTCCATGAGCGCCATCGCATCGGCCGCTCCGCCCGCGAAGCCCGCCAGGACGGCCCCCCCCTGAAGCGCACGCACCTTCACGGCGCTGTGCTTTTGGACCTGGTTGCCCAGGCTGACTTGGCCGTCGCCGCCGAGTACGGCGCGGCCCTCTCGATGAATCGCAAGGATGGTTGTCATGAGGGTCCGAACGCTACGGTGCGAGGAGGGTGGGTCAAGGCGGCAGGGTCCCGTCCCGAGGCGTGCCGTAACGGCGCACTTCGAGGGCAGGGAGCCCCCCGGACACTTCTTCTCGCATGGGGCGTGCCAAGGACAATCCCGCGTGTTCGTCCCCATCCTTGACTCGGAGAAGATCGACCATGGAAACGACCCTCGTCCTCGTGAAGCCCGACGGCGTCCAGCGCGGTCGCATCGGTTCGATCCTTGCCCGCTTCGAAGCGAAGGGCCTCCAGCTCGTCGGCCTCAAGCTGCTCAAGCCCGAGGCATCCTTGCTCGAGGCGCACTACGCGGTCCACGCGGAGCGCCCCTTCTACGGCAGCCTGCTCAAGTTCATGGGCTCGGGCCCGGTGGTGGCCGTCGCCCTGCGCGGCGAGGGCGCCATCGCCGTCGTTCGCAATCTCGTTGGCTCGACCAACGGCGCCGAAGCCGCCCCCGGCACGATCCGCGGCGACTTTGGCATGAGCAAGTCGTTCAACCTGATTCACGCCTCCGATGGCGCGGAGACAGCGGAGAGCGAGCTCGCGCTGTGGTTTGCCGAGGGCACATTGGACGAGTCGCTCGACTCCCTCGCCTGGGTCAACGACCCCGAGGCGTAGTCTGCTCCGCGGTCCCCTTCTTGAAAGGGGCTCCGCGCTCCGCCGCCTTCCCGCATACTTCCGTCTCCGGACCCGTATCCCCGGAGGAAGGAACCCGCGTGTCCGCAGGCCGCATGACATCGCGCCTGACCGTCGAGGTCACTGGCGAGATCGATGCCTGCCGCGGTGCTCGCGTACGCGCCGTCCATCAGGATGGCCCCGCGCGCCTACGCCTCGCGCTGCGCGGGCCGCCCGGGGCTGCGCGCGACGGACACACGGATCTCCTCGTCGATCTGGAGCCGGCGTTCCCGCGCGTGCTCCTCGCGCCGGCCCGCCGCGCGCCGCGCTCGCCCACCCCGCTCGCCGGTGCCCTCCGCAAGCATCTCGTCGGCGCCCGCATCGCGCGCGCGTGGCCGATCGAGGGCGAGCGCGCCCTGGCAATCGCCTTCGAGCGTGCAGACCAGCC
>JAJDEM010000238.1 GCA_029259795.1 Planctomycetota bacterium
GGCCGCTGCGCGCGCAGGGCCTTCAGCGCCTTCCTGAGTCCTGCCGCGGTCCCGCCATCGTCCAGCGACACGACCGTGACACCGCCCTCGAGCGGCCCCTCGCGCTTCGCCCGGTTCGCGGCAATGCCAGCGGCCGTGACCGCCGCAGCCAGACGTCCGGCATCGCCGGCGTTGCCGATCACCACGAGGGCGACGGCCTTGGCCGGTCCCCCGCTGGCCGGGCCGGGGCGTGTGGCGAGCCCCAGCAGGCCGATCAGCACCAGAGCCGCGCACGCCAGGCCCGGGAGCGGCCGCGCCCGAAAGATGCGGGTCCGGGCGGTACGGGGGCCGATTCGGTTGTCTTGGTTGGCCAATCCCCGCATGCATGCAGGCTCCCTTCCCACGCTGGCTGCGTCAAGCACTCCCGCCCGGGGCATCTTGTGGTTAGGATTTCGTCACCTTGGAGGTCTGGCACTCCTCCCCCGGCAACGACCGGCGGGCGAAAGAGTGGCCAACGTGGAGGATGCATGTTCCGTACCCGCTTGATGTTCGCCGTCAGTGCCCTTGCGCTGATGTGCATCGCTATCGCCCCGGCGACCGTGTCGGCCGAAGACGCCGACAACGACTGCCACCGCCTCGATATGGAGGTCCGGTGCGTCGTCACCCCCAGCAAGATCGTTCTGGTCGGCGACCCCTTTGAGGTCACCGCCACCGTGCGCAACACGGGCGACCTCGCTCTTTCGAACGTGACCCTGGCCCTGCGTGGCCACGAGGGTGTCGTTCAGGTCGGCAAGGAGGAGCTCTCCATCAGCATCGAGCGCCTCGAGCCGGGGGAAGACCGCAGCATTACCCGCAAGTTCGTCTCCGACGCCGTCGGCGAGCGTCGCGTCAGTGCCTCGGCCCGCGAAGAGCGTGGCTGGGCCGCCGCTGGCTGCTACTGCGGTGTCTTGATCAAGGGTCTTCCGGCCATCCAGCTGGAGATGATCGACGTCGACATCGATCGCAAGTCCAAGGGCCTCTTCGAGATGGGCGAGGACTTCCTGTACATCCTCACCGTCGAGAACGATGTCGGTACGGCGCTTACGCCGGACCTCAAGGTCGTCTGGACGCTTCCGGAGTGTCTGCAGTTCGTCCGTGGCACCGGCGATGGTGGGGCCCCGCTCAGTGGCAGCGGCCGCCCGGCCGAGTCGTCCGGCTTCGTGCTGCGCCCGAACCAGAAGCAGCAGTTCGAGCTCGTCGTCAAGGTCGTCAGCGTGCCCAAGCGCAACCTGACCCAGGCCCGCGCCTCGGTGGTCACCGTCCAGCAGGGCATCGACCTCGCAACCGAGACCGAGTCGACGACGCTCAAGGCCAAGGCCCAGTAGTACGCCCAGGCGAAGCAGCGGCGGCGGGCATGCCCGTCGCCGGCCACCTCGCCTCATGAGACCGCGGGCCCGACATCCCCACGGGGACGTCGGGCCCGTCCTCGTTTTGGGCTGTGCGTCCCGCTGGCTACACTTCCAGCATGCACGCCGACCTCAAGAGTCCTTCCTCCACGATCCTCAAGCGCGTCCGTGAGACGGTCGACGCCAACGACCGCTGGCGGAACCAGACCATCAACCTGATCGCCTCGGAGAACGTGCTCTCGAGCGCGGCCCGCAGCGTCCTCGACTCCGACCTGCTGCACCGCTACGCCGAGGGCCATCCCGGGGGGCGCTACTACGAGGGCACGAAGTACGTCGACGAGATCGAGACCCTCACGGCCGAGACGATGCGCCGGATCTTCCGCGCGGGCTGGGCGGACGTCCGACCGATCTCCGGCACGGTGGCGAACGAAGCCGTGTTCAGTCGCATCGTTCCCCAGGGAGCACCCGCCATTGCCCACACGGTGGCGGGCGGGGGTCACATCAGCCACGCGCGCATCGGGAGCCTCGGCAAGCGCACGAAGAACATCCTCGCGTGGCCGACGCTGGCGGATGGCTACTCCATCGATCCGGCCGCGGCGCGAGACCTCATCGCGAAGGAGAAGCCCGCGGTCGTCGTGCTGGGACGCAGCCTGTTCCTGTTCCCGGAGCCCGTCGCCGAGCTGCGCGAAGTCTGTCAGGAGGCGGGCACGCGCATCCTCTACGACGGCGCGCATGTACTCGGTCTGATTGCGGCGGGCACGTTCCAGGATCCGCTCCGGGAAGGTGCCGACGCGCTCAACGGCTCGACGCACAAGACGTTCTTCGGCCCGCAGCGTGGCGTGATGCTCAGTGGCGGCGAGGACGAGGCGTTCTGCAAGACGCTCGACAAGGGCGTCTTCCCGGGTTCATCGTCGAACCATCACCTGTTCAGCCTGCCGTCCCTCTTGGTCTCTGCGCTGGAGGTCGAGGCGTTCGGCAAGGACTATGCCACGAAGACGATCCAGAACGCCCAGGCTCTCGGCGGCAGTCTCGCCAAGCGCGGTTTCACCGTCGCCATGGCCGATCAGGGCTACACCCTCAGCCACCAGGTTGCGGTCGATGTGTCGCCGTTCGGCGGCGGCAAGGACGTCAGCGCGCGCCTCTGCGAGCAGGACATCGTCTGCAACATGAACCTCCTTCCCGGGGAGCCGGGCAAGATGGCCTTCAACCCGAGCGGCATCCGCCTCGGCGTCCAGGAGATGACCCGCTTCGGTATGGGTGCCGACGAGATGGACGTCATCGCAGAGCTCATGCACGCGGCGGTCACCGCCGCGCGCGACGTCCGCGCCGAAGTCGGCGCCCTCCGCGATCGCTTCGAAGACGTTCAGTTCGGCTTCACGCCGGCGGACCTGTTGTAGTCGAGGGCGGCTGGGAGTCACCGGCCCACGTTCCGCCCTGACGGGCGGGATGGAGGGGGCGCGTTGGGCGGGCGGTGTGGTTCGTGAAGGCGCTGCCGCGGGCGGGTGGGCGACTGGCCGGTGTTCCGCCCTGACGGGCGGGTCGGAGGGGGCGCGTTGAGGGCGGCCCGAAGCTCGGACGGTGCCTGCCGCGGGCGGGTGGGCGACTGGCCGGTGTTCCGCGCTGACGCGCGGGTCGGAGGGGGCGCGTTGAGGGCGGCCCGAAGCTCGGACGGTGCCTGCCGCGGGCGGGTGGGTGCTGGCCGGAGTTCCGCGCTGACGCGCGGGTCGGAGGGGTCGCGTTGGTGGGAGCTTGAGGTTTGGGAGGGGCCCGCCGCGGGCGGGTGGGTGCTGGCCGGAGTTCCGCGCTGACGCGCGGGTCAGAGGGGTCGCGTTGGGGGCGGCCCGAAGCTCGGACGGTGCCTGCCGCGGGCGGTTACGAGCCGGCGTTGGCGTGCGAACGCGAGTCGAGCATCGAGACCCCCGCGGTTCGGGAATGACGGCCGGCGAGCGGGGCCCGTGCATCGGCGTCTTTTACTGGGGGGCTCACGCCCCCCGCGGCCAGGCGTTA
>JAJDEM010000239.1 GCA_029259795.1 Planctomycetota bacterium
ACATCCTCGCTGTGCATCACAGCGCACGCCTCTTGCGAGAGCGGCCGTCCGGATAGAAGGCCGGCCCCGGTTGAGGTCTCGCCGTTCGTGACCCTGGTGAATGGCCGCGCGGAAAGCAGGAGAGAAACAGTCGGTCATCAATCAATCCGCGACGCCGAGGGGCAAGCGCGTCGCCCGACCGCATGCGCTGAGTTGCTGCGCGGCATGCCCAGCGCGCACGCGCAGGCGGGTCGCACAGCCTCGCCTGTTAGGTGCTTTTCCCTTCCGCGCTTCCGCGCGGAAAACGGAGGGGCATCAATCCCCACGTCGTACAAGCTGAACAAGCGCAAGAGCCCAACCGCTAGCGGTCTGTGGCGGACTGCGAGGCCCTATGTTCCACAGGCAACAAGCTAGAGCACACGCTTTCTAATCCGGCCGTCGCAGGTTCAAGTCCTGCCCGGGGTGCCACTTCATTTGCACGGCCAGCACGGCGTTGGCGGCCATCCGTCGGATTCGCACCGCCTCCTAAGTACTTAGGCCCGGCTCGAAGCGTCAGCCCCTTTCCCCTTCCCCTTCCCCTGCCTACTGCTCAGGACGCCCATCGGGCAGTTGTGGTGTCTTGCCGTGGTGATCGTGACGGTGGTGCAGATCTGGCGCGTGAGGATGGGTATGCACCATCGGTGCGTGGTCATGTTCGTGGACGTGTCGAACCGATGCCGGCAGGCCGGGGTGAACGTGATTGTGGTGGCCGTCGTCGTGCCGGTGCGAGTGCGTATGCACCATCGCCTCGTGCGCATGCTCGTGCTCGTGGCGGCCCCGGAGCAGGAACCAAAGGGCCACGACCATGAGAGCCGCCGCACCTATCTGCGCACCCTGGACCGGCTCCCCCAGGATCGTCCACGCGAAGATCACGCCCAGGAACGGAGACGTGGAGAACAGCAGTTGGGAGCGTGTCGCTCCCAGATGCTGCGCGCCGTGGACATAGAACAGGATCGAGAGCCCGTAGCTCACGGCACCAATGACGAGCGCTCCCGCGATGGTTGCGAAGGCGATGTCCAGGTCTTCGAAAACGAGGGCGAGGATCAGATTCGCGGACCCCGCGAACACACCCTTGATGGCTGTTGTCTGAGCTGGCGTGAACCCGTCCACGAGGGCGGTCAGGTTGTTGTCGAGACCCCAACAGAGGCAGGCCAAGCCGACAAGGGCCGCGGGCACAAGGGATCCAAAGTCTGACGGCGCGGCCAGAAGCACGCCGGCGATGACCACCAGCACGATGGAGAACCATGTCCTTCGGTCCAAGTGCTCGCGAAACAGAGTCCAAGCCAGGAGGGCCGTGGCCACAGTCTCCAAGTTCAACCAGAGCGCAACCGAGGCCGCGGGGGCCATGCTCAAGCCGACGAGAAGCAGGACCGGGCCGAGCCCGCCCCCGAACACGACCGCTCCGGCAAGCATCATCCGGCTTCGCTTCTGTCGGCGCAGACGGCGCGAACCGCCCCGGAACGCAACGGGAAGTGTCGCCAGCGCGGCACCCAGGTAGAGGAATCCGGCTAGGGCGAGTGGACCCACACCCCCGAGCAGAGCCTTGCAGGCTGGCGTCGATGCTCCGAAGAGCGCTGCTGCGCTAAGGCACCAGATCACGGGAGCCGTCGGTCGCTTGAGCTTCACGCCACTTGTCCTACGCGTCCGCCCAGCTTCCGTCAGGCGTGACGTCGATCATTCTTCCAGGAAGAGCTTCTTGGGGCTCCGCTTCACGCCCTTGTACAGATCGAGCCACTCGTTGGCATCGCGGATCTTCCGCCCGGTGAGCCGATTGAGGGACGAGACCATCGGCCTTCCGACGGCGCTCCAGCGAGCGCGCGTTGCGGCACCGACACGCTTGCCGGGCGCACGCGACGGCTTGGCACGACGCAGGGATTCCACGATCGCCTCGAGCACCTGCACCCGCTTCTTGGAGCGGCCGAAGGCTCCGAGCGCGATCGCAGCCTCCTTCGCGACGCTGTTGTCCTTCGCCTTGGCCAACAACTCGACGAGAGTAGTGATGGCCTTGTCGGGGGCGAGGCGGGCCACAGCCCGCAGCACGGTGAGCTCCAAAGGGCCTGCGGCTTCCGTCTTGGTCGTGGGCAAGGATCGCTTGAGGTGCTTGTACGCACCGTCGGCGTCGTCGAGCTTGGCTAGTGCTTCAGCCGCCTCGGCGCGAGCAGCGCCCATCTTCTCGTCCTCAAGAACCTGACCGGCCACATGCTGGAGCGCATGCCGCACCGACTTGGATTCGAGCGCGTTGTGGTACTTGTCCAACTGTTCAAAGGCCACGCGCATGTCGGCCGAGTTCTTTGCCTTCCGCAGGTCCTTGATTCTCTCGACGACGGCCTTGGCCGCGATCTCATCCTCCGAGCTTGCACCCGCCTCCCCACACGGCAGGACGACGAGGACTACGGCGAGCGCAAGAACTGCGACCGAAGTGGTGAGCTGGATGGCACGCATCGGGGGCCTCCTATTCGATTCTGGATGATGACTGGGCATACGGGGACTGCCTCCCGCCGCCGGTCCTCCGGGCGGGGTGAGCGCGTACCGGGGAGCCCGGCAAGACGCGGCGGTAAGAGCATCCCGTGGATACGGGACTCGGCACGCCGAGTCTGAGCGGCTGGGCGTCGCCTTTTAGTGGACGTGCGGTGCCAGGCTGAACTCCTCGGAACTGACGGCCTTTCCGTTGATCTCCAGCTTCACCACGGTGAGGGAGTTGAACGTCTTGCCTTGAAGCCAGGAGGCGTCGGCACCCGTCTCGCCGGGGTAGATGAAGTAGTTCGTCTTCCCAGCACGGATGGTGCCCACGTCGTCCTCGTCTTCGTTCCGATCGGTGTTCCTGACGCGGAGTTCGACGGTACGGTTGCCCTTGTCGATCAAGGTCACCCGGATGACCGTGGACAACGGAAGATCCAGGGGCTGCTCGCCCGCGGAGTCCTTCGTCAGCCAGAGTTCAAGGTCGCCCTTGTCGTCGTGCAACTTGAGCTCCAAGGTGCCTGCGCCGCCTTCGAGCGCCGCCATGATGCCGTGGTGCGGTGTCTCCTCATGGACGTGACCGTGTCCATCCAGGGGCAGCTTGCCGCGGTCATCGGCGCCGTTCGCGCGTAGGCGTAGCACGACGCTCTTGGGCTCCCCCGCGCCCTTTCTCGGTGTTGCATGGAAGTGCAGCCCGCCGCCTTCCACGCTGCCCTTGGCCGCGGCGTTCAGCGACTTGCCGGCGTCGTTCTCCAGCCAGAGGAACAGACTCAAACGTCCCAACTGGGCACCGCTCGGGCCCGAGGCCAGGGTGACGCGGAAGGCCGCCTCCTTGCCAGACTCGACATCGCCGAGCTTCGTCACGGCGAAGGTGTGGCCGAGGATCGTGACCTCACCGAGGTCGGTGGCCTCACCATGGTCGTCCATTGCGGTGGCCGACTCGCCGCTACCGGAACTTGCGTCCTGGTTGGGCGTGACAGCCGGCTTCTGCGGGTCCCCACAGCCGGCGAACGCTAGCGCCGCGAGGAGAAAGAGTACTGACTTCTTCATGATGTGACCTCCAAGGTTTCGTTTGATGAACTAGAACCGAGCGAACTGCCCGACCTGCGAGGTCGAGGCCCGCCGCCAAACAGAGAGAATCCGATGGGCAGAACGATGAGACTGAGGAACGTGCTGCTGATCAGCCCACCAAGGATCACGACAGCGAGCGGATGCTGAAGCTCGCTGCCGATCTCGCCTCG
>JAJDEM010000240.1 GCA_029259795.1 Planctomycetota bacterium
TGCACGTCTGCCGCGGCAACTGGAGCCGGGACGAGTCCACGCTGTTGCGCGGCAACTACCACCCGCTGAAGCCGTATCTCGAGCGCATGCAGGTCGGCCAGCTCGTGCTGGAGTACGCGACCGAGCGCGCGGGCGACCTGATCGGCTTCGATCACAAGGAGCTGGGGATGGGAGTCGTGAACCCGCGTGTGGATGCGATCGAGTCCGAGGACCTGATCTGCGAGCGGGTCGAGAGCGCGCTCACGCTCTACCCCGCCGACAAGATCTTCCTGAACCCGGACTGCGGCTTCGGCACCTTCGCCAACCGCCCGATGAACTCCGCCGACTTCGCCCGCGCCAAGCTCGAGGCCATGGTCGGCGCCGCGAAGCGGCTGCGCTCGACGCACGCGAGGTAGGGCGGCGTGGAGTCAATCCGCGTGCTGTAGGGAGGCGGGGCGCCGGAGCAAGGCGGCCCCGCTGTTGGATCCCGGGGACCTGCGATCGGGTCCACCAGCGTCCGCGGACGCAACGAGTGCTTGATTCGCACGCCAGGAATCGTCAGGAATGGAGCGTGTGACCGTGAACCCGCGCCCAGCGCGGCCCGCTTGAGAACCCAGACGGTTCCACCGGTCGGCAAACGCGGGTGTAGGCTGCCCTGATGCTATGGCTTGTTCTTGGTGGTGTTCTGGTTGGCCTCGTCGCCGTCGCTTGCGTCGTGAGTGCGACGACGCATCACGAGAGCTCGGCCCCCGGACGGGGCAAGGACGCCGGACACGCCAGGCTCGGCAAGGGGGCCGCGCATACGGGCAGCGCCCGCTACCGCAATCGCGGCAGCGCGAAGCGCCAGAACAAGAGCGAATCGCCCTGATCCGCTGGTGCTGACGCCCGGCTTGGTGCCCAAGGGGGCGCATGTCTACTGCAGCGCATGAGGAGTCGCATGCCGATCAGCAAGCGCCGAGCTTGTGCGCGGCTTGATGGCGCTTGAGTTGCGAGCGCTCTACGTGGCGATACTTCGGAGTCGCAGCGCGTTTGCAATCACGGAGACGGAGCTGAAGCTCATGGCCGCCGCTGCGATCATCGGGCTGAGGAGAATCCCGAACACGGGATAGAGGGCACCCGCGGCGATCGGCACGCCCACCGCGTTATAGGCGAATGCGAAGAAGAGGTTCTGCTTGATGTTCCTCATGGTGGCTGCGCTCAAGCGTCTCGCACGCACAATCCCGCGGAGATCGCCCTTCACGAGCGTGACACCGGCACTCTCCATCGCCACATCGGTGCCCGTCCCCATGGCGATGCCCACATCGGCCGCCGCAAGGGCCGGAGCGTCGTTGATGCCATCTCCGGCCATCGCAACCGTGGCGCCCTGGCGTTGGAGGTCGCGGACGGTTTGGACCTTGTCTTCGGGGAGCACCTCCGGGATGACCTCGTCCAGGCCGAGCCTCGCCGCCACAGCCTCGGCCGTCGTGCGGCTATCGCCGGTGAGCATCACGATCCGGAGTCCCGCGGCCTGAAGCCCCCTGAGCGCCTCGGGTGTTGTCGCCTTGATCGGATCTGCGACGGCGATGACACCGGCTGGTGCGCCGTCAACGGCGGCAAGCATTGCCGTATGACCTCCGGAACGCAGTTTGTCGGCGCGTGCCGCAATCCCGACCGCGTCCACGCCCAACTCGTCCATGAGCCTGCGGTTTCCCAGCGCTACGACGACGCCGTCTACGGTGCCGATGACGCCGCGCCCGGTTCGAGACTCGAACTCATCGACGGCCAGAAGGGCGAGTCCCTGCTCCTGCGCGCCGCGCACGATGGCCTCGGCGAGCGGGTGCTCGCTCCCTCGCTCGAGGCTGGCGGCAAGTTGGCGAAAACGCTCCGCCGAGAGGCTGCCGCTCGGCTCAGCCGCGACCAGAGCGGGCCGTCCCTCCGTGAGCGTTCCCGTCTTGTCGACCACGAGCGTGTCGACGCTTCGCAGGGTCTCTACTGCTTCTGCGTTTTTGAACAGGACGCCCGCCAGCGCGCCGCGACCCGTTGCGACCATGATGGACATCGGGGTCGCGAGCCCCAGCGCGCAGGGGCACGCGATGATCAGCACCGCGACTGCATTCACAATCGCGTGCGCCAAGCGAGGTTCAGGGCCCACGAACGACCAGACGATGAAGGTGGCGACCGCGGCGAGCAGGACAGCAGGCACGAAGTAGCCGGCAACCAGGTCCGCGAGCTTTTGGATCGGGGCCCTGCTCCGCTGCGCTTCTCCGACCATGTGAACGATCTGTGCAAGCATGGTCTCTGCGCCGACGCGCTCGGCACGCATCACAAGCGAGCCGGTTCCGTTCACCGTGGCGCCGATCAGCCCGTCACCGGGTCCCTTGCCGACGGCGATCGGCTCGCCGGAAACCATGGACTCGTCCACAGCGCTCCGTCCCTCTTCGACGCTGCCGTCAACAGGTACCTTCTCGCCCGGTCGAACACGCAGACGGTCTCCAACCTGGACGGCTTCCAGGGGCACATCGGCTTCGCTGCCATCGGTCTCGATGCGCCGAGCGGTCTTCGGGGCGAGGCCGAGCAGGGCCTTGATCGCCGCACCCGTCCGGCTGCGCGCGCGCAGTTCGAGGACTTGACCTAGGAGGACGAGCGTGACGATCACGGCGGCGGCTTCGAAGTAGACGGCGACAGTACCGTCCTCAGCCCGGAACGAGGCCGGGAAGATCCCGGGCAGAGCCGTCGCTACGACGCTGTATCCAAACGCGACGCCCACACCCAGCGCGATGAGGGTGAACATGTTGAGGTGCCCCGACCGGACCGAGAGCCAGCCGCGCACGAAGAAGGGCGCGGCACCCCAGAGAATGACGGGGGCCGTGAGGGCCATCGAGATCCAAGCGACCATGTCCGCGGACAGCAGCGCGTCGAATGGCCGCCCCGGAATGAGGTCGCCCATGGCCAGAATGAACACCGGCACGGTGAGGGCCGTACTTGCCCAGAAGCGGCGGGCCATGCTGTGGTACTCGTGTTCGGCCGCTCCGTCCTCGGCGCCGCCCAGAGCCTCGAGCGCCATGCCGCAAATCGGACACGGCCCCGGTGCATCCTGACGCACATCGGGGTGCATCGGGCAGGTCCAGACCGCACCTTCCGCGCGTGTGGGGAGGGACTGCCCGAGGCCATGCCCATCTTCGCAGTCGTGAGGGTCCTGTCCGCTGCTCAAGGCACTCTCCTTGGGGCTACTCGCGTGTCAGAGAAGTTGAGAAACGAGGGTGCCGACGCGACCAGTCCGCGCTTCGGTAGGCAGACAGCGCAGACCCGAGTCGCTGCCCCAGTGCGGAACACACCGCGCTGGGTTCGGCACCCTCGATGTTGGATTTCACCTCGGGGCCTCGCCCACGGGACGCCCGACGGCACCCTCAAGACGGACCCGCGAGGTGTGGATGTCGCGTACGGCTCGATCGGCCTCCAGTTGGAACCGAAGCCAGCGCCGGAGCGAGTCCACGACATTCAAGAACTCAACGCGATCCGCGGCGTAACCCGACGCCGCGTCACGGTAGGCCTGCTCGGCCTGCGCGAGCTGCACATCACGGTAGAGCGTATGGAGTCGGTGCGCCGTCGAGAGCTCGGCCACGGCGCTCTGCACCGCAAACACCGTGGCGTTGCGCGTCGCCTGTGCCCGCGCCTCGGCCGCGCGGGCCGACTCTCGCGCCTCGCGCAGATACGCCTCCTTGGTGCCGAACCAGTGGTCTGGCTTGATCTTCGGCCTTGTGCTGAACGGCTCACGTTCTTTGTCACTGCCGCCTGTTGCGTGCGAGGGATCCTCCATCGTGCTGAGGCCAGCGGATAGTGGCGGATAGGCCGTCTGCTCGGCGAGCTCGATCATGGTCTGAAGGCGGCGCACGCGTGCCTCGCTCGCTTGGACGTTCGGCTGGCTCTTCAGGGCCACGGCACGAAGCCCCTCGGGCTGCGCGGGTGGGCCGCGGAGCGCTGTGGGCGTCGGAGGGCCGATCTGTGTGGCGGGGGGCACGTTCAGGAGCCGGGCGATGTCAGCCTGGATCACTTCCCGATCCTGCCTGAGCGTGACCAGCTTGTTTCTGAGGTTTGACACTTCCACCTGGACCTGAAGGACAGCCCCCTTGCTGCCGGTGCCCGCTTCCAGCTTGCTGCGCGCGACTTCCTCCAGCTGGGTGAGGTAGGTGAGGGTCGCTTCCGAAATGTGGGTCGCGCGTCCGACGAAGACGTAGCTCGCGAAGAGAACGCGTGCGCCGACTATTACGTCCCGTACGGTCCCCGCGTGACGGGCGCGTGTCTCTTCGACCGAGTGCTTGACGAGAGCGGCCTTCAGTTCCAAGGATCCGGGAAACGGGAACTTTTGGTCCATCCGCTCGTCGGATAGCGGCATGCCTACCCGCGTCCGTGACGAGCGCTGGAAGGATGCGTACTGGCTCAGGATCGTGTCGAGGTAGGTGACCTGAGCGTACTGATTGATCGCCCCCCGTAGCTTCAGGAACGAGGCGCGGATCTTGGGATTGCGTTCGGCGGCGGCTACGACGAGTTGACGCTCTGCGATGCCAGCGGCGAGTGACGCAGCGAAGTCCGGGGCGCTCGCCGCCCTGCGTAGGGCCTCGTCCTCGGGCGTTAGATCCAAGATCAGAAGGAGGCCGTGCGGCTGAACGAGACGCGCGTTCCACTCGTCCACGATCGCCTTGGTCTTGGCCTCGAAAGCCGAGAGGCCCAGGTCCTCCGACTTGGAATCCACGTGCGCCGACTCCGCAGCAGCGACATGGGCCCCGATGCCCGTGGGTCTTGGGGTGATTCGCCCGGACTGGCAAGCCGGGATCGTCGCAAGCATGGCCATCAGTGTGAGGAGTCTCACTTCACTACCTCCCGTGTGCGTAGGTGTCCCAAGCTGATGCCCACGAGTTGCTCCAGGCGGGCGACCATCTGTTCGTAGTCCACGAGCGCGCGCTGAGAGGCGAGCTGGAAGTTCAGCCACACCATGCGTGCTTCGAGCAGGCGGCCGTAGGTGTCGCGACCCGTGTCATGCCACTGCTCTGCGATCTTGAGTGCCTGCTCGGCCTGCGGGATCAACGAGCCGTCGTAGAGCCGGACAAGCCGTTCCGCATTCTGGAGGCGGAAGTAGACCTTGCTGATGCGGGCCATGACGTCGTCCGTTGCGGCACGCCGCTCGTGCCGCGCCGCACGCTCTTGGTGGTAGGCCTCGGCACTCCGTGCGCGGTTCTTGCGGCCCCAGATCGGAAGGCTGAAGCCTAGGCGAAGACCGACGGCGTCATCGCCGCTGCCCGCGACCGGCCCAGCGGCATTGCCAATGAACGAGTACGCCACACCGATCGAGAAGTCCGGCACCTGACTCAGCCGGGCGAGGCGGGATGCGTGCTGGGCGCCGCGGACCCGGTGGATCGCCGCCTGGATCTCTTGCCGCCTTACGCGGGCGATGCCGAACAGCACATCTTGGTTGGCCGCGAGCGGTCGGAACACGATCGACCGCGGCGTGCCGACGACCCACTCCGGTCTCCGCGACAGCAGGGAGTTGATCTTGACCTCCTCGGCCTTGCGGAGCTCCTCCAGCGTGATCTTGTCGTAGGCCAGCTGCGCGAGGGATGACTGGGCCTTGAGCGTGTCGAACAGCGTGAGCGTGTCCTGCTCCACACCGTCCTGCGTGGCGTAGGCGGCTGCAGCCTTCTCAGACAAGAGCTTCGCGAGCTTCTGGTTCTGTTCGACGATCTCGATTGCGCGGTCGAGGTATGCGAGCTCCGCGTAGCTGACCTTGACCTCGGCAACCACATCCCGCAGCGCGATGTGGTACTCGAGTTCCCTTACTCGGGAGTGTTCCGTGGCGACTGCGCCTGCTGCGGAGAGTTTTCCGGGAAAGGGAATCGGCTGCATGAGTTGGACCGAGCGCTCGAGGGGCCCGACGCGGGTCTGGATGGGTTCGATCATCTCGGTGTAGGTCAGAATCGGGTCGGGCAGCGCCCGCGCTTGCGTAGGCCGCTCTCGCGCAGCGAGCCAGCGGCTCCGCGCTGCGCCGAGCCGCGGGTTCTGTCGTGCGGCCAGCTGGATCAACGTCGCCAGATCAAGGCCTTCAGCGGTGGCGGCTGTAGATGCTCGCGCGGGTCCGGCCGGCGGCAGGGCGCTGCTTGGGACGGATGCCGTGTCGTTCGATTCAAGCTCAGCGCCTTCGGCGGTCGCTGTTGGCGGGGGGAAAGCCCGGCGTCAACGTGCCGACGCGCGTCTGGCACCCTGCAAGCACAAGCAGCGCGGCCAGTACCCAGCTTCGAAGCACGGCTGTCATGAACTTCATCGAGAGACACTCCATCGGGCGCAATCCGTCCCATGTCGGCGATCAGCGTTTCGGGGCGGTGTAGCCATACGTTGCGGGTTCTGCGCGCATCAGGCGCATGTACTTCTCGGGGTCCTTGTTGAACTTCGCGGCGCAAGGCGGGCAGCAGAACCCAATCTTCTGCCCTTGGTAGGTGACCGACTCCCCCTTGGCGACGACGAGCCTTCCCATGACCGGGCACTTCCCGTTGGATGTGCCGTGGGTCCTGCGTGCGACTCGCATCTGGGCGTTGGTCGGGCCCGGCCGGTCGTAGGCGTAGGCGAGAGGGTCCGCGCGCATCATCCGCATGTACTTCTCGGGGTTCTTGTCGAACTTCGCCTTGCAGGGCGGGCAGCAGAACTGCACTTTCTGACCGCGGTACGTCGACGACGTACCCTTGACGACCACCGTCTTGCCCATCACCGGGCAGCGTCCGTTGGACGAGCGAGATGTCTTCTTGGCGGCGCGCATCGTGGCGACCGCCGGCGTCTTGGTGACGTACCAGTACTTCGGCGGGTTCAGGCGCATGCGATCCATGTAGCGCGTGGCGTCCGCCTCGAATGCCGCACGGGAGGCCTTGTCGGCGAAGCCGATCTTCTCGCCTTTGTAGGCTGCGCTTCCCGCCGCCTGCGTGACCAACACGCGCCTCACGGGGCAGAGGCCGTTGACCGTGCCTGCCTGCTTCGCAGCAGCCTGGAGTTGTTCGCGCGTCGGTTGCTCGCCCCATGCCGCGCTCGCGGTCAGGACCAGCAGGACTGCGGCGATGAGGCTCAATGTCGTTACTCGCATCGTTCAGAATCCTCCTTCAGGAGTTGTTTGAGTCGGTGTCGGAGCCGCCGTGCTCGGCACCTCCGTGGTTCTTGTCGAGCAATCGCAGCACGCGACGCTCCTCGATTGCGGAATAGGCCATCGGCACCACAAACCACGTGATGGCGGCGACGATCATTCCGCCGATGGATGGCAGGGCCATCGGACGCATCACGTCACTGCCGCGCCCGTCGGTGAGGAAGATGGGCACCAGCGCGAGGATGGTGGTGACGCTTGTCATCAGCGCCGGGCGGATGCGCTTGCGGCCGGCCTCCAGCACTGCGGCGCGTACACCGGCGACATCCTTCGGTCTCGTCCGGCGTATCACCTGCTGAATGTAGGTTCCGATGACGATCCCATCGTCCGCCGCGATCCCAAACACCGCGATGAACCCGACCCAGACCGCGACCGTGAGGTACGCACCGTAGAAGTCCAGCATGATGAACCCACCGGCAAGGGCTACGGGAATGCCAAGGAACACGATCAGGGACGGCCCGAGTCGCCCGAAGTGAAGGAAGTGCAGCAGGAGATTCATGAGCAGGCAAAGGGGGATCAGGACCGCGAGTCGCTTCGACGCACGCACCTGATTCTGGTATCGGCCGCGCCAATCCCAGTACACGCCGTCCGGGACGTTGATCGCACCGCTGGCGATCATCTCGCGGAGGTGCTTGTCGGCGTCTTCAACGAGCCCGACTTCGTCACGGCCTTCGGCGTTGAACATCACGTAGCCGACGAGTTGGCCGCCCTCGCCGCGGATCATGGCGGGGCCAGCCGTCACGGCGAAGTCCGCCACGCCCGAGAGCGGAACGTAGGCGCCCTTGCCCACGGGGACTGGGGTGCTCTTGACGGTGTCGATGTCCTCCCGCCACGCCCTCGCGTAGCGGACGCGGATCGGATAGCGCTCGCGTCCCTCGACACTCCTGGTTTGAGGCATGCCGCCGAGGGCGACCTCGATGATCCGCTGCACGTCTTCGACGCGCAGGCCGTAGCGCGCCATGCGGTGCCGATTGGGAGTGATCTCCAGGTACGGCTTCCCCATCAGGCGCAGGGCCGTGACGTCGGACGCACCCTTCACGTGCTTGAGCGCTTGCTCGAACACGAGCGTTGCTTCCTCAATGGCTTCGGAGGAGGGGCCGAAGATGCGTTGCCCAATCGACGCCTTGATGCCTGACTGAAGCATCACGATGCGGGTTTCGATCGGCTGAAGCCAGGATGGCGCGACGCCGACGATGTCCGTCTTTTGTCGAAGCTCCGCGATCAAGCCGGGCAGCGTGAGGCCGGCTCGCCACTCATGCCGCGGACGGAGCACGAGGATCGTCTCGACCATGCCCACGGGGGCCGGATCCAGCGCGGTGTCTGCCCGCCCGGCCTTGCCAACGATTCGCACGATCTCGGGCACTTCGAGCATGCCCTTGTTCTGCGCGATCATGACGTCGATCGACTGATTGAGGGACCCGTGGGGGAGGATGCTCGGCATGAAGAGGAGGCCTCCCTCGTCAAGCGGTGGCATGAATTCCCGTCCGACGCCGGGGAAGCGATCCTGCAAGGCGGCGACTGGGCGTACGCGCGCTGGGTCGATGCCTGCCTGCTCCAGGGTCCATGTGACGGGGCGTAGGACCGTGCCGGCACCGAGCCAGATCATGGCGCCCCAGAGCACGACGAGGAGGGGGGCGGCGCAGAAGAGGACCTTGTGACGAAGCACCCATCGGAGCACGGGGGTATACGCAGCTACGACGCCGCGTGCGACGGGATTGTCTTCGAGTGATGTGAGCGGCTCGCGCATCGCCTTGAACGCGAGCCCGCCGATGATGACGCCCACGACGATCGCGAGCAGCGCAGGCTGTACCCGCAGGATCCCGCTCATCAGGGATCCCGGAGTGGGGGTCGCTCCGTTCGCCCAGGTGAAGAGGAGGGCCCCGGCAACGCCGCCGAGGAACCCTGCGAGAAGCGCGGCGGCAGACCGGCGGACTCGGCCGGGCTTGAGGAAGTAGTGCGCAAGTACGGGGACGAGCGTTACGGAGACGATCAGCGCCGACGCGAGCGCGAAGGACTTCGTCCACGCAAGCGGGCGGAAGAGCTTGCCCTCTTGGTCGGTGAGAAGGAAGACCGGGAGAAAGCTGACAACGGTCGTGCTGATCGCGGTGAACACGGCACCAGCGACCTCCGTTGTCGCCTCGTGGATGGCCTTGCGCCGGCTCTTCGCCGGCGGTCGTTCGGTTAGATGCCGATGGATGTTCTCCGTAATGATGATGCCCATGTCGACCATTGTTCCGATCGCGATGGCGATGCCCGCGAGGCTCATGATGTTGGCGTCTACGCCGAATACGCGCATGGCGACGAACGAGATGAGTACGGCTGTAGGGAGCGTGAGCGCTACGAGTAGGCTCGACCGGACATGAAGCAGGAACAGAAGGATCACGATTACGGTGATCAGCGACTCGAACTGGAGCGTCTCGACGAGCGTCGCCTCCGTCTCTTTCACCAGCAGCGTGCGATCGTAGAAGGGCCGGATGATGACGCCCTTCGGAAGGCTCGGACGAAGACGGGCCAAGGCCTCCTTGACGCGCTCGATGACCCGCAGCGGGTTTGCGCCATAGCGCATGGTCACGACGCCACCGACCAGCTCACCCTTCTCGTCGGCGAGCGCGCCTCGACGGAAGGCAGGTCCGAGCGTGACCGTCGCGACATCCCGAATCCGGATTGGAACGTGCTCGCGTTCGACGACAACACTCTCTTCGAGGTCGCCGATTCTCTTGATGAAGCCGACGCCGCGAATCACGTACTCGACCCCCGCGCTCTCGATGACCTTGGCGCCCACGTCCAGGTTTGCCCGCTTCACGGCCTGGGCAAGCTGCCCGAGGCTTACGCCGTGCGCGCGCAGGCGATGCGGATCCGCGTCGATCTGATACTCCTGCACGAACCCGCCGACGGAGGCGACCTCCGCCACGCCCTTCACCGTTTGGAGTGCGTAGCGCACAGTCCAGTCCTGGATCGACCTCAGCTCGGCGAGGTCGTGTGAGCCGTTTGGGCTGTCGACCGTGTACCAGAAGATCTGCCCGAGGCTCGTGGCATCCGGTCCCAGGCCCGATCGGGCGTCGGGTGGGAGGTCGCGTTGCGCGACGTTGAGCCGTTCAAGTACGCGGCTGCGCGCCCAGTAGATGTCCGTGCCGTCCTCGAAGACGACGTAGATCTGGCTGAACCCGAAGCCTGAGATCGAGCGAACGTCGAAGACGTCTGGGATGCCTTGGAGGGCAACCGACAGAGGGTACGTGACCTGGTCTTCGACATCCTTCGGGCTGCGGCCGGGCCAGGGTGTGTAGACGACGACCTGGTTCTCACTGATATCCGGGATCGCGTCAATCGGCACGTCGTCGTAGGCGTAGGACCCGTAGATCGCCAGGCCGACCACGAGCAGCACGGCGAGCATGCGGTTCGTGAGCAGCCCGCGGAAGAAGGCGCCAAACAGCCCGCCGCCGTTCAGGTCCTCGCCAGACGGGTCGTCCGGGTCAGGCTCCGGCGCGTGCAACCAGCGTTGGAACAGTCCTCGCTTCACGGTGCGGACTCCTAGCGCCTGTGCCCGGCGTGGGGATCGAGCGGCGCTGCTGCCGCCTCCGGGATCATGAGGCTAGGCTTTCCTGTGAGCTGGAGCTGGCTGTCGATCAGGAACTGCCCGCGCGTGACGACGGCATCGCCCTCGTCAATGCCCGTCAGAACCACGACCCCATCTCCGATTCGAAAGCCCGTACGGACTTCGCGGGGTTCGTAGATGGCCGGCCAGCGCTCTGTACCCGTCGGCGTGGTGTCCGACTCCTGCGTCATCACGTAGATGAGCTTGCGGTCGCCGCCATCGAGCACGGCCGACCGCGGAACGACGAGTACGTTGCCCGAGGACCCCGGGCCCGAAGGATCGTGGACCCGACCGTCCTCGGATAGCGCGACAAGGATGTGTGCGTCCACGAACGTCCCTGGCTTCAACCGCCCGTTCTTGTTGGGCAGGTCGACGCGGACGCGCACCACGCGCCGCCGCGTATCGAGTACGGGATCTACGAACGACACCCTGCCCTTGAACACGTCCCCTGGCAGACTCGGGACCTCAACTTCGACGTCCTGACCAAGGAACACGGAGCCGGCCTGCTCTTCGAACACCTCCAGGATGGCCCACACGCGCGAGAGATCGACGACCGTGAACAGCTTGGCGCCGGTCTTGACGTAGTCGCCGGTGTTGACGTGCTTTATCAGCACAGTCCCGCTGACGTTTGCTTGGATCTCGATGTGATCCCGTGCCTTGCCGTCGCTTTCAATCGCGTTGACGACGTCCTCGGGTAGCCCCAGCAGGAGGAGGCGACGACGGGTTGCTGCGTATACGAGGTCCGCGTTGCGCGTGAACTCCCCGCCCTTGCCGCTCGCGGTGGCGGCATCCCGCGCCCGGCGTGCCGTGAGCAACTCCTCCTGAGCGGAGACGAGCTCCGGTGCGTAGATCGCCGCGACCTTGGCGTCCTGAGCCACCGTGACGCCCGTGAAGTTCACGAACAGGCGGTCGAGACGGCCACTGACCCACGCCGTGAGATGCCCCATGAGCCGCTCGTCGTGCCGGATGTGCCCCAAGGCACGCAGGCGGTGAACTCCGGGTACGCGCTTCACCACCTCCGTGCGCATGCCGGCCATGAATCGCTGGCGGGCGAGGAGGGGGACCTTCGATCCGTGGTCCTGCACGGGCTCCATGTCCATGCCGCAGACAGGGCACGTGCCCGGCGCGTCACTCATCGTGCAGAACATGGGACATGCCCATTTGCGTCCATCGGATGCCATCGCGCCTGCTTCGGCGGGGGCGTTCCGGAACAACCAGGTGCTTGGCACGACCAGCAGCAGCAGCGCACCGACGACCACACCGGCGCCGAGGGCGACGAACGGACGCTTGAAGAGTTCGCGCATCACTTGCTCCCCTTGCGGGCGGCGATCGCTGCATCGAGCTTCTTCAGGTACTTCTCCGGGTCGGCCTTGAAGGTCTCGATGCAGGGCGGGCAGCAGAAGCCAATGCGGCGCCCACCGTGATCGACGAACACCTCTGGATCGACCTCGTTGCCCATGACCGGGCAGATCTCGTTCTCGGGCGCCGTCCCGTCGTGACCCGCGTGGTCCGTGCCGGACTGATGGCCATCCGCGTCGGGTGCTGGCGCCGGTACTGGAGCCGGTACGGGCGCCGGTACGGATGCAGGCCCGGGGGCCGATGGGGAGGCTGGGTTCATGTCGTGGTCGGCGTGCGGGTCGGCTGCGGCGGCGTGGAGCGCGGGCGCGCCGCCGCCGCTCTCCGCACTGGAGGTGGCTCGGATCGTGAACACCGTCAGGGCACCCACGACAAGGCCGATGACGAACAGGGACGTTGACTTCATGGCGAACTCCATTCTTGGGGGTGGGAGGCGTGCCGCATGAGCGGCGCGCCTCCCTGCTAGCCGGCTCGTTGCCGGCTAGTTGCCGGGCCTTCCGCCGGAGCAACAGCCACCCGCGCCGTCCATGCTGGCGGCCGAGGGCTGCTGCGCCGTCGGTGCCGCAGCAGGGGCCAGGCTGGGTGCGCGTGCCGGTTGTGCCACCTTGGTTGCGACGGGCTGTGGGGCCGGCGCGGGTCCGTCTGCGGTCGAGCCGCAGCAAGTTCCGCCGGGGCCCTTTCCGCAGCCGCAGCCGGAAGAGCCAGCGGTGCGCTGGCAACCGGCGCTGAGACCAAGTGCGGCGGACAGGAGGACGAGCGTGAAGAGCTTGTACATAGGGAGATTCCTCAAGTACGAGTCGGCAGCCCGCGGCTGACCTCATCCCGTGCGTACTTCACGGAATGCGCCGTTTCTGGCCGGTGGGCGTGAAGGCGCCGCCAAGGGACCGTTCCCTCAGTGCGCATGCCGGCACGCTGTTGGTGGCGGCAGGGCCGCTCGCGCAGGGTGCGCGCGAGTGCGGTCGTGACTACGCGGTGCGTGATTTCGCAGTACGAGTCGCCCGTCGGGCCATACAAGTGCCCCGCGGGAGAGGCGGCTCGGCGGGCTTCGGTCCAATGATGGTGGCCGCGCGCGCGGAGCTACGCAGTCATGGCCGAGGTGCGGGCCATGACGGGGGGCAGAATGCTAGATCAGGAAGACCGTGAGGCCTTCAGGCGTAACCTGCCATGTTCGTGGTGGAACGCCCGGAGCGGCGCGCACCTCGGAAGACTCCAGCGCGAGCTTGAGCGTTGCGCTGTGGTTCAGATTGCTGCTCGCAAAGCCCGCGAACAGGGGCGCATCGAGCGTGACGGCTGCTGCGGGGATGTCGCGAGGTGCGCGTGCGCCAGGGCAGATGCCGCAACCTTCTCCGCCGTTGTCTGACCCCTCCGGGGCCGTCTCGTCAGGGCCTCAGCAGGGCGCCGGTGACTCCGGCGAGGTGCTGCGGCTCGCAGGGCACTCGCCGCAAGACATGGGGTTCTCGGGGCCGCAGCGGCAGGGCCGCAGGATGTCCGCATGCGCTACGTTGAACAGCGCGAGGACAAGCATGACGGTGGAGAAGACGCGTCCCATCGGTCCCAAGGATACCTCCGCAGAAGGGCGTAGCAAGTGCGGAGCCTGCGCCGCACGTTCCAGTGGGGTTGGACGAGCCCGAGCCACAGCGAGTTCCATGCTCGCGTCCCAGCCAGCGCCTTCCCGCGCTTCCTCAGCGCTCGTCACTACCGGACGGGGCGAACGGAACGGTCAGCGCGCCGTCCAGTCGAAACGGCGGCTCTGGGAAGACGAAGCGTGCCTGCCTGGTCTGCTTCGGGGGCTGAACCTCAGCCCCTGCGGCGCCGCCTCAGCCGTAGCGCATCGTGCCCTTGGCCAACACCGACGCCTTGGCGTCAAGGCACTGCCAGGTGATGTCGATCCGGCGGCCCGCTCGGTAGAGCGTGTGACCCAGCCCCTTCTCTGATTCGAATGCGAGCGCCACGCGGTGCTTGCCCCGCTTCTCGAAGGCACGCGCACGCACGCCGATCCTCTCGCGGACCGTCACCGTGACCACCTTGCCTGCCTCGACGACCAACGCACCGTAGGCGGGGGAGGTCGTGGACCAGATCCACTGGACACCGTCCTTGGCCGTGGCGACGTGCCGGTAGCCCATGAGCGTGTAGGTGCCAGCCGGCAGCTCGCGCTCGCGGTCCTTGGGCGACGTCCAGCGCAGCCGGATGCGCGCTTGGCTCTTGCCCTTGGGATGCAAGAACAGCTCGCCGTGGGCAATGTTGGATGTGACGCGGCCGTACTTGGGATTCGATGTTGTGGGGCCGCTCGCGATGGTCGTCGGCTTCGCGAGTGCCTTGCTCTTCAGAAACGAGATCAAGGCCGCACGGACCCTGGGCTGGGTGCCCGTTCAGCTCGTCTCGGTGATCTGCGCGAGGAAGGCCCGGTCCGTCTCGAAGGTGGCGTCCGGCACCGTGTGGCACCGCTGACAGCTCGTGCGCCACGCCTCGCGCGCGGCGGCCGTGTCTGCCTTCGCGGCGGCAGCCTCGTTCGGGGCCCCTTCGTCAGCTGCGACCTCGGGAGCGGCGGAAAGCGCGAGCGCGAGGGCGAGCGGCGCCAGAAGCGCGGCTGTGGGTGCAAGGAACCGACGCTTGGACATGGGGGCCCTCCGAGCAGAGAGCCCCCACGGTACATCAGTCCGCGTGCCGGCGGGGACTCCGAGCAAGCAAGCGAGGGTTCCGCTTCAGCCGCTGCGTCAAGCGGGGGTACCCGTCGACGGTTCGGCCTCGTCGTCGGCACGCACGGCTGGGTCGCGCATCTTCGCATCGACGACATCCACGGTGATCACTGTTGTGTCCGCTCGCGGTTCGTACACGAGCGTGAGCTTGACCAGCTGGCGCCCATGCGGGAAGTCAAAGAGAAACGTCATCTGCTTTGAAGCCTCCCCGCCTGCGTTGCGGGCGGCGCCCACCCACCCGCCAAGGGACTGGACGTTCGTGCACGGCGCGACGTCCTGGAAGAAGTCACGGCCCAGCACATCCGCGCGGTCGAGGCGCGCGAGTTCCGCCTCCGCGCGGCTGTAGTCGATGACGCGATTCTCGGCGTCCAGCCGCACGACGCCGTACGGGAGGGCATCCAGCATCTCGGGCGTCATCCGCCGTAGGCTCTCGATGTCGTACGGATAGAGGTCTGGGAGGCAGTCGAGGCAGAAGGTATGCGTGACCTGAGCGTCCTCCGCATGGTCGGTCGATAGGACTTCGAGGCACCGGCAGCAGACGCGCTTGAGCATCGCGCGAGCCTCGCACGGTGCTCCCGACGACGCAAACAATCTGGCGGAGGCAGGAGCGAGGCGTCGTTGGAGGCCGTCGACCACCAACGCAACGACCCTGCCACTGCGCCGCGTTGGTCGGCCCGGTGCTCGCCAGAATCTACGTTTGCGGAGGCGAGGTGCCAATGCGAGACTGACGGGCAGCCGCCGATCCGCATGTCGTCAAGCGTCTGAGCGACCCCACAGCACCCAGGCTCCCCAGTAGTAGGGGTGCTTCCACTTGTCGTGTCCCTGGAGCCACGTCTGGGCCTTTGCCAGCGCCGTGGCCGCGCTCAAGCCCCCCGACCCCGACTTGGGATTCCAGAGCTCGTAGAACTTGATCATCATGGCCTGCGACGCTTCATCGGGCACGCGCCACAGGGAACACAGGACGCGCGGAGAGCCTGCAAGCATGAACGCCCGCGTCAACCCGAGCAGGCCTTCGCCTTCGGAGACCTCGCCCTTGCCCGTCTCACACGCGGAGAGCACGACGAGGTTCGCTGGGATGGGCGTGCGCAGCACATCGAGGGCCGTAAGGAAGCCATCATCCTCGTCTGAGGGGGTCAGGGCGAGCGCGCTGAGCATGGGCCGTGCGCGGTCAATCGTTCCGTGGCAGGCGAAGTGCACCGCGCGCCAGTGCTTCCGCGCGGAGACCGCCTCGCGGAACCCGGCCTCGGTCGCGTCGTCACCCAGCAAGACGGTGCCGCCGATGGCCTTGGCTTCCACGCGCGTGCCGGGGAGGCGCTTCAGCGCCCACCCGCTTCGCAGACCGCCGGCCGCCTTGTCGCCCGTGTCGTAGGTTGGGTCGCCGATGGCGAGCACGGGGCCGCTCGCCGACTCCTTCAGGGCTGCGAGGCTAAGCGCCGTTGATCCAGACGGCACGTAGGAGAGTTCGCGGGCCCCAATGAGAAGTCGCAAGGGGACGTACGAGAGGGCTCCACTCGGCGAGACGCTGAGCCTCGTGATGGATGCCGGGAGCGCCAGCGGATCAATCACGAGCGCGCGCAGCGCCTTGACCTCCGGCGACACGTCGGGCACGCCGGGGTCGATTGCGGCGAGCAGGTTCTCTGCGGCCTCCGCGATGAGCGTGTCACTCTCGAGGTCGACATGGCGCGCCCCTGACTTCGTGATGACCAGCGCGCTGGAGCCCTGCCCCATCAGTGCGTAGAGAACGAGGGCCTGGTCTTCGGCGAGCGAGGCCTGCATGTCAGACAGGGCCCGGGGTTCCGCGTAGACGACCTCCGCGGCGGCCTTGGCCTCCCGTTGAATCCGCTCCACGACCACTTGCGCGGCCGCCTGGGACGCGCGCCACGCCTTGCGGCGCGCCAGGACGGCCTTGGCGTCTTTGCCCGCCATGGCGCGGCGATAGCGCTTCGCCGCCCCGGCCTCGGCTGCACGTGCCGCGGCCTCAGCCGCGCGGAGTTCCGGGGGCAGCACGACGGCCTGAAGCGTCTCGCGGCCACCGAGCGCCTCGAGCAGTGCCGCGGCCCGACCGCGTTCGATGAACTCGAACACGGCTACCGGGTCGCCTGCCTGGCGGGCAGCGCGGATCCCCGTGCGGTAGAGCGTCGCCCACGTCGAGCGAGCGCGCGCAGCGCCTTCGTCGGAGAGTCGGCCGAGGACTAGGCGAAGCGCCGCGTCCGCGGCGCGCGTTGTCTTCATTGCACCCGTCAGATTGCCGGAGCGCAACTGCGCAAGCCCGAGGTTGGCGAGGATGGTGCTGAGCGATCCGTGGAGTCCGTGCTTGGCCGCGAGGTCTCGAGCCTCGGTCAGCAACGTGATCGCCTTGGTGTAGCGCTTGGCGATGGCATGCAGATCGCCCATGCTGCCGAGCGTCTCGGCGGTTCCCAGCGCGTCCTTGCTGCGCTTGTGGATCGCCAGCGCGGCTTCGTAGCCCTTCAAAGCCTCACGCGTGTTGCCCTGTTTCTTGTGCGCCGTCGCCATGTTCGCGAGCGCCGTTGCTTCGCCCCGCGGATCGCCGCGCGCCTTGAAGAGTCGCCGTGACTCCTCAAACAGCGGCATGGCGCGCGCGTAGTCCTCGTCCAGCATGTACGCGCCGCCCAAGTTCCCCGTGGTGTGGGCGAGTAGGTGATCGTTGCCGGCTGCCTTGAGGATCGCCATCGAGCGCTTGTAGAGTTCGATGGCCTCGGTCCGCTGGCCGAGGTCGGCGCGGATCGCGGCCACGTTCGACAGCGCCGTGGCGAGAGCCATCTTGTCGCCAAGCTCCTCAAACGCCTCGATTGCCTGGTCGTACACACGCAGACCGCGTGCGAAGTCCCCGCGCAGCGTGTAGACGGCGCCTGCGTTCTGCAGATACCCCGCAGCGGTTCCGAGTTTTCCCATGCCCTCCGCGATCTCATGCGCCTTGAAGATGTGCGTGAGCGCTTCGTCAAAGCGCCCTTGGCGCGTCCGCAGCACGCCCAGAGAGCTCTGGACCTGGGACATCCCCTGGGGGTTCTGCATGCCCTTGAGAAGCTTCAGCGCTTCCTGCAGGAGGACCTCGCTGCGGTCGAAGCGCCCGGCCTCGGCGAGTACCTGACCGAGCGCGGCGCGCTGCTGGATCGACTCTGCGCGGACGCTCAGGCGGTCGAACACCTTGATAGCCGCTTCGCGCAACGGAACGGATCGTTCCACATCGCCGCGCAGCTCGTAGCAGGCAGCGAGGTTGGA
>JAJDEM010000025.1 GCA_029259795.1 Planctomycetota bacterium
GGCGGTAGCACGACCGCGCCCACGATCGGTCCCGCCGTTCGCAACGCCGCCCTGCGCGCGCGGGAGTCCCTGGAGGGGCTGCTCGCGCTGGAGTGGGGCGTCGGCGAACATGAGGTCTCGTTCAAGGCGGGCGTGTTTGCAGCGGGCGCCAAGCAGGCGACCTGGGAGCAGGCGTGTTCGTTGATCGGTGAGGACGGCCTCCGCGTCCAGGGCGAGCGCCGACGCAACTGGGCCTCTCCCTACCGGGAGACGGCCGGCTGCCAGTTCGCAGCGGTTGCCGTCGATACCGAGACGGGTGTGATCACCGTCGAGCGCGTCGTGGCCATCCACGACGCCGGTCGGATCGTGGATGCACTGACGACGCGCAGCCAAGTCAACGGTGGCGTCATCCAGGGCCTCTCCTACGCGCTCTACGAGGAGAAACACCTCGACCGCAACCACGGCGACATGGTCAATCCCACCCTCGATACCTACCGGATCATGGGCATCCAGGACTGCCCTGAGATCGATGTCGTCCTGACATCCGTCGCAAGCGGATTCAACAACGCCGGCATGATGGGGATCGGCGAGCCCGCGACGGTGCCGACAGCGGCCGCCCTGGCGACCGCCGTCACCAACGCGATCGGCGTCCCGGTCACCGAGCTGCCCATGACGCCCGCCCGGGTGCTTGCGGCGCTTGAGAGGAGGCAGGGATGAAGGCCTTTCGAATGCTGCGTCCGCGCACGTGCGGCGAGGCGGCCCAGCTACTGGCCAAGCACGCCGGCGCGCGCGTCCACGCAGGCGGTACCGACCTGCTCGACCTCATGAAGGAGCGGATCGAAACGCCGGACACCATCGTTTCGCTCTGCGATGGCGAGGGCCTCGACCAGGTCCGCATCGAGGCCGACGGCTCGATCTGGATCGGCGCGAAGACAACGCTGGCCCAGCTCGCAGCGTCCGACGCCTGCGCGCGCTTCCTGCCCACCTTGGCGCATGCCGCCGGGCAGGCTGCGAGTCCGCAGCTGCGCCAGCGCGCGACGATCGCAGGCAATCTCGCCCAGCACACCCGCTGTGGCTACTACCGCGTCAAGACCTTCCCGTGCCTCAAGCGCGGTGGTGATACGTGTCCAGCGAAGGCCGACGGCGGCGTGCAAGACACCGCAGGCATCTTCGCGGGGGACTGCATCTCGGCGCATCCCTCGAGCATCGCACCCGTCCTCGGGGCGCTGGATGCGGAGGTCACCGTGCGGGATGGCAAGGGCGCCCGCCAGGTTCCCTTCCAGGAGTTCTGGGCCGGACCGAAGCCGGGCGTAGGCACCGACACCATCCTCCAAGCGGGAGAGGTCATCGAGGCGATTCACATTCCGGCGCGTGGGAAGAAGCAACACCACGGCTACTACGAGGTGCGGCAGAAGGCCGCCTTCGACTGGGCGCTCGTGAGTTGCGCCGTGCGCTACGAGACGGTCGATGGCAAGGTGACCGACGCAAGCATCTGGTTCGGCTCCGTCGCGCCGACGCCGTGGCGTGCGGCGAAGGCGGAAGCGGCACTCGTGGGGCAAGCCTGCTCGGATGCGGCGGCCGAGAAGGCTGCGGCTGCGGCGCTCACCGAAGCCAAGCCCGCCGCCGGTGCGGCCTACAAGGTGACGTTGGCGGCTGTTGCGCTCAAGCGTGCGTTGGCGGATGCGCGGAGGAGGTCGGGATGAACGATGGCGACTACACGCGCGACGTCCAGGCGGCCTTGCGCAAGCGCTGCCTGAATCTGGTGACCAAGGAGTCGTTCCTCGGCATCCCCGAGGCCCACGAGCAGCCGTTCGCCCACGACGAGGGCATCTTCTGGTGCGACAAGACCGGCGAGGTGCTCGGGCCCGACGGGTCCGAGGTCTGCGCGCGGGTCTGCGGCCAGCCCGGCCGCGGCTGCTACGAGGGGCCCGTCTCGCTCTGACCCGGAACGCGGGGATCCGTCCCCGGCGTGGGTCTCGTCATGGGAGGCTTGCCCAAAACGAGACGAGGCCGGACGCTTGCGCGCCCGGCCCCGGCAGATCGGCAGTAGACGCTCGGGCCTACATGTAGTTGAGGAACCAGTTGGCGCCCCGCGGGGGCTGCGCCGGGCCGTCGCCTTCGTCGGCAGCCGGCTTGTCGTCCTCGCGGCACCACGGCGGCACGACACCCTCGAACAGGGCCGCGACCCACGGCACATCGACCGGCGCAAGCTTGCGGCCGGGGGTGAGGTGCATCGGGCGGTCACGGATGTCCGCGAGCAGGTGGCCCAGGATGTCGAGGTGGAACGAGTGGTCGTTCGCCAAGATGTCCATGAACTTGCAGAGGTAGCGGTCCTTGGCCTGTGCCTTGGAGCGGCTGTGGAACAGGATCGCACCCTCAGCCGCACGGAACGCCTCCTCGAACGCTGCGTAGAGCGTCGGGGGGGTCAGGATCGCGGAGCCTTCGGCCGCCTTCGGCCGACGACGGCGTCCGGTGGACTTCGGGGCGGGCCCGGTCTCACGCATGTCGCGGAGATGGCGGGAGAGGATGCGCGCGTGATCGCGGACCTCTGCTGCGTACTCCTCGAAGAGGCGGCGGATGGGGCCGTAGGTGAAGGAGCGGCCTACCCGCAGGTAGAGCGCCTCAACACGCTGCTCGATCTCGATCCCCGTCTGGACCACGCGCCGAGTGCGCTGTTCCTGGGTCTCGAACTCGTCGGCCTGATCGCTCAGGAGCTCGTTGGCTAGATGCATCGTATCCATTTGGATTCTCCATCGACTGGAAGCCCGCAGGCTGCCAGCACTGGTCTGTTGTGGCTCCTCGCACGTTCCGTGCCGGTGTCTCGTCCTGCGGGGCCGCTGGGGGCCCTCGGAGCGTTGCAGGGGAGGGGGGCGTCCGGCAGCGACGATGATCTCGTCGCTTGGGCCTTATCGGCGCGTGCCGGACGTAGTCGTAGGGGAGGCGGTCTCGAAAGACGGGCCGCCGCTACATGTAGTTGATGAACCAGCGACCGGGGTCGGTGTCCTCTTGGGCCTCACGCCGCCACGGGGGCACGACGCCTTCAAACATCGCGGCGACCCAGGCCACATCCACGGGCGCAAGCTTGCGGCCGGGGGTGAGGTGCATCGGGCGGTCACGGATGTCGGCGAGAAGGTGACCAAGAATGTCGAGGTGGAACGAGTGGTCGTCCGCCAGGACGTTCATGAACTTGCGTAGGAACTTGTCGTCGATCTGTTCCATCGAGCGGCGGTGGAAGACGATGGCCTGCTCCGCCGAGCGGAAGGCCTCACCGAACGCCTCGTAGAGGGCCGGCGGGGTCAGGATCGGCGCGCCTTCGGCCGCACGGGGGCGCCGACGGCGACCCGAGGGGGTGACCTCTTCGGCGCGACCGTCACGGTCCCGGAGGTGACGGGAGAGGATGCGACCGTGGTCGCGAACCTCCGCGGCGTACTCTTCGAAGAGGCGACGGATCGGCCCGTAGGTGAACGCGCGACCGACGCGCAGGTAGCGCGCCTCGACGTTCTGCTCGATCTCGATCCCCGCCTGGATCAGACGGTCGGTCCGATCAAGGGGGTTCTGGCTCAGCGGGTTGCCGCTGAGGTCGGGCACGTCGATCGGCATGGGGGTGCCGGTCTCCGCGGTCTCGAGGCTGGACGGATCCAGCAGCTCGCCCGGGCTGAGGTTGGAAGGGCTGATCATGTCGGTCTCCTCGGGCGCCTATGCGGCAACCGCTTGAGTCTTCGGAAGGGCTTCAAGCGTCCCGGAGGGCCGACGCTTGATGGCTGGTTGGGGGGGAAGGTTGGGGGGGGGAACTGGTTGTGCCGGGGGTGCGGCTGGGGGGGCTCGGTTCGT
>JAJDEM010000241.1 GCA_029259795.1 Planctomycetota bacterium
GGCGACTACATCTACTTCTCGGTCGGCGCCCGGGGCCGCGAGGAGATCTTCCGCGTGCCCGCGCCGAAGAGTGTCGAGAACCGCGAGAAGGTCCCCTTCACCGGCACGGTCGAGGTGGACGTCCGCCAAGAGCTCGCCAACCTCTTCGACGAGGCGTGGGTCTCGCTCGGCAACGGCTTCTACGACGCCAAGATGCATGGCGTCGACTGGAAGAAGATGCGCGCGAAGTATCGCGACATGGCGATCGACGCCGAGAACAAGGACGAGTTCCACAACATCATTCGCGCCATGCTGGCCGAGCTGAACGCGAGCCACCTGGGGATCTACGGGGGCAGCCGGCCCTCGAACGCCGTGGCGGCCTCGACACGTCCCACCGGCTACCTCGGTCTCGAGTTCGCCGACGGCGCGGGCCCGAACGGCGGCCGGCGCATCGCGTCGATCTACAGCAAGGGACCGGCGGACCAGGCCGGCTTGCGCGTCGGCGACGAGGTCATTGCCATCAAGGGCAAGGCGATCAAGGCCGGCACCGACCTCGACCGCCTCCTGACGGGTACGGTCGGTGAGGAGCTCCGCGTCCGCTTCCGGCCCATTACGGCCGACGGGGTCGGCAGCGCCCGCGAGGAGAAGGTCAAGCCCATCTCCCAGCGCCAACTGGGCACGATGCGCAACGTGCGCTGGGTGAGCGGCAATGCCAGTCGGGTCGTCAAGGAGACGAAGGGCAAGATCGGCTACATCCACCTCAGCGCCATGAACCCGCAGAACCTGCAGAAGTTCCAGCGCGCGGTCGCGACCTGGAACCGGCGCTCGCGGGTCAAGGGGATGATCATCGACGTCCGTGAGAACGGTGGCGGCAACATCCACCAGCAGTTGATGCAGATCCTGACGGCGCGTCCCTACGCGCGCGTCTCCATGCGCGGCTCGCCGATCAAGGTCACGCAGCCTGCCCTGTACTGGGACAAGCCGGTCGTCGTCCTCATCAACGAGCGTTCGTTCTCCGACGCCGAGGTGTTCCCCTACATCTTCAAGGTGATGAAGGTCGGTACCGTCATTGGCGTGCCGACGCCCGGTGGCGTCATCGGAACCAACGACATCACATTGTCGGACGGTTCGTCCTTCCGCATCCCGCGGACGCGCTACGAGGGCATCGACGGCACGAACCTCGAAGGCCTCGGCGTCAAGCCGGACATCTACGTCGAGCACACGTCCGAGGACCGCATCAAGGGCAACGACCGCCAGCTCGCCAAGGCGATCGAGGTCGTGATGGCCAAGGTGCGCGGCGGCGGCACGACGGCGCCGGCTACCAAGCCGACACCCGCGACCGCACCGGCAACCAAGCCCGCGACCCCGACACCCGCGACGCCGACGCCCGAGCGCCCGAGCGGCGACGGGGCCAGCACGGCGAGCGCCATGAACCCGCTGGCCGACGCGAAGGTCGGCGAGTGGGTGCGCTACGAGGCGCACCTGCCGGGTGCCGCGGAGAAGACCACCGTGCGTGTGCGCGTGGTGGGCGTCGAGGGCGGGCAGGTTCGCTTCGAGCGTGAGCTCGAGAAGGGGCCGGCCATCCCGGTCCCGCTCCCCACGATGGCGCCCCAGGCGCCGCTTCTCGAGGCGCTCGGCGCCATGGGCACGATCACGGGGCACGAGACCCGCATGGCCGAGGTCAAGGGCAAGCGCGTCGAGGTGGCCGTCGTCAACCTCGAGGTCCCCGGCGGCGTCTTGCGGCTGACCTTCTCCAACTCCGTGCTGGGCCTCGGCCTGCTCAAGGTCGAGAGCGGCAAGACGACCATCCTCTCCGCCGTGGAGTGGGGCATCGACGAGTCGGCCACGCCCGAGCAGCCTGCGAAGTCCAATCCTCCCGCAAAGCCGGCGGCAGCGCCCACCGGGGCTGCCAAGGTGCCCGGTCCGAGCAAGACGTCGGCTGGCAGTGCCAAGCAGACCGGCCCGGTCAACCCGTTGCACGACGCCAAGGCGGGGGAGTGGGTGCGGATCCGCAACGTGATCCAGGGCGAGAACACGATCGCCACGCTGCGCGTCCTCGAGGTCGCGGAAGACACCGTGACGCTCGAGAGTCGTGTTGCCTACCAGGGCAAGGAGATCAAGGGCGCGACGCTCACACGGCAGCGCCGTCCGCATCTCAACCTCAGCGGCCGCCGCGGTCGCGGCGCCCCGGCGCAGGTGGGCCGGGAGACGCTCGAGGTCAAGGGGCAGCAGATCGATTGCGTCACCCTTACGCGCACCCTGCGTGGCGGACGCGTCGACAAGCGCTGGATCTCCACGCTGATCCCGGTGGACGGCGTCGTCCGCCACGTGCGCGGCGGCACCGTCGTGCGGGAGCTCCTCGACTGGGGCACCACGGGCGAGCCGCCGGCACTGCCGCTCACGAAGTAGCGCCCAATGGCAGAAGGCCGCTGCCCGGCCGCTGCCCCCGATGGCACAGGGCCCGGAGACCGGGCCGCTGCCATCGGGTCCCCTGTTGTTGGAGTAGGTTCCTCCGCGACCTCATGAATCGGTCGCTGCAGATCGGCCAATGAACCGGTCGCTCTGGTTTGAGGGGCGTGTAGCGCCGACCAGCCAGCTCTTGTGCTTCGCAGGCCCATCGATTCTGAAGGCGACTTCAGATCCAGGCGTCGTTCTCGCGTTGCGTGCGTGCAATCAGGGCGCGTCCCTCGTTTCATGCGTGGGAGGCCGACACATGCTGGTTGATCGCTTCCGACCTACCCTGGACCCGCGCGCCTGCGGGCGCATCGCTGCGGTCCTCCTGTTGCTTGCGTCGGCAGGCGTG
>JAJDEM010000242.1 GCA_029259795.1 Planctomycetota bacterium
AGGTTGCTGAGCGTGATCGGGATGTTCTTTGCATCCTGATTCGCCTCCTGCTCGGCCAGGGCCCGCTGCATCGAGGCGATGGCGCGCTCGAGGTCGCCGAGCGCGACGTAGGTGTTCCCCAGGTTGCTCAGGGTGCTGGCCGCACGCACCTTGTCGCCCAGGGCGACCTGCTGGTCGCGTGCGCGCTCGTAGCTCGAGAGGGCGAGGGCGTACTCCCCCCGTGAGTCGTGAACGGCGCCCATCATGTTCAGGGTCGCAGCAGCACTGCGCTTGTTGCCCAGCGCCAGTTCTTCCTCGCGTACGCGCGTGAAGGTGTCGAGCGCCTCTTCGAACTCGCCCACTTCCTTCTGGGCCAAGCCGACGTTGTAGAGCAGCCGCACGGCCCCCTTGCGGTCGCCACGGGCCTTCTTGATATCCCAGGCCTTCTTCCAGGCGGCGAGCGCAAGCCCGCGTTGCCCGAAGCTCCAGTGCCGGGCGCCGATGTTGCCGAGGATCCAGGCCTCGCCCGGCTTGTTGCCGAGCGCGTGCATGATGGCCAGCGCCGCTTCGTTGGCCTCCGCGGCCCGGGCGTGATCGCCCAGCTCTCCGTGCACGGTGGCGAGATCCCCAAGGGCCTTGGCCGTGCCGAGCCCGTCGCCGAGGGCTTGCTTCAGCTCGCGCGCACGCTCGTAGGCCTCTAGCGCCGCTTCGTGCTCCTTGAGCTGGGCGTGCAGCATGCCGAGGTTGACGTGGTTCGCTGCTTCGTTCGGCTTGTCGCCGAGCTTCTTGTTCAGGGCGAGGGACTGCGTGTGGGCCGCACGCGCCTTGGGGTACTGGGCGCTCTCGAAGTAGGCGACGCCCAGGTTGCTGAGGGCTCCGGCGAGTCGTGGCCCTTCACCGAGCTGCTTGCAGACCTCGACGCGCTTCTCCCAGAGCCCAGCGGCGGCGGGGTACCGACGCAACTGGTAGGCCGCCATGCCCGCCGCGGCGTAGGCCTGCTCGGCTTTGGCGAGCCAGCCGATGCCGGCCGCCGCGTCGCCCGCCGCGGCGTAGGCCTCAGCCGCTCGCTGCAGCTGCTTCGTAGCTCGGAGAGCAGCTGCGCGTCCCGTCGCCAGCCGTACGCCGACGACGTCGGCCGGAGTCGGCGACTCGGCATCCCCGAGGGCTGCGAGCGCAGCGGCCGGGTTGCCGGCGCGAAAGGCCTTGCTCGCAGCGGCGATGCGCGTGCGGCGGGCCGGTGCGTCCGGCGCGTCGTGCCGTGCTGCCACGTAGGCTGCCAGCCCCTTGGTGGCCGGGCCCGAAGCAGCGTTGGCGAACATGCGCGCCGCGTCGTGGGCCTTCTGACGGATGAGCTCGTCGGCCACGCGCCAGGGGTCCGGGTTGGTGCCGGTGGCCAGCGCCTCGTACGCAGCCTGGTCCTGTGTCTTGAGCGCCTCGAGCACCCGGCTCGCCGCTTGCTCGACCGTGAGCGGCGCCGCCTCTTCGGCAGCGGCGGGTACGGCATACGGCAGGCAGAGGAACAACAGAATGAGGACTGCGCGGAGCATAGGCCCCTCTCGCGCCGCGGGCGGCGAACGATCGATCCTAGCGCAGACGGGCTGTTGACCGCTAGGGGGCCGCCGCGTTGCTGTGGTAGTGCGGCGGCAGGCTTCGCGTCAGCGGAGCGCGTGACTCGGCGGCACGCGCAGTGCGCGCGTGTTGGCAAGGACGCCGCACGCGGCGCTGAGTGTTCCCATGCCAAGCATGGCCAGCGGAATGGCAAGGAGCGGGAGTGAGACGTCGAGGTCGGCGACGTACGCGAGCCATGTCCACGCGAGCAGGAGGGCGCCACCGGAGCCGACGAGTCCGGCGAGGGCGCCGGAGAGACCGTACTCGGTCAGGAGCAGGACCGTCGCTCCGCCGCGGGTTACGCCGAGTGTCTTGAGCAGGGCCACTTCGCGGCCGCGGTGGAGCACCGACGCCGAGATCGCGCCGGCGAGGATGGCCAGACCGGCGAGAATCGTGAGGCTGCCCAGCACACGCAGGCCGAGCGCAATGCGCTCGAGCAGCGCCAGCACCTCATCGAGGATGGCGCGCACGCGCAGCACGGTGACGTTGGCGTAGGCGCCGGCCAGGCGGTCCTGCAGCCCTTGCTCGGCGTCGGCTTCGACCTGCGCGCTCGCGAGGTAGAGCGCCGGGGCGCCTTCGAGTGCGCCGGGCTCGGCGACGAGGAAGAAGTTCAGGGAGAAGCTCTGCCACTCGACCGAGCGGATGCTTGTTACATGCAGCGTGATGGGCACGCCCTGCACGTCGAAGGCGATGCGCGAGCCGAGCCCCACGCGGAGCCGGCGGGCGAAGCGCTCCTCGATACTGAGCTCGAGCACGTCGGGTCGCGACCACAGGCTGCCGGCAATGATCGTGTTGTCGGGGGTGAGTTTTTCGCGCCAGGTGAGGCGCTGCTCGCGCGTCAGGGACCAGCCGCCGCGGCCTTCCTGCTTGGCGATTTCCTCGACGGGGGTGTCGTCGATCGAGGCAATGCGCGCCATGACCACGGGGACGAGGTCGACCTCCGCCGCGTTGGCGTGCTCGAGCTGCCCTGTCACGCCCTCGAGTTGGTCGGGTTGGATGTCCACGAGGAACACGCTTGGAGCCGTCGCGGGCATCTGCGCGACGATCGTGTCGCGCAGGCGCGTCTCCACCAAGGCGACGGCCGTGACCACCATGGTGCCCAGGCCGAGCGCGACGATTGCTCCGACGGTGCCGGCCCCGGGCCGGGCGAGCGCGGCGATGCCATGCACGAGGTAGGGCGAGAGCCGTCCGCGGGGAATGCGCTTGGCCAGCGCGATCAATCCCTGCGCCGCGAGAGCCAGGAGCCCGACGAGGACGACGAAGCCACCCGTGAACCAGACCGCATGCAGCGTCTGATCGGCTTGCACCCAGGCCGCACCGAAGAGACCGGCGAGCAGGAACAGGCGTGCGCCGAGCTGCGTGCCGCGATGGGGCGGCAGCGGGCTGGCATCCGCGCGGAGCACCCGTGCCGGCGCCACACGCCAGATGGCGGTTAGGACGGGCAGCGCGAACGCCAGCGAGAGGCCGACGCCGAGGCCGACCCCGCGCAGGATGGCGCCGACGGGAATCACCGTGACGACCTCGACCGGCAGCAGGTCCGGCGCTCCCGTGCGCACGAGCCATGGCAGCGCACAGCCGATGGCGGCGCCCACGAGGCTGCCCGCGAGCGCGAGCAGCGTCGTGTGGGCGAGCGAGAGGATCAGGATCTGCGGCGGGGTCACGCCGAGGCAGCGCATCACGGCGATCGCGCGCGTCTTGCCAGCGAGCCAGGTGCGCACGATGAGGGCGACGCCGATGCCGCCGATGACGAGCGAGAGCAGCGCCACCAGCCCGACGAAGCCTTCCATCCGCTCTACCCACCGGCGACCGCGGCCGATCTGATGGTGGGCGTCGAAGTCGAGGTAGGCCGCCCCCGGGGTGGCCGCTTCAAGGCGCGCCTCGAGGGCCTCGAGCTCCTGGCGCGTCGAGTGCTCGGGCAGGGCGAGCAGGGTGCGGTAGACGACGCGGGAGCCGAAGCCGAGCAGCCCCGTGCGCTCGAACGTCGCGCGGTCGATGAACAGCCGCGGGGCGAGGAACGAAGTGAAGCCCATGGCCTGCGGCCCACCCTGGCCCACGGCGGCGATGCGCAGCTCGAGGTTGCCGACGCGTACGGTGTCGCCGACCTGGACGCCCAAGGCGTCGAGCAGGTCGGCTTCGACGACGATCGTGTCGGCGCCGAGGTGGGTCGCCAGGCCCCCGGCGGGCACCGTCGTCAGCGTGCCGCGCAGCGGATAGCGGCCGCGCACGGCGAAGACCTGCGCGAGCCGGCTGCGGCCCTCGGCGGTCGGCACCGAGACCATGCTCATGGTCTCGAGGCTGTCTGCCCGCTCGAGGCCGTCCTCGCGGGCGATGGCCTCATCAAGCTCGGCCGGCAGCGGACGGCGGGCGTCGACGGTCAGGTCTGCACCAAGCAGGGCGCGTGACTGCTGGTCGAAGCCACGGTCGATCCCCGCAGCGAGCGCCGCGGTGCCGACCACGGCAGCGACGCCAATGGCCAGACAGATCGTGAAGTAGACCATCCGCCCGCGCGCGCCGCGGGACTCGCGCGC
>JAJDEM010000243.1 GCA_029259795.1 Planctomycetota bacterium
GTCCTGGGCCTGGCGCTGCTCGCGGGCGGGCCCGCTCGGCGGTTGGCCGCAGACGAGGGGCCCGCGAGGGCCAAGCCGGCCGCGACGCAGTCCCTCGACGCGATCCTGGCCCCGATTCGGAAGAAGCACAATGTGCCCGGCCTCGCGGCCGTCATCGTCACCAGCAAGAATCTCGTCGCAGAGGGCGCGGTCGGCGTTCGCAAGCGTGGCGCGAAGACCGCCGTGGGCACGAAGGACCTCTGGCACATCGGCTCGTGCACCAAGTCCATGACCGCCACGCTGATCGGACGCCTCGTCGAGAAGAAGAAGCTGCGCTGGAACATGACGCTCGCCGAGGCCTTCCCCGACCTCGCGAAGACGATGCACAAGGACTGGCGCGCCGTGACACTCGAGCTCATGCTCCGCCACCGCGCGGGCATGCCTGCAGACCTCAACCGCGGCGGACTCTGGGCGCGTCTCTACCAACACAGCGGCACACCCGTCGAAGCGCGGCGACTGCTGACGAGCACGGTCCTCTCCTGGCCGCCGACGAGCGAGCCCGACACGAAGTTCCTCTACAGCAACGCGAGCTTCGCCATCGTTGGTCACGCGGCCGAGTCCTTGCTGAAGACCAGCTACGAGAAGCTCCTCCTGCGGGAGCTCCTCGCGCCCCTGAAAGCCGTGCCCGCCGGCTTCGGAGCGCCCGGCTCAGCGAAGACCGTCGAGCAGCCCTGGGGACATCAGTTCGCCGGCACGAGTCGCCCGCCCGTGCCGCCGGGGCGGATGGCCGACAACCCGCCCGCCATCACCCCCGCGGGCCGGGTGCACATGACGATGCGCGCGTGGTCGCGCTACATCCAGCTGCACCTTGCAGGCGCGCAAGATGGCAAGACGACGCTGCTGCTCGCCCGCGACACGCTTCGCCACATCCAGACCGCGCGCAAGGGGGAAGACTACGCCCTCGGCTGGATCACCGCGACCCGGCCGTGGGCCGGTGGCCCGGTGATCTGGCACAACGGCACGAACAACACGTGGTACTCGGTCACCTGGCTCGCGCCCAAGCGGGACTTCGCCGTGCTGATTGCCTGCAACCAAGGCGGGCTCCCGGGTGCGCAGGCCACCGACGCGGCGGCGGCCGCGTGCATCGGCTGGTACGCCAAGCATGCGGCCGCGCGCTCGGCGAAGTAGTCGCGCTACCGAGGCTTGATGCCGAGGCCCTTCAAGGCAGCCGCGTCCAAGCGTCGCTCATAGGCGAGCTCGAGTTCCATGTCCTGGGGACGATCCTCGGGCAGCCCGACACTGCAGACACGGACCGGACCGGACCAGTGCTCCCGCTCGCCATCACGGAGCTTGAGTCCAAGACGCGTGCCGAAGCGCTCCGAGAACTCAACTGCCGCATCGGCCACGCTGCCGGCCAGGAGCCCGACGCCGTCGAAGCTCGCGCGGGGGACGCGAACGCGCAGGCTCTCGGGCCCCACGCGGGCCGCCTTGCAGGGCAGCGACGAGCGCGCGCCCCGCGCCGAGCTGGTGAGGATCGTGTGAAACGCCCACGTGGTTGCGGGCGCGCGCGCCGGCGTGTCGCCGTCCTCGGCCAACGGCGGAAAGACCAGACCCAGCGCGGCCGCGTCGGCATCGCTGAGCGGCGCGTCGAGCGAGACGCCCAGATCGATGGCGCCCCTCACGTCCAGCGGAACGCCAATCCGCGTCACGCGCCCGGCGCACTCCACGGCGGCGGGCCGCTCCGTATGGCAGAGCATGAGATCGACGGCACCAGGAATGGCGGCGCGGACCGAGGACGCGGTGCGTCCAAGATCGAGGCTCGGATGCCGGGTGGAGAGTCGCAGGCCCACGCCGAGACGGCTGACGTCGCGGATCCGAGCGCGGACGGGGCCAGCGGCGGTGACGACCAAGGCCGGAGCCTCGAATCGCAGACGGGTGGCGCGGCGTCGGGCGTGGGAACGCATGACTCCTCCTATTGACCTTCTGCCTTCGTATCGGCGGGGGCAGACTGGGCCCTCAAGGCGGAATGCCAGTCCGTCGCACATCGAGACGCGAGGAACAAGATGCTCAAGGACGACATGAAGGCCGCCATGATGGCCGCGATGCGTGCAGGCCAGAAGGTCGAGAAGGGCATCCTGCGCGTCGCGCTGGGCGAGATCCAGACGATCGAAGCCCGCTCCGGCGAGGATGCGTCGGACGCCGAAGGCGAGAAGATCCTGCGCAAGCTCATCAAGTCGATCGGCGAGTCGCGTGACGCGGCCGCGGACGAGGCGCAGAAGGCGACCCTGGCCGAGGAGATCGCCGTGCTCGAGCGCTTCCTGCCGAAGACGCTCTCCGTCGAGGAGATCATCGCGGCGCTCGCCCCGCTGGCCGACGCCATCCTTGGCGCGGGCAACGATGGCCAGGCGACGGGCATGGCGATGAAGCACCTCAAGAGCACGGACGCCGTGATCGAAGGTGGTGATGTGAGCGTCGCCGTCCGCCAGATGCGCGGCTAGCCACACTTCACACGCGCCCTCGGCAGGCGAAATGCCCTTCGACCCATCACGCTTCTCTGGGCGTGATGACCAGCCGACGTACCCGCATGGTGCTCTCTCTTGTTGCCCTCCTCCTCCTCGGGGCGCTGGGGTCCCCACTTGCCCATTCGGGCTCGCCCGGCGCCTACCGCGAAGCCGATCGACCGCCGGGCCAACCCGGGCCCCGGAGCCACACGGCGCCGGGGCAGCACACCTGCAAGGTCTGTCGCCTGGCAAGGCGGCTTGACCTACGCATGACGCCGCTTGTGCGTCCGAGGGTCCACCGCTGCGCTCCGCCGGTGGGCCCTCCCATGCATGCGACCCACCCGCGCGGTCGCATCCGGCCCAAGGACCTGGCCCGCGTCCGCTTGGACCTGAGCGATGCGTACGGGGACGATGCCGACAAGCACCCCGATGTGTTCACACTGGAGTTTCGCGTCGGCCACTCGCTCCTTGGCCGCATGCAGGTCACGGCGGACCGCTACCGCGAGGATGTGAAGATCCCGGCAGCGCTCCGCAAGAAGTTCGAGGGCGTGCGCGGCTGCATTCGCTGGGGCCGGTTTGACCTCGATTCGAAGGAGAGCGTCGCAGGCTTCTGGTTGGAGGCCCCCGCCGCGGACGAGAAGCAGCTTCTCCAGCGCGTCGACCTGGGCCTGCGCGACGAACCGCTATGGCTCCGCCAGGTGATCCGCGCGCAGGCCCTGCTCGACGCCGAGTTCGACGGCGCCGCCCTGGCCGAGGCTCAGGCGGCCCTCGCCTCGCGCCCGGCGGAACCCCATGCGCTCGCCATCGCCGCAGCCGCTCGCGGCGTGCTCCGCATGCGAGGCCTGGAGGATCACCGCGCCATCACCCGCGCCGTGCTGCAGGCCACGGACAAGCGCCACCGCACGGCGCGCCGCCCGCGGTGCGATCTCGACCGACCGCTGCCCACTGGGCTCAAGGGCCGCACCGCGCGCCCCCGCGCAGGCTGCGGCGGGGACTGAGCGCCCGCACGGGCACACGTCAGCGCGCCGAGGGACGCTACGTCCCGGCTACTTCCCCACAAGAAAGTGGCAGACGTCGCCTTCTTGCATGACGTAGTCGCGGCCTTCGGTGCGCAAGCGGCCTGCGGCACGAATGGCGCTCTCGCTCTTGTGCTGGTCGAGGTCGTCGACCGAGTAGACCTCGGCGCGGATGAACCCCTTCTCGAAGTCCGTATGGATCACCCCGGCCGCCACGGGGGCGCGGTCGCCGGCGCGGATCGTCCACGCGCGGATCTCCTTCTCGCCTGCGGTGTAGTAGGTGCGCAGGCCGAGGACGCGGTAGACCTCCGTGATCAAGCGGCCCAAACCCAGCTCCGTGACGCCAAGCTCGCTCATGAACTCCGCGCGCTCCTCGTCGTCGAGCTTGCGCAGCTCACTCTCGAGATCACCGCAGAACGGCACAAACGCAGCATCGACCTTCGTCGCGTGGGCGGCCACGCGCTGGGCGAGTGCCCCTTCGCCGGCAAGGTCGTCATCGGCGACGTTTGCCACGTAGAGCATGCTCTTGGAGGTCATGAGGCAGAGCGGCTTCAGGTGCAGGCGCTCCTGCTCGCTCCAGGTCACGGTGCGAAGCAGCGTACCCGCCTCCAGCAGCGCCTCGGCCCGGAGGTAGGCCGCTTCGGCGGCGACGGCTTCCTTGTCCTGGCTACGCATCTTCTTCTTGTTGCGCTCGATCGCCTTCTGGACGGTGTCGAGGTCGGCGAGGACCAGCTCCAGTTCGATGATCTCGATGTCCCCGATCGGATCCACGGGATCCTCACGCAGCACCGAGGCGCCCTCGAAACAGCGCACGACCTGCATGATGGCGTCGCATTCGCGGATGCTGCCCAGGAACTTGTTGCCCATGCCTTCGCCGCTCGCCGCGCCCGCAATGAGCCCGGCGATGTCGGTCACCTGGCAGATCGCCGGCAGGACCCGATCCGTGCGGATGTGGTTGTGGATGCGCTCGAGCGCGGGATCCGGCACCTCGACAGTCGCCACGTTGGGCTCGATGGTGCAGAACGGATAGTTGCCCTGCTCGGCCTGGGCCGCAGTCAGGGCGTTGAAGATCGTGCTCTTGCCGACGTTGGGAAGGCCGACGATGCCACAGGACACACTCATGGTCAGGTTCTCGAAAGGGAGGGGAAGCCGGGTCTTGTACCGCCCGCCCCGCGCCCTGCCCCGAAAGGACCCGGCCCCGGTTCAGGACGCTAGCAAAGGACGGCGACCATGGCGCGAAAGGCGGCATGCGCTCGCGGCAGATCGAAGCGCTCGCGGGCCCGCGTCAGCAGGGCCGTTCCCTGCGCGGCCCGCGCCTCCGCGCTCGCCCCTGCAAGTGCGGCCATCGCCTCAGCCAGCGCGGCCGGGTCGCCGGACGGCACGAGCGTGGCCTCTTCTCCGACGACCTCGGGGATGCCCCCTGCCGTGGTCGCAACGATGGGGATCTCCCCCGCCATGGCCTCCAAGAGCACCATGCCGAAGCCCTCCTCATGGCTTGGGTGCACCAACGCATCGAACGCCCGCACAAGACGGAAGGCATCCGGCACGTGACCCGCCAGATGCACCCGGGCGTCGAGGCCGCTGGCGGCCACAGCCGCGGCAAGCAGAGCGCGCTGCGGCCCATCCCCCAGAATGACGAGCCGCACGTGCTCGGGCAGCAGCGCCAGCGACTCCAGCACCGTGTGCACGCCCTTTTTCTCCTCGAGGCGGGTGATGGCGCCGAAGAGGAAGCCCGCGCCTTGGACGCCCAGGTGTTCGCGCGCCGCAGCCGGCGACAGGAGCTTGGCCCGTGCGCCGTCGAGGTCGAGGGCATTCGGAAGGTCGAGGATCCGCTCCGCGGGCACCCCGGCGCCTTCGAGATCGGCTCGGACGGCCTGCGATATGGCGACGAAGCGCCAGCGCGGCACGAGGCGCCGAAGGACCCGCCGCCGCCGGCTCGCGCGGCGCAGGGTGCCCCGCCCATGCACGACCACGAGGCCCGCGGGAAGGGCGTCCCCGTACGCTGTGTCGAGGAGCAACGCCGTGCGCATCCGATGCGCCACCGCGACCTCGATCGTCCCGCCGGCCGACCGGATCGAGCGAGCCAACCCGCCACGCCCAAGACCCCGCAAGTCGCGGGGCGACGCTCCGAGGCAGTGTCCGCCTGGCGGCGCGGCAGGGCCATCCCCTCGCGGCGCGAAGAGGTAGAGCGGCAGCGTCTCGTACGCGGCGGGGTCAAGCGCCTCGAGGAGCCGGTACGCAATGTTGTTGAGCTGCGGGTCGTAGAAGAACGACACGTGCAGGACCCGCGCCCGTGCGGCCGATGCTTCGCCTTGGCTACTCACGCGCGCTCCTATTCCGACCAGCCACCTTAGCTGGTCCGCGCGCTGAACGGATGGGCAATGCCCCCGCCGAGGGTGTGCGTGGCTGGACCGCGGCTGTGCAGACGCCCCGCCCTCCGGCTAGGATGCGCGCCTCAAGGAGATCGCCATGCAGACCGCACCCGCCCGCCGACGCGCACATGCCCACGCCCAAAGCGGCAAGGCTTCGACCGTCTTCATCGTCCTGGGCGTGCTCGCCCTCGTCTTTGTCATCGGTGGCGTCGGCTGCTATTTCCTTGTCCAGAAGGCCTTCGGGACGATGGAGGACTCGCTCAAGGCGGCGATCAAGGACAACCCGGTGATCGTCGAGCACCTCGGCGAGCTCAAGGAGGTCGACTTGAACCTCACGGCAACGGGCGAGGGCGGCGGCGGCAACAAGTTTGCCTTCGACGTCACAGGCTCCAAAGGCAGCGGCATGGTGAGGGCTCAGATGGACCAGGCCGGCGAGAAGTTCAGGGTGACCAACGCCACCCTGGAGATCGATGGGACCGTGCACCCGCTGCCGATGCCGGGCGCCCCCCCCGCGGAGATCCCTGGAGAGACGCCCGCGAAGAAGGAAGAGACGCCCAAGTAGGTAGGCGCCTGCCGAGCCAATCAGCCAGGCCGGGAAAGCGCTCCTTCGCTGGACGACCGCGCCGCTGCTATCCTCCGCAGCCCATGAGCAAGGTTCTCGACAACAAGGTAGTCCTCGTCACCGGCGGCACGGGCTCCTTTGGCCGCCGCTTCATCGCCACACTGCTGCGTGAGACAGCGGTCGCCAAGGTGATCGTCTTCAGCCGCGACGAGCTGAAGCAGTTCCACATGCAGGCGGACTACCGGGAGGAGCCTCGGATCCGGTTCTTCCTGGGCGACGTCCGCGACAGGGACCGCCTCTACCGCGCATTCGATGAGGTCGACATCGTCGTGCACGCCGCTGCTCTCAAGCAGATCCCCGCGGCCGAGTACAACCCCTTCGAAGCCGTCAAGACCAACATCATGGGCGCGCAGAACATCATCGATGCTGCGATCGACCGCCGCGTGAACAAGGTCGTGGCCCTCAGCACCGACAAGGCCTCGAGCCCCATCAACCTCTACGGGGCCACGAAGCTCGTCAGCGACAAGCTGTTTGTCGCCGGCAATGCCTACGCCGGCGACCACGACACGACGTTCTCCGTCGTCCGCTACGGCAATGTGCTGGGCAGTCGCGGGAGCATCGTGCCGATGTTCCGGGGGATGGCCGAAGCCGGCAAGGTGCTCATCACGCACGAGCAGATGACGCGCTTCTGGATCCATCTGGACGGTGCGGTGGATCTCGTGATGAAGGCCTTCGACGAAATGGTCGGCGGTGAGATCTTCGTGCCGAAGATCCCGAGCATGCGCCTCATGGACATGGCAGAGGCGCTGGCGCCCGGCGTTCCGATCGAGTTCATCGGGATCCGCCCGGGCGAGAAGCTCCACGAAGAGATGATCAGCATCCACGACGCCCGACGCACGCGCGATCGCGGCTCCCACTACGTCATTCTCCCCGACATCCAGCTGAAGCAGGTCGAGGAGCTCGAGGCCGACGGCAATGCGGCTGGCACGGCTGTGGCCGAAGACTTCCAGTACAGCAGCGACCGCAACGATGAGTGGATCGACGCTGAAGCGCTCCGGGCCCTGCTGGATGCCTGAGGGGACCCCGCCCCCGTTCCTGCCCTACGCCCGTCAGGCGCTTGGGGATGCAGAGATCGAAGCCGTCACGGCCGTCCTGCGCGGTGAATGGCTGACCACGGGCCCCACGGTCGCGGCCTTCGAGGCCGCGCTCGCCAAGCGGGGTGCGGCGCGTGAGGCGGTAGCCGTCAACTCGGGTACCGCGGCACTACACTCCGCAGCCTTCGCGCTCGGGCTCGAGCACGGCACATCCATGGTCACCTCGCCGCTGACCTTCGCTGCCACGGCCAACGTCGGCTTGCACCTCGGCGCCACTGTGCGCTTCGCTGACGTAGACGCCGCCACGGGCAACCTCGATCCGGAAGCCGCCGCCGAGGCTCTCACCCCCGACAGCCGCCTGCTGGTACCGATCGACTACGCCGGGCACCCGGCGGCGTGGACTGAGTTCCGGAAGCTGGCGGACGCCCACGACGTCCGGCTGCTCGCGGATGCCGCTCATAGCCTTGGCGCCACCTACCGCGGCCGCCCTGTGGGCAGCCTCGCCGACCTGACGGCCCTGAGCTTTCATCCCGTCAAGCCGATCACCACCGCCGAGGGTGGTGCGATTCTCGGTGACGATGAGGAGTGGATGTTCCGTGCCCGCTCCTTCCAGACACACGGCATGGTTCGCGATCCGGCCCGGATGGAGACTGCCGGCGACCCCTGGCATCAGGAGATCCACTTCCTCGGCCTCAACTACCGCCTCCCGGACGTTCTCTGCGCCATCGGACTCGCGCAGCTGGAGCGCCTCGACGGCTTCCTCGCGCGCCGCCGCGCCATTGCCGCGCGCTACCTCGAAGCCTGGGCGGGCCTAGCCTCGCTTGAGCTTCCGGCGAGCGCCCCCCACGTGGAGCATGGCTGGCACATCTTTGTGATCCGCGTCAGGGATGCCGCCCTGCGCCGGCCGCTGTTTGACGCCCTGCGTGCCGCGGGCCTCGGCATCCAGGTGCACTACGAGCCGGTCCACACCCACCCCTACTACCAGCGCCTCGGCTACAAGATCGGCTCATGCCCCGTCGCCGAGAACTTCGCGGCGCGCGCCCTCACCATCCCCCTGTTCCCTGCGATGACCGATGCCGACGTGGAACGCGTGATTGAGACCGTCGCGGAAGCCGCTGGGTCTCTCGCATGATCCTAGCGGTTTTGCAGGCCCGAACGAGTTCCTCGCGGCTCCCGGGCAAGGTCCTGCAAGACCTCGCGGGCCGTCCCATGCTCGCCCGCCAGTGCGAACGCATCCTCCGCGCGACTCGCATCGACCGACTCGTGATCGCCACCAGCGAGGAGGAGAGCGATGCTCCCGTAGCCGTCCTGGCCGAGGAACTCGGCATCGCCTGCTACCGCGGCAGCCTTCAGGACGTCTTGGGTCGCTTCCATGGCGCGGCCACAGAGTACAGCGCGACGCATGTCGTACGTCTCACCGGCGACTGCCCTCTCACCGATCCGCAGCTCATTGATCACGTGATTGATGCGCACATCGATGGCGGATTCGACTTCACCTCCAATGCCCTGGACCGCACCTATCCGAAGGGGTTGGATGCCGAGGCATGCACGCGAGCAGCGCTCGGCGTCGCTGCTCGTGAAGCCACCACGCGCGCCGAGCGCGAACATGTAACGCCGTTCTTCTACACCCACCCAGAACGCTTCCGGATCGGATCGGTCCGCCAAGCGGAAGACCACTCGGCACTGTGCTGGTGCGTGGACGAACCGGAAGATCTCGAGTTCGTGCGCACGGTCTACGGGCGGCTGCTCCCGACCAATCCGGCCTTCACGACGTCAGAGGTCATGGACCTCCTCGCCCGCGAGCCGACGCTGGCACACTACAACCCGCCTACGAGCCCATGAGCCGTGCGATGCGGGCCTGCATGCGGTGGAGGAAGCGCGGCCGAATGTGCTTGCCCTTGAACGTGCCGTGCATCACCCCCTCAGGCTGGAAGTACTCGTACGACAGGCCCAGGGTGGCCATGTAGTAGCCGAACTTCAGCGCTCCCTCACGGTCCAGAGGAGCGAGCGCGGGATCGCAAACGAGGTCAACGAGTTCCGTAAAGGTCTGCGGCGTGTAGGCCGAGCCGAGTCGGCCCCACTCCGAGGCCCCAGCGAGGATCACGGGCTTGCCCCAGAAGGCCGCTTCGATGCCCACCGAGGAGGCCGTGACGACGATCTTCTCGCACGCGAGCATCAGCGCGTAGGTCGACACCTCGGAATCGGGGGGGATCACCGTGACGTTGGCAGCATCCAGCGCCATCAGCATCTTGACGGTACTGCTCTCCCGGGCCACCGGACTGGGATGCAGCCGCAAGTTGAAGTGGATGTCCGGCGCCTCACGACCACAGCGCTCGATGAGTTCCTGCAGACCATCGGCCGCAACCTCGAACAGCGGGTTCTTCCAGGCATCGTCGATCGCTGCATGCTCGTACTCGGAGCTGGTGTACACGCCTACGTTGCGACGCTCTGCGTCCCACGTGCTCGGCAGGCGTCCCTCAGCCTGCGCATCTGTAAATGAGAACCAACTCCCGATGTGGCCACGCGTGCGTCCCTCGTACCAACGCTCGGCGACCGCCACCTTGTCTTCGCGAGAAAACCGCTCGCGAGCCCACGCCGCCTCGATGCGCCGCTCCACACCATCGATCTCGTGGCTCATCTCGTTGGTCGTGACCAGGTAGTGAGCCGTGTCCCGACCACGCTCGTGGATGTGACAATCCACGCCGACTTCTTGGCAGGCACGCAGCACCCCGCGCATCGCGGACATGCGGCCATTGAACACGTACACGCAGTCGGGTCGCGCCGCACGGAGGTAGTTGCGCATGCCGAGGAAGACGCGTGCGGCGCTACGCACGATCTGTCCGATCCAGCGCTGGTGTTCCCGTACGTCCAGACTCACATCGCGCAGCATTTCGAACATCGACGAGAGTGACGCCATGCCGAGATCGAAGGTGTCCAGTTTCAGGGCGCGCAGTGCATCCAGGTCTTCGAAGGACCGGGGCAGGGCCGCCACGCGGTCGCGGTCCTCCGCGGTCAGGTGCTCCTCGTGCCGGGCGCTCGTCACCGAGCTCGATAGCAGCTTCAGACCAGCCTTCCGCCGCCCAATGCACTTCAAGCACTGGTCCCGCCGGTGCGTTCGGTTGGGCTCACACGACTCGAGTTCGCCATCGCAGCCGAACCACGTGATGTCCGCACCAGCGGCGATGCGCGTCTCGGCGATCTCGAGATCCGTCTCGAAGTGCGGTGCCCACAGGGCGTAGGGGCCGAAGATGACGACGTTCACGGGTCGGGATCCGGGGGTGGCAGCGGCCTGCGAGTATAGAGCGTGCCAGCTACGCGTACGTCTTCGAAGTTTGCCGGACTCCGCAATCGTTGCGAAGATCCGACCATGCCGCCGTCGCGACCCGCCTCCCCGCACCGGGGACTCTTGCTTGATCTGGATGGGACCGTCGCCGACAGTCACGCCATGCTCGCCAACGTCTACGCACGGCTGATTGCACATGCTGGCGCAGGTGCGGATGCCCTGACATTCGAGGAAGCGGCCGCGCATACGTTGCCGGATGTCGTCGCCGGCTTGTGCGCCACGCGGCCGGACCTCGACCCCGCCGATCTTCTCCGGCGCTACGAGGCGTGGGTGTATGAGGGCTACGTCGAGGTTCCGGCGCGCACGGGTGCCGCACAACTCCTCGACTGGGCTCGCGAGCGCGGGTGGCGCACCGCCATCGTGACCTCAGCGTCCGTGGAGCCTTCGCGCGCCTGGTTGAGCGCGCGGGGCCTCGCAGACCTGATCGACGCCACTGTCGGTCGCGAGAACACGGAGCGCTCCAAGCCGCACCCGGATCCGTACCGCTTCGCCCTCGAGGCGTTGGACTGCGACGGCGTGACGAGCGTGGCCGTCGAAGACTCGCGGACGGGAGCGCGCGCCGCGGTGGATGCCGGGCTCCGTACGTACGCGATTGTCGCTCCTGGAGCCGAGCGTGCCGGGTGGCCAGCCGTCACAGGCTTCGTGCATGAGCTTCTCGACCTGCAGGAGTTGCTCGCCCGTGCGTGAGATCAACGCGCTGTCCGAAGACCTGAGCATCGAGGAGATCGCGAGCGCAGCCGTAGAGGACTCGGCCCGCGGCGCGCCCGCTGCGCTGGAATCAGGACTCCCCACCGACACCTCCGGAAGCAGGCCCGCCGACCTCACGCTCTGGCCCGCGGTGATGTACTTCTTGCCACGCTTGCTTGTGCTACGCGGATGGCTCGCATGATCAAGCTGCACCCGATCGCACCAGACATCCGGGTGCACGCCACCCACGCGTACGAGCCGCCCACCGGCGTGGATGCGCTGGTGGACGAACTCTGGGCCAGCGCCCAGGCGGAGAGCCCGTGGCTGTTCGATGGACACTTCTTCAGCGTGGCACGAGCAGGCATCTCCTCCCTTGAAGGCTGCATGGTCCCCTATCGATACTGGATCGCGGGGCGACGGCACCCGGAGCTGGGCGCGCGCCTCGGCCTGCACCCTCTAGCCGTAACGGGCATCACCCACGT